>NZ_FNPM01000005.1:0-470378 GCF_900107295.1 Variovorax sp. YR266
CGTAGGCGTTGTGGTGCTTGCCGTAGTGGTATTCGAGGGTTTCCTTCGAATACTCGGGTGCCAGTGCGTCGAGGGCGTACGGCAGGGGTGGGAGCACATGTTCCATGGTTTTTTCTCGTGGGTTGGTTGTGGGAATCAGGGATTCTAGGAAGTAATTATTGAGGCAGCGTCGGACGCGTTCCCGTCGCGTCGCCCGGAGTGACGGTCAGGTCGACTTCGCCATCGGCGAGCCGCGCCTTGATGGCGTCGCCCGCCGCCAGTTGCGTTGCGCTGACGATCGCATGACCGTCTGTATCGGTCAGCCACGCATAGCCGCGCTGCAAGACCAATGCCGGATCGAGCAGCCGCATGCGCAAGGCCACGCGTTCCAGGCGCTCGCGACGCTGCACCAGCGCACGCCCCAGCTTCAAGGGAAAGTCGGCGGCGATTGACCGGGGCGCCTGCGACAGGCGCTCCCGTCTCGACAGCACCGCATATCGAAGGCGCTGCACATGGTGCGCCAGGCGCAGTTGCTGGCGCGTCACCAGGTTCGAGGGTCGGCCGAGACGCCCCGCCGCCTGGTCGACGCGCTGCCCGAGGGCGTCGAGGCGCCCGCCCAGCGCATCGCCGAGACGCTCGTCGAGCAGATCGAGCGCACCGAGCCACATGTCGCGCGGCGCACTCACCAATTCCGCCGCGGCGGTTGGCGTGGGCGCGCGCAGATCGGCGCAGAAATCGGCGATGGTGAAGTCGGTTTCGTGCCCCACGCCACTGACCAACGGGACCGGGCTCTGCACGATGGTGCGCGCCAGGGTCTCGTCGTTGAAGGCCCAGAGGTCTTCGATGGAGCCACCGCCACGCACCAGCAAGATCACGTCGACCGCAGGGGCGAGGTCATAGAGCGATTGCAGTGCCCGCACCAGTTCGGCCGGCGCATTGGCTCCTTGCACTGCCGCTGGTGCAAGCACGACCGGAATGTGTGGAACGCGCCTTCGCAGCGCCGTCACCACGTCGTGCAAGGCGGCCGCGCCTAGCGACGTGACGACACCGACCGCGCGCGGCATGGCCGGTAGCGCTCGCTTGCGCGCCGGATCGAAGAGTCCTTCGGCTTCCAGGCGTGCCTTGCGTTGCATGAACTGCTCGAACAAGGCGCCCTGCCCGGCTCGCCGCAGACTCTCTACAACCAGTTGAAGATCGCCGCGTGGCTCGTACACCGCAAGACGCCCGCGCACCTCGACCTGATCACCATCGCGGGGCGAAAAGTCGAGCAAACCGGCTGCCCGGCGGAACATCGCGCAGCGCAGCTGGCCCGACTCGTCCTTGAGCGCGAAGTAACAATGTCCACTTGACGCGCGCGAAAAACCCGAGATCTCGCCGCGCACGGTCACCGGATTGAAGCGCGCATCGAGCGCGTCGGCCACCGCGTGGCACAACGCGCCGACTGCCCAGACGCGTGGCCCGGGCGCGGAATTCGATTCACGCAAGTTCACAAAATGCACGCTCGGCCAAATGCCACTCTTCCACAACGGGCCGCACGCCCCCTGTCTTCAGACCCCGGTGCGGGGCAGGCGCACGGTTTCTCGTGCAAGCCATTGATTTCATTGAAAAAAGTGCTGCTCAAAATTCAGTCGATCTAGCGGAAAGGCCGCCCCATGCGGGTCCGGATGAGTTGCGCAGCAGGTTAATCACAAAGTTATCCACAGAATCTGTGCGTCCTTGCCGACACAAAAACAAGGCGCGTGCTGATGGTGGGCTCAGTGGATAATCGCCGCGCATTTGCAGTCTACGGGCCGGAGGATTTTCTTGTTTTCCATCATAGTTGCCGCGGGTTGGCCAATCTGGCCCTTGCTCGCTTGTTCAGTCATTGCGCTCGCGCTGGTTATAGAACGTTTCACGAGTCTCAAGACCGTGAGGGTACTGCCGCCGAAGCTGCTCGACGAAACCATCACCGTGTCGCACGGCGCCATTCCCGGCCCGGACATCGTGACCAAACTTGAACGCAACTCGATGCTCGGCCAGGTGCTGGCCGCGGGCCTGCGCGCTCTGAATGCCAATCCGCGCTGCACTGAAGACGACCTGCGCGCCGCCATGGAAGCCTCCGGCCGCACCGTGGCGCACAAGCTCGAGCGCTACCTGCCTGCCCTGGCCACCATCGCCTCGGCAGCCCCGCTGCTGGGGCTGCTGGGCACGGTGATCGGCATGATCGAGATCTTCGGCTCGCAGTCGCCGGGCAGCGGCGCAGTGGGCTCGGGCAATCCGGCGCAACTGGCGCACGGCATCTCGATCGCGCTCTACAACACCGCCTTCGGCCTGATCGTCGCCATTCCGACACTGATCTTCTGGCGCTACTTCCGCAGCCGGGTCGACGAGTACCTGCTGAATCTCGAACTCTCGGGCGAGCGTTTCGCCCGCCACCTGAACGCCCTGCGCAAATGATGACCCCCACGCTTGCCACTGCGTGTGCTGCGCTGCCCCCCGAGGGGGCCGCCGCCTCCTTGGAGCGGCCCGGCGGAGGCTTGTCATGACCCGCGCCCGCATGCAGTTCCGCCACGGCGCTCGCGACGAGCCGGAGATCAACCTGATCCCGTTCATCGACGTGCTGCTGGTGATCCTGATCTTCCTGATGCTGTCGACCACCTACAGCAAATTCACCGAGATGCAGCTGCGGCTGCCCACGGCGGACGTCGACGCGCAGCGCGACTACCCGAAGGAAGTGATCGTGGCGGTATCGGCCGACGGCCGCTACTCGATCAACAAGACCCCGGTGGCCGACCGCAGCGTTGAGACCGTGACGGCCGCCCTCGCCGCCGCGGCCACGGGCGGCAAGGACAGCGTGGTGATCATCAGCGCCGACGCGACCAGCCCGCACCAGGCCGTGGTGACGGTGATGGAGGCCGCGCGCCGCGCCGGCCTGATGCAGATCACCTTCGCCGCACAGTCGACGGCGCAAGCCGGGCACTGAGTGCCTTCCGACGGCAGCAGCGGCAACACGGGTTCGCCGTCGGCCTCGCGGCTACAGAACGCCTGGTTGCGTCGCGGCCCTCTGGCTTGCCTGCTGTGGCCGCTGTCGCTCATCTACGCTGCGCTTTTCGCCGTGCGTGGCTGGCTCTATCGCGTGGGGTGGCTGCGGACTGAGCGTGTGCGCGTCCCGGTGATCGTGGTCGGCAATGTGATTGCGGGCGGGGCCGGCAAGACGCCAGTCGTGATGGCCGTTGTGCGACATCTGCAAGAGCGAGGATTTCGGGTCGGCGTGGTGTCGCGCGGCTACGGCCGCCGCACCGGTGACTGCCGCGAAGTGCTCGGCGACAGCGATCCGCAGGATGTCGGCGACGAGCCTGCGTTGATTCACCATGCCACAAGGGCGCCGGTGTTCGTGGCACGCCAGCGCATCGATGCTGCGCGGGCGCTGCTCGAACGGCATCCGGCCACGCAGGTCATTGTCAGCGACGACGGGCTGCAGCACCTGGCGCTCGCGCGCGACATCGAGATCTGCGTGTTCGACGACCGGGGCATCGGCAACGGCTGGCGGCTGCCCGCGGGTCCGTTGCGCGAAGCCTGGCCACGCCGATGCGATCTGGTGCTGCACAGCGGGGCACAGCCGGCCTTTGCCGGGGGCTATACGGCCACCCGGGCTCTCGCGCACGATGCGTTGGGCAGTGACGGGAAGCGTGTGCCATTGGCTGCCCTTGCGGGCCAGCCCGTGACCGCACTGGCGGCGATCGCACGGCCCGAGGCCTTCTTCGACATGCTGCGCGCGCGCGGCCTGACGCTCGCCGACACCATTGCATTGCCCGATCACTTCGATTTCGAGGATTGGCAGCGCCCTGCTGGCACTGTGCATACCCTCATCTGCACCGAAAAAGACGCCATCAAACTGTGGCGCAAGGCGCCCGATGCGCTGGCCGTGCCGTTGGAGTTCGCGCCCTCCGCGGATTTCTTCGCCGCGCTCGACGCAAAGCTATCATCGCTCGATGGATATCAAGCTGCTTGAACTGCTCGTCTGCCCCGTCACCAAGGGGCCACTGACCTGGAACCCCGAGAAGCAGGAGCTCTGCTCGCGCAGCGCGCGCCTTGCCTATCCGGTGCGCGACGGCATTCCGGTGCTGCTCGAAAACGAAGCACGCACGCTCTCCGACGAAGAGCTCGGACTGTGAGCTTCACCGTTCTGGTGCCGGCGCGCCTGGCGTCGACCCGGCTTCCCAACAAACCGCTGGCCGACATCGCCGGCGTGCCCATGGTGGTGCGCGTGGCGCAGCGCGCCAGCGAATCCGGCGCGGCGCGCGTGGTGGTCGCCGGCGACGATCCTTCCATCATTGCGGCATGCCAGGCGCACGGTGTCGAGGCCATCCTCACTCGTCAAGACCATCCCAGCGGCACCGACCGGCTGGCCGAGGCCTGCGAACTGCTGGGCCTTGACGGCGACGATATCGTCGTCAACGTTCAAGGCGACGAGCCGCTGATCGACCCCGCGCTGATCGACGCCGTCGCATCCACGCTGGCCACCCATGCGGAAGCCGCGATGAGCACGGCCGCCCACGAGATCGACTCTGTCGGCGACTTCATGAACCCCAACGTGGTGAAGACCGTGCTCGATGCACAGGGCAACGCCATGTACTTCAGCCGCGCACCAATCCCGTGGTGGCGCGACGGCTCCGCCAACGGCGCGGCGCCTGCGGTACTGCCCACCCCTGCCCCGCTGCGCCACATCGGCATCTACGGTTATCGCGCGGGCTTCGTGCGGCAGTTTCCGTCACTGCCACCGGCTCCCGTCGAGGCGACCGAGGCACTCGAACAGCTGCGCGCGCTGTGGCACGGCCATCGCATCGCGGTACACGTGAGCCATGTCGCGCCCGGACCGGGCATCGACACGCCCGAAGACCTGGCGCGCGTACGCGCCGTCTTCGCCGCCGCGCCCCCCGCCTGAGGCGCTCCCATGCCTGCGCGAGCGGCCGGAATTCTTCGAGGGCACGCGTGCTATCCTCGACGCAACTCCGCCTTGCCCAGCCCTCGGGCCGACGCTCGGCGCGACACAAAATCTAAGAACCGTCCGAGGACACCATGAGACTAATTTTGCTGGGCGCGCCCGGGGCGGGCAAAGGCACGCAAGCGGCCTTCATTTGCCAGAAATACAGCATTCCCCAGATTTCGACCGGCGACATGCTGCGCGCCGCCGTCAAGGCCGGCACGCCGCTCGGGCTACAGGCCAAGGCCGTCATGGACGCAGGCGCTCTCGTCAGTGACGACCTGATCATCAATCTCGTCAAGGAACGCATTGCGCAGCCCGATTGCGCAGCCGGCTTCCTGTTCGACGGTTTCCCGCGCACCATCCCCCAGGCCGACGCCATGAAGGCAGCCGGCGTCAAGCTCGACTACGTGCTCGAAATCGACGTGCCCTTCGGCGACATCATCGAACGCATGAGCGGCCGCCGCTCGCACCCGGCATCGGGCCGCACCTACCACGTCAAGTTCAATCCGCCCAAGGTGGAAGGCAAGGACGACGTGACCGGTGAAGACCTGATCCAGCGCGAAGACGACAAGGAAGAAACCGTGCGCAAGCGGCTCGACGTGTACAGCCAGCAGACACGCCCGCTGGTCGACTACTACTCCGCCTGGGCCAAGACCGACCCGGCCGCCGCGCCGAAGTACCGTGCCATCAAGGGCGTGGGCACGGTTGACGAGATCACGCAGCGTGCGCTGGCTGCACTGAGCAGCTGATCCTGATCTGATTTTCGAAACCGCCCCTTCAATGGGGCGGTTTTGTTTTCACCCCAGCAGTTCCAGCATCAGCGCGATGCGCGCCTTCACGGGCGTCAGCGCACCCGCATCGCGGAGCTGATCCCCGGCCTTCGGCAGGATGCGTCCATTCGCGCAGCGAGTAGCTCGAACCACCACGACGCCCGCGTCCTGCGCTTTGAGCGCTGACGCTTCCAACGCATGGTGCAGGGTGCCGTTGCCGGTGGCGGCGAGGACCAGCCCGCGCACGGGATCGGCGGCATTGGGCTGCAGTAGCGCTTCGATCACCGCGCCGCTGGCGCCGGCATGGCTCATGACGATCTCGACGCGGGGCCACTGCACGCTGGTCGCCTCGAAGAGCTTCGACGCCTGCGACGCCGATCCCTCAGGCCACTCCCGGACACGGCGTACCTCTCCTTCCTCGACGTAGCCGACCGGCCCCGCATCACCTGAAGCAAAAGCATCGAGTCGGTAGGTGTGCACTTTCTGGATATCGATGCCGCTGTGGATTGCGCCGGCGCACACCACGGTCACGCCCCGTGCACCTTCCGTCGCGGCAACGCTGATGGCGTCGCGCACGTTCTGCGGTCCGTCGGGCGCCAGTGCGGTGGCCGGACGCATCGCGCAGGTGAGCACCACGGGCTTGGACGGAGCCAGCGCCGAGTGCAGGAAGAACGCCGTCTCTTCGAGTGTGTCGGTGCCGTGCGTGATCACCACGCCCGCCACGTCGGCCTGCGCCAACCAGTGCGCACAGCGTCGGGCCAACTGCTGCCAGATGTCGAACGACATGTCCTTGCTGTCGACCTGCGCCACCTGCTCTGCCTCCAGAGCGACGCCCTCGGGCGCCTCGATCCCGCCCAGCAGATCGGCCACGCCGACCTGCCCGGCGGTGTAGCCGATGTTGTCGCCGCTGCTGGCTGCCCGGCCGGCAATGGTGCCGCCGGTGCCCAAAACCACCACACGACGGCGCACTTCAGGCGAAGAGGAATTGACCATGGCTTGTCAACTTTTAAAAACTGGTTAAAAATACAGGTACTGGATATCTAGCCAGTGCCGCAAGGAACCACATATGCAGTTCGCCGTGAAGCTTACAGCCCGCCAGCAGCAGATCCTGGATCTCATCCAGAGCGCCATCGCACGCACTGGTGCGCCACCCACGCGCGCCGAAATCGCCAATGAGCTCGGGTTCAAGTCGGCCAACGCCGCCGAAGAGCACCTGCAGGCACTAGCCCGCAAGGGCGTCATCGAGCTGGTCAGCGGCACTTCCCGCGGCATCCGCCTCAAGGGCGACGCCCTGCGCTCTCTCAATGAAACGCGCCACCGCGAGGGCGGCCAGTTCTCGCTCTCGCTGCCCGGCATGGCCCAACTGGCGTTGCCGCTCATCGGTCGCGTCGCAGCCGGCTCCCCCATCCTCGCGCAAGAGCACGTCGACCAGACCTACTACGTCGAGAACACGTTGTTCCAGCGCCAGCCCGACTACCTGCTCAAGGTGCGCGGCATGTCGATGCGCGACGCCGGCATCATGGATGGCGACCTTCTCGCGGTGCAAGCCACCAAGGAAGCGCGCAACGGCCAGATCGTGGTCGCACGCTTGGGTGACGAAGTGACCGTCAAGCGCCTGAAGCGCAACAAGCAGGTCATCGAGCTGCACGCCGAGAACCCCGACTACCCGACCATCATCGTCCAGCCCGGCGAGCCGTTCGAAATCGAAGGCCTCGCAGTGGGGCTCATCCGCAACACCATGCTGATGTAGGCCTCACGGCCTGCTTTCCGCAGCACCCCATCCGGCAGCAACAGGTGGCGGGCGTATGGCGAAGAGTCGCCATCACCCTGTCGCGGCCGATTCAAGAAATCCTGCCTGTGTTCAACCTCATACTTTTTTGGAGTTCACATGGGAATCGCCCTCCTCGCCATCGCTGATTTCTGGATGCCGCTGCAATCGCTGGCCAGCCGTCTGATGCCGGCACGCCGCCCTCACCGCAGGGATCACCTCGACGCAGCTGAAACCTCGGCCGGATTGCGCTATGTGGCAGTACGCCCCGCCTGCACTGCCCGCTCCAGCGGCACTGCAACGCCCACAGCACCGGCGCGCCCATTGCGCGTGGTCCGCGTGGTCGACGGCAAGGGCCAGCAGCACAGCAACCGCGTCGTGATCTCTGGCCGCATGGCCGACGTCTGCGCCGAACTCGACCGGCTGGCAGCACTCGAAACCGCCGAAACCATGGCCACGGCCCCGCGCTCGACACGCCTGCATTGAGCCCGAACACCCCTGCGAGCGGCTGTGGGGGCGGGTATCCAAACGTTCACGGGCACGACATTCCAATGCTGCGAGGCACAATGGCACGCCATGAACATTGTGATCCTCGACGATTACCAGGACGCCGTGCGCAAATTGCGCTGCGCCGCCAAGCTGGACGCGTACGCGGCCAAGGTCTACACCAACACGGTGAAAGGCATCGGGCAACTATCGGTCCGCCTCAAGGATGCCGACGTGATCGTGCTGATCCGCGAGCGCACCCATATCTCGCGCCAGCTGATCGAGAAGCTACCCAAGCTCAAGCTCATCTCGCAGACCGGGCGCGTCGCCGGGCATATCGACGTCGCGGCTTGCACCGAGCGCGGCGTGGCGGTGGCGGAAGGCTCGGGCTCTCCGCAGGCGCCTGCGGAGCTCACCTGGGCGCTCATCATGGCTGCCATGCGCCGGCTGCCCCAGTACATCAGCAACCTCAAGCACGGTGCTTGGCAACAGTCAGGTCTCAAGTCGGCCTCGATGCCGCCCAACTTCGGGCTCGGCTCGGTACTCAAGGGGAAGACGCTGTGCATCTGGGGCTATGGCCGCATCGGCCAGCTGGTCGCGCGCTATGGGCAGGCCTTCGGAATGCAGGTCGTGATCTGGGGCCGTGAAGCCAGCTGCGCCAAGGCCCGTTCCGACGGCTTCCAGGTCGCGCAGAACCGCCACGAGTTCTTCGCCGCTGCAGACGTGCTGTCGGTGCATCTGCGGCTCAACGAAGAAACCAACGGCCTCATCACGCTGGAAGACCTCTCGCGCATGAAACCGACGGCGCTTTTCGTCAACACCTCGCGCGCCGAGCTGGTCGAAGCCGACGCCCTGCTCGCCGCACTCAACCGCGGCCGCCCCGGGCTGGCCGCCATCGACGTGTTCGAGAGCGAACCGCCGTTGCAAGGCCACGCGCTGCTGCGCCTCGAGAACTGCATCTGCACGCCGCACATCGGCTACGTCGAGCAGGAAAGCTACGAGAGCTATTTCGGGCAGGCCTTCGACAACGTCGTGAGCTACATCAACGGCAACCCCACGAACATCGTGAATCCCGGCGCGCTGCAGGTCCGCCGGTGAGCCGGCCGGCGCCACAGGGTGCGCTCTGGGCGCTGCTCGTTGGCAATTTCGTGATCGGCACGGGCGTGATGGTGGTGCCCGGCACGCTCAATGAAATCAGCACATCGCTCTCGGTCACGGTCGCCACCGCAGGGCAACTGATCACGGCTGCCGCGGCGGTGATGTGCATCGGCGCTCCGTTGCTGGCCGCTGCGGTCGCGGGCTGGGACCGTCGGCAGCTGCTGGCCATCACCCTGCTCTGGTACGCCGCCGGCCACGTTCTCTGCGCGCTGATGCCGAGCTTCGGTGCATTGCTGCCGATGCGCATGCTCACGGTGATCGCGCCGGCCATCTTCACGCCCCAGGCTGCGGCCTGCGCCGGCATGCTGGTGCCGCCCGAGCATCGCGGGCGCGCCGTCACCTTCGTCTTCCTCGGCTGGTCGATGGCATCGGTGCTGGGCCTGCCCATCGGCGCGCTGATCGGTGGGCATCTGGGCTGGCGCATGGCATTCATGGCAATCGCGGCGCTCAGTGTCGCGAGCGCGACATCGATCTGGCTCACCTTGCCGAGCGGCATCCGCCCTGCCGCACTGACCGCCGAAGCATGGTTGCGTGTGCTGCGCAGCCCAGTGCTGATGGGCATCGTGTCGGTCACGGCGCTGCAGGGCGCCGGCCAGTTCGTGCTGTTCAGCTATTTTGGGCCGATCCTCAAGCAGAGCTTCGGCGCCGACGCCACCACGCTGAGCGTGATGTGGGCGCTGTTCGGCGTTTGCGGGCTGATCGGCAACATGGTGGTCAGCCGGTACATCGACCGCGTGGGCGCCGGCCGCATGGTGCTGATCACGACCGTGCTGATCGCCTCGAGCCTTCTGGTGTGGCCACTGGCCTCCACGCTCGCCTGGCTGGCCGTTGTGCTCGTTCCCTGGGGCCTGGGTTGCTTCGCCACCAATTCGGCCCAGCAGGCCCGTCTGGTGGGCCTGGCGCCCGCGCTCGCGCCGGGCTCGGTAGCGCTCAACAGCTCCGGCATCTACACCGGCCAGGCCGTGGGCGCCGCGCTTGGCGGCTGGCTGCTCGCCAACGATGCGGGCGCCTGGATGAGCTGGGCCGGCCTGGGCTTGGTGCTGATCGCCATTTCGCTGAGCGTGGCTATCGACCGCAGCCGCGCCGCGCGGCCTGAAAACGCCTCCGCGTAAAACCCGTCACGCCCCGTCCGCGCGGGACTGCAAAATCGAAGCCTTCGACAGCAGCATCTGCTCGGCACCTGCGTCGACACCTGCATTGGCGCCTGCACGGCAGGCCCGGAACCACCCAACCAGTGAAAATCTCCAGCAAATGACAGTGAACTACTCCCGAATCGGCGTCATCGGCGCCGGCGCCATGGGTCGCGGCATCGCGCAGATCGCCGCCCAGGCGGGCAGCGAAGTGCTGCTGCTCGACAGCTTCGCGGGTGCCGCAGAACGCGGCCGCGAAGCCCTCGTCGCCCAATGGAACAAGCTGCACGAGAAAAACAAGATCGACGCCGCCACGCGCGATGCCCAGATCGCGCGCGTCAAGGCCGTCGATTCCATCCAGGCGCTGGCAGGCTGCGACCTTGTGATCGAAGCCGTGGTCGAAGACCTGGAAATCAAGCGCAAGCTGTTCCGCGAACTCGAAGGCGTGGTGGCCGAGACCGCGACGCTGGTCACCAATACTTCTTCGCTCTCGGTGACGGCCATCGCGGCCGGCCTCAAGCGGCCCGAGCGCATCGCGGGCTTCCACTTCTTCAACCCCGTGCCGCTGATGAAGGTGGTCGAGGTGGTCGCGGGCTTCAAGACCGCGCCCGAGGTCTGCAAGCAACTGGCCGACTATGCGGTGCAGATGGGCCACAGCGCCGTGCAGGCGCAGGACACACCCGGCTTCATCGTCAACCACGCGGGCCGCGGCTACGGCACCGAGGCGCTGCGCATCGTCGGCGAAGGCGTGACCGACTTCGTGACCGTCGACCGCATCCTCAAGGACCAGGCCGGCTTTCGCCTCGGCCCGTTCGAGTTGCTGGACCTGACGGCGCTCGACGTGTCGCACCCGGTGATGGAATCGATCTACCACCAGTACTTTGAAGAGCCGCGCTTCCGCCCGAGCGTGATCACCGCGCAGCGCCTGGCCGCCGGCGCCCTGGGCCGCAAGACCAACGAGGGCTTCTACCGCTACAACGACGGCGTGATGCAACAGACACCCGAGCCGCCGCCGCCGGTGGTCGAGGGCACGCCTTCGGTCTGGGTGTCGCCGCGCGCAGCACGCCGCGCCGAGTTGCTGCGCCTGGTGAACACGCTGGGCGCGCAGATCGACAGCGGTGCCACGGCCGCGCCGCATTCGCTGATCCTGGTCGCACCGCTGGGCTTCGATGTGACCACGGTCGCCGCGGTCGAACGCCTGGACGCCACGCGCACCATCGGCATCGACATGCTGATCGACGACGCCGCCACCAAGCGCCGCGTGCTCGCAACCAACCCCGCCACCCGCCGCGACATCCGCGACGCCGCGCACGCCCTCTTCGCGCGCGACGGCAAAGCCGTGAGCGTGATCCGCGACAGCGGCGGCTTCGTCACGCAGCGCGTGATCGGCACCATCGTGAACATCGCCACCGACATGTGCCAGCAGCGCGTGTGCACGCCGGCCGACCTCGAAACCGCGGTGCAGCTGGGTCTCGGCTATCCGCGCGGGCCGCTCGCCATGGGCAACCTCTACGGCCCGACCAACATGCTCGAAGTGCTGTTCAACCTGCAGACGGTCTACGGCGACCCGCGTTATCGCCCGAGCCCGTGGCTGCGCCGCCGCGGCGCGCTGGGCCTGAGCCTGCTGCACGAAGAAGAATAAAAACAAGCCATGACCGCCGAACTCAAAAGCACGAGCGAAGGCAGCACCATGGTGCTGACGATCGCCAACCCCACCCAGCGCAACGCACTGGGCCCCGAGATCTACGCCGCCGGTATCGAGGCGCTCAACGGCGCCGAGAACAGCGCCGAGATCCGCAGCGTCGTCATCGTGGGCGAAGGCTCATGGTTCTGCGCCGGCGGCTCGCTGCAGCGGCTTCTGGCCAACCGGCAGCTCGACCGCTCGGTGCAGGCCGAGAGCATCGAGGGCCTGCACAACTGGATCGATTCGATCCGCACCTTTCCCAAGCCGATCATCGCGGCCGTCGAAGGCGCTGCCGCGGGCGCCGGCTTCTCGCTCGCGCTGGCCTGCGACTTCGTGGTTGCGGCGCGCGACGCGGTGTTCGCGGCCTCATACAGCAACGTGGCGCTGTCGCCCGACGGCGGCCTGAGCTGGCACCTGGGGCAGCAGTTGCCTCGCCAGTTGGCAAGCGAATGGCTGATGAATGGCGAGCGCATCGGCGCGCCGCGCCTGCATGCGCTGGGCCTCGTCAACGAACTCACCGAAAACGGCCAGGCGCTCGCGGGTGCGCTGGCGCTGGCCGCCAAGCTCAACGCGCGCGCGCCGAATTCGCTGGCCAGCATCAAGGAACTGCTCAGCGAGGCACGGGGCGCCACGCTGGCTTCGCAGCTGTCGCAGGAGCGCGACCACTTCGTGCGCAACCTGCACCATGCGAACGCGGGCATCGGCATCGCCGCGTTCCTCGAGAAGAAGCCGCCGCAGTACGAGTAACGCCAAACGGCGTCGCTCCCGTGACACCCCCCAGCTTTTCAGTCGCCGAGAGGACAGACCAATGGACGACCCCATTCTTACCATCGAAGAACGTGAAGCGATCAACAGTGGTCGCTGGTTTTCTTCTCTTTCTCCATCGCTACGGCACGACATCCTCCGATGCGCCTTTGTCAAACGCTACAAGGACGGCGACCTGATCGCTGCCCGCGGCGACCCGCCCGACCACTGGATTGCCTGCGCCAAGGGCGCGGTGCGCGTGAGTTCGACGGCCGTCTCGGGCAAGCAGGTAACGCTGACCTACGTGGAGCCGGGCATCTGGTTCGGCGACGTGGCGATGTTCGACGGGGACCGGCGCACGCACGACACCTACTCGCATGGCGACAGCACCATCCTGTGCGTGGCGCGGGCCGACTTCCAGAAGATTCTGGCGTCGCACGTGGAGCTGTACGAAGCGCTGATGCGGCTGCAGGCGCGCCGCATCCGCACGCTGTTCGGGCTGGTGGAAGACCTCAACACCCTGCCCCTGCGGGCACGGCTGGCCAAGCAGCTCATTCACCTCGTGCGCAGCTACGGCGTGCCGAACCTGGAAGACGGCAGCCAGATGCGCATCGGCCTGCAACTGGCGCAGGAAGAACTGGCACAGCTGCTGGGCGCGTCGCGCCAGCGGGTCAACCAGGAACTGAAGACCATGGAACGCGAGGGCACCATCCGGATCGAGCCGGGCGGCCTTGTGGTTCTGGACCGAGCAGCCTTGATGCGCGTCTCCGAAGCAGAGCACTGACAAACCAAAAAGCAGACATGAGCCAGGACTTCTCCAACTTCATCGGCACCCGTGCCGTCTCGCAACAGCACGCTTTCGATGTCGATGCGCTCGCGGCCTGGCTCGAGAAGAACCTCGACGGTTTCAAAGGCCCGCTGACGGTCGAGATGTTCAAGGGCGGCCAGTCGAACCCGACCTACAAGCTCGTCACGCCCTCGCAGAGCTATGTGATGCGCGCCAAGCCGGGCCCGGTCGCCAAGCTGCTGCCCTCGGCCCATGCGGTGGAGCGCGAATTCAAGGTCATGAGCGGCCTGGCCGGCACAGACGTGCCCGTGCCCCGCATGTACTGCCTGTGCGAAGACGAGGCCATCATCGGCCGCGCCTTCTACGTCATGGAGTTCATGCAGGGCCGCGTGCTGTGGGACCAGTCGCTGCCCGGCTTCAGCAACGCCGAGCGCGCGGCTTACTACGACGAGATGAACCGCGTGATCGCGGCGCTGCACACGGTCGACTTCGCCGCCCGCGGCCTGGCCGACTACGGCAAGCCCGGCAACTACTTCGAGCGCCAGATCGGCCGCTGGAGCAAGCAGTACAAGGCCTCGGCCGATGGTGCCGGCGAGCTCTCGCAGCCCATCGAGGCCATGGAGCGGCTGATCGACTGGCTGCCCGCCCACATGCCGGCGAGCGCACGCGACGAAAGCAAGGTGTCGATCGTCCACGGCGACTACCGCCTCGACAACGTGATGTTCCACGCCACCGAGCCGCGCATCATCGCGGTGCTCGACTGGGAACTCTCCACGCTGGGTCATCCGCTGGCCGACTTCAGCTACCACTGCATGTCCTGGCACATGCCGCCCAGCACTGGGCGCGGCATCGGTGGTGTAGACCTTGTCTCGCTGGGCATTCCCACCGAGAGCGAATACATCCGCCGCTATTGCGAACGCACCCGCATCAGCACGCCCGAGGCGCTGGCGCCCGACTGGAACTTCTACCAGGCCTACAACCTGTTCCGCATGGCCGCGATCCTGCAAGGCATTGCCAAGCGGGTCGAGGCCGGCACCGCGTCGAGCGAACAAGCCGTGGCCTCGGCCCGCGGCGCACGCCCCATGGCCGAAATGGCCTGGCAGTTTGCCCAAAAGGCATAAGCCGCCCCACACCCACCAGGAGACGAAGATGGATTTCGAATACTCGGCCAAGACCAAAGACCTGCAGAAACGCGTCAAGGCGTTCATGGACGACCACATCTATCCGGCCGAAGCCGAGTACCACGCCGAACTGGCCGCCAACACGGTGGCCGGCAAGCGCTGGTCGGCCCTCAAGACGGTCGAGAAGCTGAAGGACAAGGCCAAGGCCCAGGGCCTGTGGAACCTGTTCCTGCCGGTCGACAGCGCCGCCGCCTCGGGCTATGAAGGCGCGGGCCTGACCAACCAGGAATACGCCCCGCTGGCCGAGATCATGGGCGCGGTGCCGTGGGCGAGCGAAGCCTTCAACTGCTCGGCGCCCGACACCGGCAACATGGAGACCATCGCGCGCTACGGCTCGGACGAGATCAAGGCACGCTGGCTCAAGCCGCTGCTCGAAGGCCAGATCCGCTCGGCCTTCGCGATGACCGAGCCCGAAGTGGCATCGAGCGACGCCACCAACATCTCCACGCGCATCGAACGCCAGGGCGACGAGTACGTCATCAATGGCCACAAGTGGTGGATTTCCGGCGCGGCCGATCCGCGCTGCGCGGTCTTCATCACCATGGGCAAGAGCGACCCCGACGCGCCCCGCCACTCGCAGCAAAGCATGATCGTGGTGCCGGCCGATGCCAAGGGCATCCGCATCGTGCGCCCGCTGAACGTGATGGGCTACGACGACGCGCCGCACGGCCACGTCGAGATGTACTTCGAGAACGTGCGCGTGCCGGCCGGCAACATGCTGCTCGGCGAAGGCCGCGGCTTCGAAATTGCCCAAGGCCGCCTTGGCCCGGGACGCATCCACCACTGCATGCGCCTGATCGGCCTGGCCGAGCGCGCGCTCGAACTGATGTGCAAGCGCGCCTCGTCGCGCGTGGCCTTCGGCAAGACCGTGGCCTCGCAGACCGTGACGCAGGAACGCATCGCCGAAGCCCGTTGCAAGATCGACATGGCCCGCCTGCTCACGCTCAAGGCCGCATGGCTGATGGACGTGGCCGGCAACAAGGTCGCCAAGAACGAGATCGCGATGATCAAGGTCGTCGCACCGTCGATGGCCTGCCAGGTGATCGACTGGGCCATGCAGGTGCACGGCGGCGGCGGCATGTGCGACGACTTCCCGCTGGCGGCTGCCTATGCCGGCGCGCGCACGCTGCGCTTCGCGGACGGTCCGGACGAAGTGCACCGCAACGCGATCGCCAAGTGGGAGCTGGGCAAGTACGCGCCGAACAAGGCCGACGCCGAAATGCCGGTGACGCGCTTCTGATTTGACTTGCTCCCTCTCCCCTTGGGGAGAGGGCTGGGGTGAGGGCCGACGGCGATCGATTCGCCTCGGCCCTTTTTCTTTTCAGAGCTTCTTCTGCAGGAAGACGGCGCTCCCGAACGCCGGATCGAGCTGGTAGCCCATGAACCCTTCGCGCTCGTAGGCGCGCAGCGCGGGCGCGTTGCCCGACAGCACTTCGAGCGTGAGCTTGCAGGCACCGCGCCTGCGCGCCTCCTGCTCCACCTGCGCGAACATCTTCTGCGCCACGCGCTGCCCGCGGTGGCTGGGCAGCACGACCACGTCGTGCACGTTCACCAGCGGTTTGCAGGCGAAGGTCGAGAAGCCCTCGATGCAGTTGACCAGGCCCACGGGCTGCCCGCCGTCGTAGGCCAGCACGCTGAAGGCCTGGGGACGTGCCGCCAGTGCCGCGGGCAGGCTCTTGCGCACATCGGCATCGAGCGGCGTGCCGCCGCCGGCCGGGTCGCTGGCATAGGCGTCGAGAAGATCCACCAGAGCGGCAGCCTGCGCGGCGTCGCGGTAGTCCATCACGAAGGTTTCGATGCTCATTTCGCCGGCTCCAGCGTGGCGGCGAGGCGCTTGGCGCACGACTCGGACTGCTTCGCATCGCGCGCCTCGACCATCACGCGCACCAGCGGCTCGGTGCCGCTCGCACGGATCAGCACGCGGCCGCTGTCGCCCAGCTCGGCCTCGATGCGCTGCGTTTCGCCGGCGAGCGCCTTGTTGGCTTTCCAGTCCTGGTCGGGCGCGAGGCGCACGTTGATCAGCGTCTGCGGGAACAGCGTGACGCCTTCGAGCAACTGCGCCACGGTCTTGCCGCTGCGTACGCAAGCCTGCAGCACCTGCAGTGCGCTCACGATGCCGTCACCCGTGGTGTGGCGGTCGAGTGCCAGCAGGTGGCCGGAGCCCTCGCCGCCCAGCAGCCAGCCGCGCTTGTCGAGTTCTTCGAGCA
The DNA here is from genome assembly GCF_900107295.1 of Variovorax sp. YR266. Lineage (NCBI taxonomy): Bacteria > Pseudomonadati > Pseudomonadota > Betaproteobacteria > Burkholderiales > Comamonadaceae > Variovorax > Variovorax sp. YR266. Next base: position 16,861 of record NZ_FNPM01000005.1, read on the forward strand.
CATAGCGGTCGCCGACCTTGGCGCGCACGAACTCGATGCCATGCCCGCGCAGCGCGACTTCGACGGCCTTGTTGGTCATGAGCGTGCCAACCACGCCCACCGGCTTCTCGCCGCGCGCGATGCGCTCTGTCACCATGAGGTAGAGCAACTCGTCGCCGTTGAAGAGCCGCCCGCTGGCATCGACCAACTGCAGGCGGTCGGCGTCGCCATCGAGCGCAATGCCGTAGTCCGCCCGCTGCGTCGTCACCGCGGCCACCAGGGCCTCGGGATGCGTGGCGCCGAAGCCCTTGTTGATGTTGAGCCCGTCGGGCGAGACGCCGATGCTGGTCACTTCCGCGCCCAACTCGTGGAACACGTTGGGCGCCACCTGGTAGGCCGCGCCGTGCGCCGCATCGACCACCAGCTTCATGTCGCGCAGGGTCAGGTCGTTGGCGAAGGTGCTCTTGCAGAACTCGATGTAGCGGCCCGGCGCGTCGTTGAGGCGGCGGGCCTTGCCGAGATTGGCGGAGTCCACCCACACCGGCGCTTCTTCCAGTACGGCTTCGACGGCCAGTTCCCAGGCGTCGTCGAGCTTGGTGCCCTGCGCGCTGAAGAACTTGATGCCGTTGTCGGGGTAGGCGTTGTGGCTCGCACTGATCACCACGCCGAGGCTCGCGCGCTGGGCGCGCGTGAGGTACGCAACGCCAGGTGTTGGCAGCGGGCCGAGCAGGACCACGTCGACACCGGCCGAGTTGAAGCCCGACTCGAGCGCCGACTCGAGCATGTAGCCCGAAATGCGCGTGTCCTTGCCGATCAGCACCGTAGGGCGTGACTGGGTCTTCTTGAGCACGCGGCCAACGGCGTGCGCTAGGCGCAGTACGAAGTCTGGCGTGATGGGCGCCTGGCCGACAGTGCCACGGATGCCGTCTGTGCCGAAATATTTGCGAGTCATGGTGTTGATGTCTGCTCTTGTGTTTGTTGTTGTGACTCTTGCGCCTTCATGGCGCGCCATACCGCGAGCGCGGCAACCGTGTCGCGCACGTCATGCACGCGCACCACGGCCGCTCCCCGGTCCACTGCCAGCACGGCAGCCGCGACGCTGGGCACGATGCGCTCACCCGCCGCCTCGATACCGGTGACCGCGCCGATCGACGACTTGCGCGACCAGCCCAGCAACAGCGGATAGCCAGCAGCAAGCATCTCGCGCTGGCGTGCCAGCAAGGCGAAATTCTGCGCCACCGTCTTGCCGAAGCCCACGCCGGGGTCGAGCGTGATGCGCGAATGGTCGACCCCCAGCGCGCGCAGAAGTTGCACCTGCGCCGTGAGGAAAGACAGTACCTCGGGGATCACGTCGCCCGCCATGGGCACAGCCTGCATGGTCTGCGGGTCGCGGTGCATATGCATCAGGCAGACGCCGCACGAAGGGTGTGCCGCAACGGCTTCACGCGCGCCCGGCTGCCGCAGCGCCCAGATGTCGTTGACGATGTCCGCGCCCAGGTCGAGCACCGCGCGCATCACCTCCGGCTTGTAGGTGTCGATGGAGATCGGCACGTTGAGCTTCACCGCCTCGCGCACCACGGGCAGCACACGCGCCAGCTCGGCGTCGAGCGGCACCGCGGGGCTGCCGGGGCGGGTCGATTCGCCGCCGATGTCGAGGATGTCGGCGCCCTCTTTCAGCAACTGCTCACAGTGCTGCAGCGCGGCCTTGGTAGAGGCGTGAGCACCGCCGTCAGAAAAAGAATCGGGCGTGACGTTGACGATGCCCATCACGCGCGGCTGCGCGAGGTCGATGCGAAAGCGCGAGGTCTGCCACACCCCGCCGGATGGCGCCCCATGGAAAACGGGGCCAGAGGCCCCGTTGTTGCTTGATGCCAAGTCCACCTCAGGCCGCAGTGGGCGCCGGGTCAGGGTTGACTGCCGGCGTGCCGCCGCTGCCACCACTGCCCGAAGGCGGGATGCGCGGCGTCCAGTCCTTGGGCGGGCGCGGTGCGCGGCCGGCCATGATGTCGTCGAGCTGCTCGCTGTCGATGGTTTCCCATTCGAGCAACGCCTTGGCCATGGCGTGCATCTTGTCGCTGTTCTCTTCGATCAGGCGGCGCGCCAGGGCGTACTGCTCGTCGATGATGCGGCGCACTTCGGAGTCGACCTTTTCCATGGTCTGCTCGCTCATGTTCGTGGTCTTGGTGACCGAACGGCCCAGGAACACTTCGCCTTCGTTCTCGGCGTAGACCATCGGGCCCAGCGCGTCGGTCATGCCGTAGCGCGTGACCATGTCGCGGGCGATGGAGGTCGCGCGCTCGAAGTCATTGCTCGCACCGGTGGTCATCTGGTGCATGAACACTTCTTCGGCGATACGGCCGCCGAACAGCATGCTGATCTGGTTCAGCATGTATTCGCGGTCGTAGCTGTAGCGGTCCTGCGCTGGCAGGCTCATGGTCACGCCGAGGGCGCGGCCACGCGGAATGATCGTGACCTTGTGGACCGGATCGCACTTGGGCAGCAGCTTGCCGATGAGGGCGTGGCCGGACTCGTGGTAGGCCGTGTTGCGGCGCTCTTCCTCGGGCATGACCATGCTCTTGCGCTCGGGGCCCATGAAGATCTTGTCCTTGGCCTTCTCGAAGTCCTGCATCTCGACCACGCGCGCATTGCGACGAGCAGCCATCAGGGCGGCTTCGTTGCAGAGATTGGCCAGGTCGGCGCCGGACATGCCGGGCGTGCCACGGGCGATCACGCTCGGGTTCACGTCCTGGCCAAGCGGAACCTTGCGCATGTGCACGCCGAGGATCTGTTCACGGCCGCGGATGTCGGGCAGCGTGACGTACACCTGACGGTCGAAGCGACCGGGGCGCAGCAGTGCGGCGTCCAGGATGTCGGGGCGGTTGGTGGCGGCCACCACGATCACGCCGAGGTTGGTTTCGAAGCCATCCATCTCGACCAGCATCTGGTTGAGCGTTTGTTCGCGTTCGTCGTTGCCGCCGCCGAGACCGGCGCCGCGCTGACGGCCCACAGCATCGATTTCGTCGATGAAGATGATGCAAGGAGCGTTCTTCTTGGCGTTCTCGAACATGTCGCGAACACGGGCCGCGCCCACGCCGACGAACATTTCAACGAAGTCGGAACCCGAAATCGAGAAGAAAGGTACCTTGGCTTCGCCGGCGATCGACTTGGCCAGCAGCGTCTTGCCGGTGCCAGGAGGGCCAACCAGCAGCAAACCGCGGGGAATGCGGCCGCCGAGCTTCTGGAAGCGCTGCGGGTCTTTCAGGAAGTCGACCACTTCACGGACTTCTTCCTTGGCCTCGTCACAGCCCGCGACGTCGGCGAAAGTGACCGTGTTGTTGTTCTCGTCCATCATGCGGGCCTTGCTCTTGCCGAAGCTGAACGCCCCGCCCTTGCCGCCGCCCTGCATCTGCCGCATGAAGTAGATCCAGACGCCGATCAGCAGCAGCATCGGGCCCCAGCTGACCAGCAGCGTCATGAGCAGCGAGCTCTCTTCGCGCGGCTTGACGTCGAACTTGACGTTGTGGTCGATCAGGTCGCCCACGAGGCCACGGTCGAGCACCGTGGCGGTCGTGCGGATCTTGCGATCGTCATTGGTGACTGCGACGATCTCGCCGCCAGCAGCGCCCTCAGGAATGACGGCGCTCTTGACCTGGTTGTTGCGGACCTGGTCCAGAAACTCGGAGTAGCTGACTGTCCCCGAGCCGACGCCACCGCGGGTGTCGAACTGCTTGAACACAGTGAACAACACCATGGCAATGACGAGCCATACGGCAACTTTGGAAAACCACTGATTGTTCAAACGAAGCTCCAGGCTAAAGCGCGTGACAGTTAAATGAAAAAACGCGCTGTGGGTACGCAATTGCGCCCCATTTTAGGCTTTTCAAGCTACGAAAAGCGGGCATTTCCCTAATGCAGCCATAGCCTGACAAGGGTTTGCGCCACAAACGCACTCTCGGCGGCAAGGTATCAAGGCGTATCCGGGGCCTTCAGGCCCATGCCGACCAGGAAAGTCTCGGCTGATTTATCCCGCGACGCCTTGGGCTTGAAGGGCTTCACGATGCGGAAATTCGCCTTGAAGAGCTTCACCAGCTCGTCGTAGCCGCTCCCGTGGAACAGCTTTGCCACCAGCGCCCCCTCGGGCTTCAGGTGGTGCTGGGCAAAATCGATTGCAAGCTCGATCAGGTGCGCCACCCGGGCGGCGTCGGCCGAATGGATGCCCGACAGGTTGGGTGCCATGTCCGACACCACCAGGTCGGCCTTGCGGCCTGCCAGGACACCCAGCAACTGTTGCAGCAGCGCATCTTCGCGGAAATCCCCCTGCAGGAAGGTCACGCCCTCGATGGGCTCCATCGGCAGGATGTCGAGCGAAACGATGGTGCCATTCAACTCGCCGGCCGCAGCGCCGCCGGGCGACATGCGCCGGCGCAGGTACTGGCTCCAGGCGCCGGGAGTGGAGCCGAGGTCCACCACCAGCTGGCCCGGCTTGACGAGGCCGAGCGACTCGTCGATCTCCTTGAGCTTGTAGGCGGCGCGCGCGCGATAACCCTCCTTGGTGGCGAGCTTCACGTAGGGGTCGTTGATATGGTCGTGAAGCCACGCTTTATTGACTTTTTTACTTTTGGCTTTGGTGCTCATGAGGGTCTTCGTGTACGCGTCGATAATACGGGGATGCCCGCCATTCAACTTACCCCTGCCGAGCGCAAGGTGCACCGCGCCGAAGCTCACCACCTGGATCCGATCGTCATGGTCGGTGGAGACGGGCTTACCCCTGCCGTGAAAAAAGAAGCCGACGCGGCGCTCAAGGCCCATGGCCTGATCAAGATCCGCGTCTTCTCCGACGACCGCCTCGCCCGCGACGCCATGCTGCGCGAACTGTCCGACGAGCTCGATGCCGCCCCCATTCAACATATCGGCAAGCTGCTGGTGCTGTGGCGCCCGAAGCCCGAAAAGGAGCGCGTGGTCGATGAAGACCGCATGCCCGGCCCGCGCGACGTGAAGATCGTCAAGTACAGCAAGCGCGGCGGCCAACGGCCTGAAATCAAGACCCTGCGCGTGCTCGGCAACCAGCGCCTGACCCCTGGCGGCACCATCAAGCGCGCCAAGGCAAAACGGCCCCTGTCGGCCAAGAAGCGCAACCAGGCGGACTGAGCTTGGTGGCAGCGCAAGGCGCCCAGCGCCATATTCTCTGCATGAAGTGGGGCACGAAATACGGCCCCGAATACGTCAACCGGCTCTACGCGATGGTCCGCCGCAACCTCAGCGGCGACTTCAGGTTCGTGTGCCTGACCGACGATGGCAACGGCGTTCGCCCCGAGGTGACCTGCCTGCCGATTCCGCCGCTCAACCTGCACCTGGCCCCCGGCCAGCGCGACGGCGCCTGGAAGAAGCTCACGACCTTCGAGCAGGACCTGCACGGCCTGCGCGGTCCCGCCCTCTTCCTCGACCTCGACGTGGTCGTGGTGGGCAGCCTGGACGCCTTCTTCGAGCAACCCGGTGAATTCCTGATCATTCACGACTACGCCCGCCCCTGGCGGCGCGAGCGAATCACGGGCAATTCGTCGGTCTACCGCTTCGAGCTGGGCGCCCACGCCGACGTGCTGGCGTATTTCCGCGCCAACATGGACAAGGTCCAGGCCGAATACCGCAACGAGCAGGCCTACCTGTCGGACGTGCTCCACAAGCAGGGCAAGCTGGCTTACTGGCCCGACGGCTGGTGCCCGAGCTTCAAGTACCACGGCATCCCGACCTGGCCGACCAACTACTGGGAAGAGCCTTTCGTGCCCGAGGGCGCACGCATCATGGTGTTCCATGGCGAGTGCAATCCGCCGGACGCACTTGCAGGCCGCCGCAACCGGGCCTTCCGGTTCATCCGGCCGGCGCGCTGGGTCGCGAAGTACTGGAAAGAGTAAGCACGGAGGCGGCGGCTGCCGCCTCTGCCATTCAGTCTGGCTTGCGGGCGCCCATGCGCCACAGCAGCGCACCGGCACACACCCACTGCACGAGGTACATGCCGCTGCCCACGGCGTGCCACAGCTTGAGGTTCTCGCGCGCCAGGATGCGAGGCGCCACGGCGTACTGCTGAAGCAGCGCCAGCAGCAGTGCTCCCAGGATGAAAAAGATGGCGGTCATCGCTGGCCCGCTCATGCGATCGTCGGCCTTGGCCCTGAAGTGGATCAGCAGGATCAGCCCACAGCCGATCGCGATCCAACTCTGCGCCTCGAACAACTGGCCGGCAAAGTTGCCCGCCACCGACGGATTGCCGAGCCTGGCAAACAACATCGGCACCACCAGGAAACCGATCGTGGTGAGGCTGCCCCACCAGAAGGCGGCCAGCATCAGCGCAACGCGGTCTTTCATGGGTCGAAGAATCAGAGGTAGCGAACGGCCACGATCTCGTAGCGCTTGAGGCCGCCAGGAGCCTGCACTTCGGCGGTATCGCCCTCTTCCTTGCCGATGAGCGCGCGCGCGATCGGGCTGGAAATGTTGATGAGGCCGAGCTTCAGGTCTGCTTCGTCTTCGCCGACGATCTGGTACTTCACGGCTTCGCCGCTTTCCTCTTCCTCGAGTTCGACGGTCGAGCCGAACACCACCTTGCCGCCGGCATCGAGCTCGCTCGGGTCGATGATCTGTGCGGCCGACAGCTTGCCTTCGACTTCCTGGATGCGGCCTTCGATGAAGCCCTGGCGGTCCTTGGCGACTTCGTATTCGGCGTTTTCGCTCAGGTCGCCCTGGGCGCGTGCTTCGGAAATTGCATTGATGACCCAGGGACGGTCCACCGTCTTGAGCTGATGCAGTTCGGCGCGCAGTTTTTCAGCGCCGCGCTTGGTGATGGGGATGGTTGCCATGTTGTTGGTTCTCCATAAAGCGAAACCGCCGAACGCTGCCGTTCGGCGGTCGATTGAGGGAATTGATCAGACGAGTGTGCGTCCGGTCAGCCGGCTCAGGATGGCGAGCGGGCTCGATTCGGGATTGTATTGCTTCGAAGCGGCCAGATGAAGGGTCTGCTCGAGCATGTATTGGCCCGCCATCACGGCGTGCGAGGTCTGGTCGGAGAAGCACACCCACACCGAGCCCGGCGGGAACTTGGCGGTTTCCTGCGGCGAGTTTTCCTGGTACGCCATGTCCGACTTCATGCCGTCGTGCAGCTGCAGCATCAGGTGGTCGTACTCGCTGCGGAACGACTTGGTCACGCGCAAGGCGCGCAGCAGCTTTGCCTGCCAGCGCACATAGGGCTTGGCGCGCGGCAGGAAGCGCTTGGCAACGTCCTCGAACGGCTCGCCCACGCGCCACACCCGCGGCGCGCCTTCAGGGTTGACATTGGTGAAGACGCGCAGGATGCGCTCGCCGTAGTTCGGCCGCGACGGGAACGAATCGACGTGCAAACGCCGGTCGTCGGCGCGCCACGACTGCACCCGCGTCTCGACCTTCGCCGGTCGGTAGCTGGTAGGTGCGAGCCGCAAGGCGGGCGTGTAGTGCGGCAGCAGCCCGTGAATCAGCTGCGTGGCCTGCGCCCGAAAGCGCCCCACCATCGCGGCCGCCATGCGCTGCACCGCCTCGTCGCCAACCGCGCCCTTGAGCTTGCCGTTGGCGTCGAGGCTGATGTTGCGCACGTCGGGCGACAGCAGGCTGGGCGTGAGCAGGCTGCGCTCTTCGGGCAGCAGCTCGAAGCCCAGGCGCGGAAAGTACAGCACCTTGCCCGCTTCCAATTCCGCGATCCACGCCTCGTTGGGCGTGGCTGCGTTCCAGTCCGTCAGGTCCAGTTCGACGAGCTGCGTTTCCATGATGACGCTCAGGCCGAAGCCAGTTGCGCGTGCATCTCCTGCACCGAGATCACGCCGAGTTCGTCCATGAAGCCCATGCCCTCGACCGCGGCTTCGGCACCGAAGATCGTGGTGAAGGTAGTCACACGCGCCAGCAGTGCCGAGGTGCGGATCTGCCGCGAGTCGGTAATCGCGTTGCGGCGCTCTTCCACCGTGTTGATGACCAGCGCGATCTCGTTGTTCTTGATCATGTCCACGATGTGCGGGCGACCTTCGGTCACCTTGTTCACCGTTGCGCACTCGATGCCGGCAGCGCTGATGGCGGCGGCCGTGCCCTTGGTGGCAATCAGCTCGAAGCCCAGCTTCGCCAGGCCGCGCGCCACTTCGACCGCGCGCGCCTTGTCGTTGTTCTTCACCGAGATGAAGACCTTGCCCGACTTCGGCAGGTGCGTGCCGGCGCCCAGTTGCGACTTCACGAAGGCTTCGCCGAAGGTCTTGCCCACGCCCATCACTTCGCCGGTCGACTTCATCTCGGGGCCAAGGATGGTGTCCACGCCCGGGAACTTGACGAACGGGAACACGGCCTCCTTCACGCTGAAGTACGGCGGCGTCACTTCCTTCGTGATGCCTTGCGACTTCAGCGACTGGCCTGCCATGCAGCGTGCCGCCACCTTGGCGAGCTGGATGCCGGTGGCCTTGCTCACATAGGGCACGGTACGCGAAGCACGCGGGTTCACTTCGAGCACGTAGATGACGTCCTTGCCGTCCTTCTGCTGGATCGCGAACTGCACGTTCATCAGGCCGACCACGTTCAGCGCAGCCGCCATCGCGGCGCTCTGGCGCTTCAGCTCGGCCACCGTGTCGGCGTTCAGGCTATAGGGCGGCAGCGAACAGGCGGAGTCGCCCGAGTGCACGCCGGCCTGTTCGATGTGCTCCATCACGCCGCCGATCAGCGTGCCGCCTTCGGCGTCGCGGATGCAGTCGACGTCGCACTCGACGGCGTCGTTCAGGAAGCGGTCGAGCAGCACCGGCGAATCGTTGCTGACCTTGACGGCTTCGCGCATGTAGCGCTCGAGGTCGCGCTGCTCGTGCACGATTTCCATCGCGCGGCCGCCAAGCACGTAGCTCGGGCGCACCACCAGCGGATAACCGAGGGCCGCGGCCTTTTCGAGCGCTTCGGGTTCGGTGCGCGCGGTGGCGTTCGGCGGCTGGCGCAGGCCCAGCTCGTGCAGCAGCTTCTGGAAGCGCTCGCGGTCTTCGGCCGCGTCGATCATGTCAGGCGAGGTGCCGATGATCGGCACGCCATTCGCTTCGAGGTCGAGCGCGAGCTTCAAAGGCGTCTGGCCGCCGTACTGCACGATCACGCCGAGCGGCTTTTCCTTGTCGACGATCTCGAGCACGTCTTCGAGCGTGAGCGGCTCGAAATACAGACGGTCCGAGGTGTCGTAGTCGGTCGACACGGTCTCGGGATTGCAGTTGACCATGATGGTCTCGTAGCCGTCCTCGCGCATGGCGAGCGCGGCGTGCACGCAGCAGTAGTCGAACTCGATGCCCTGGCCGATGCGGTTGGGACCGCCGCCGAGCACCATGATCTTCTTCTTGTCCGTCGGGTCGGCTTCGCACTCGTCCTCGTAGGTCGAGTACATGTAGGCCGTGTTGGTCGCGAACTCGGCCGCGCAGGTGTCCACGCGCTTGTAGACGGGGCGCACGCCCAGGGCGCGGCGCTTCTCGCGAATGGCCGTGTCGGTGGTCTTGAGCTGTTTGGCGAGGCGGCGGTCGGAGAAGCCCTTTTTCTTCAGCGCCAGCAGCGTGTCGCGGTCGATGTCGTCGAGCGACTTGGTTTCGAGCTCGAGTTCGATCTTCACGATCTCTTCGATCTGCACCAGGAACCAGGGGTCGATCTTGGTCAGCGCGAACACTTCATCCACGCTCAGGCCCATGGCGAAAGCATCGCCCACGTACCAGATGCGCTCGGGGCCGGGCTCGCCCAGTTCCTTCTCGAGCACTTCGCGGTCTTGCGTCTTCTCGTTGAGACCGTCCACGCCCACTTCGAGGCCGCGCAGGGCCTTCTGGAACGACTCCTGGAAGGTGCGGCCCATGGCCATCACCTCGCCCACCGACTTCATCTGCGTCGTGAGACGCGAGTCGGCCTGCGGGAACTTCTCGAACGCGAAACGCGGGATCTTGGTGACCACGTAGTCGATCGATGGTTCGAACGACGCGGGCGTCGCGCCACCGGTGATTTCGTTGCGCAGCTCGTCGAGCGTGTAGCCCACGGCCAGCTTGGCCGCGACCTTGGCGATCGGGAAGCCCGTGGCCTTGGAGGCCAGCGCCGACGAACGCGACACGCGCGGATTCATCTCGATGACGACCATGCGGCCGTCCTTCGGGTTGATGGAGAACTGCACGTTCGAGCCGCCGGTATCGACGCCGATCTCGCGCAGCACGGCCAGCGAGGCGTTGCGCAGGATCTGGTATTCCTTGTCGCTCAGCGTCTGCGCGGGGGCCACGGTGATCGAGTCGCCGGTGTGCACGCCCATCGGGTCGAGGTTTTCGATCGAGCAGACGATGATGCAGTTGTCGGCCTTGTCACGCACGACTTCCATCTCGTACTCTTTCCAGCCGAGCAGCGATTCTTCGATCAGCAGCTCGTTGGTGGGCGAGGCTTCGATGCCGCGCTTGCAGATGGTCTCGAATTCTTCCGGGTTGTAGGCGATGCCGCCGCCGGTGCCGCCGAGCGTGAAGCTGGGGCGGATCACGGTCGGGAAGCCGACCGACTTCTGCACGGCCCAGGCTTCGTCCATCGAGTGCGCAATGCCGGAACGGGCCGAGCCCAGTCCGATCTTGGTCATCGCGTCCTTGAACTTCAGGCGGTCTTCGGCCTTGTCGATGGCTTCAGGCGTGGCGCCGATCAGCTCGACCGGCTTGTTGGTGGCCGCGCCGGTGTACTTGTCGAGCACGCCGTTGCGCCACAGGTCGAGCGCGCAGTTGAGCGCGGTCTGGCCGCCCATGGTCGGCAGGATCGCGTCGGGGCGCTCCTTGGCGATGATTTTCTCGACCGTCTGCCAGGTGATGGGCTCGATGTAGGTGACGTCGGCCGTGGCCGGGTCGGTCATGATCGTCGCAGGGTTGCTGTTGATCAGGATGACCTTGTAGCCCTCTTCGCGCAGCGCCTTGCAGGCTTGCACGCCGGAGTAGTCGAACTCGCAGGCCTGGCCGATGATGATCGGGCCGGCGCCGATGATGAGGATCGATTTGAGGTCTGTGCGCTTAGGCATTCTCTTTCTCCGTCTTTTCCGTCTTGTTCTTTTCCATGAGTGCCGTGAAGCGATCGAACAGGTAGCCGATGTCGTGCGGACCCGGCGAGGCTTCAGGGTGACCCTGGAAGCAGAACGCGGGCTTGTCGGTGCGCGCCAGGCCCTGCAGCGTGTTGTCGAACAGGCTGATGTGCGTGGGACGCAGGTTGGCCGGCAGCGACTTCTCGTCGACCGCGAAGCCGTGGTTCTGGCTGGTGATGCTCACGCGGCCGTTGTCGAGGTCCTTCACCGGATGGTTCGCGCCGTGGTGGCCGAACTTCATCTTGAAGGTCTTCGCGCCGGAGGCCAGCGCCATGATCTGGTGGCCCAGGCAGATACCGAAGGTGGGAATGCCGGTCTCGATCAGTTCCTTGACGGCGCTGATGGCGTAGTCGCAGGGCTCCGGGTCGCCGGGGCCGTTGGCCAGGAAGATGCCGTCTGGCTTGAGCTTGAGCACGTCGGCCGCGGGCGTCTGCGCCGGCACCACGGTGATGCGCGCGCCGCGCTGCGCGATCATGCGCAGGATGTTCTTCTTGACGCCGTAGTCGAAGGCGACGACGTGGAACTTCGGCGTGATCTGCACGCCGTAGCCCGCACCCAGCTTCCACTCGGTTTCGGTCCATTCGTAGGTCTGCTTGACCGACACCACCTTGGCGAGGTCGAGGCCCGACATGCTCGGCGCGGCCTTGGCGGCGGCGATGGCCTTGTCGATCAGCGCCTGCGTGACGGCTTCGCCTTCGGCCAGGCCCAGGATGCAGCCGTTCTGCGCGCCGTGGGTGCGCAGGTGGCGCGTGAGCTTGCGGGTATCGATGTTCGCGATGGCCACCGTCTTGCCGGACACGAGGTATTCGGTCAGCGTGGCGGTCTTGCGGAAGTTGGAGGCGACGAGGGGCAGGTCCTTGATGATCAGGCCCGCGGCATGGATCTTGTCGGCTTCGATGTCTTCCCCGTTGACGCCGTAGTTGCCGATGTGCGGATACGTGAGCGTCACGATCTGCTGGCAGTAGCTCGGGTCGGTGAGGATTTCCTGGTAACCGGTCATGGCGGTGTTGAACACCACTTCACCGGTCGTGGAGCCGGCGGCTCCGATCGAATTGCCTTGAAAGACCGTGCCGTCTGCGAGCGCCAGGATGGCGGGCGGGAAACTTCCCTTGAGAGACAAAAGCACTGGGTTCTCCGGATGGTTACGGTCGCCCGGAGCCCCAGGCGCGTTGCCTGCGAGCTGCTGCTTAAGGGGATTTTGGCGTTAAAGGCGGCCGGGCGACGCTGATTTGCGAGTAAGCCCCCGATTGTAGCCCGGACTGAGTGTGTTATTTGGCCTGCAGGGCTGCTCCGCTCGCATGCAGGCAGATTGCGGCGGCAGCGGCCACGTTGAGCGACTCCTCGCCGCCCGGCTGCGCAATGCGGATGTGGCGTGTCGCCCGGGCTTCCAGCGCGGGCGAAACGCCCTGCCCCTCGTGGCCCATGAGCCAGGCGCAGGGATGCGGCAGTTCGGCCTTGTGGAGCCATTCGCCGTGGTGCGAACTGGTCGCCACCAGCGGCACTTTCAGGCCGTCGAGCACGTCGGCGTCCACGCCTTCGATCAGCCGCAGGCCGAAATGGGCACCCATGCCGGCGCGCAGCACCTTCGGGGCCCACAGCGCGGCCGTGCCCTTGAGCGTGATCACCTGGGTGAAGCCGAAGGCGGCGGCGCTGCGCAGGATGGAACCCGCATTGCCGGCGTCCTGCAGGCGGTCGAGCACGACGCTGGGGGCGTTGGGAATCAGTTCCGGGCGGGACGGCAGGTCGAGCACGAAGCCCATGGGCGCAGGCGATTCCAACCCGCTGACGCCGCGCAGCAGGTCGTCGGCAACCACTACGGTTTTGATAGCGCCGCTCGCCCATTCAGCGGGCGCTTGGGGCCAGAAAGACTCCGAAAATACGGCAATCGCGGGCTTGACGCCCCGCGCCAGCGCCGCCCGACACAGATGATCGCCTTCGAGCCAGAGACGGCCGAGCTTGCGGTAAGCACCCGGGTCCTGCGCGAGCTTGCGCAGGTCCTTGAGCAGCGGGTTGTCGCGCGAGCTGATGTGGCTGGCGCCGGTGTCGGAGGTCATCGGGTGTTCAGGGCGCGGCGCGGAGTTCAGGGCGCACGGCCTCGGCGACCCCAACCAGCATCGCCGGTTGCTCAGATTCGGCCGGCAGCACCACATTCAAGACGCCGCCCGTGCGGGCGAGCGCCGCGGCCACCGGGCTGAACGACCTGCGGTGGTGCACACACGCGCCATGGCGCTGCAGCGCTTCCAGGTGTTCAGGCGTGCCGTAGCCCTTGTGGCCGGCAAAGCCGTAGTGCGGAAATTCGACATGCAACTGCTCGCACAGCCGGTCGCGGTGCACTTTCGCCAGGATCGACGCAGCGGAAATAGCCTTCACCCGCGAATCGCCCTTGACGATGGCTTCGGCCAGCACGTCGAGCGTGGGCAGGCGATTGCCGTCGACCAACACCTTGACGGGCTTCAGCCGCAGCCCCTCGACCGCGCGACGCATCGCGAGCATGGTGGCCTGCAGGATGTTGTGGGTGTCGATCTCTTCGACGGTGGCCTGCGCGATGGAACAGCACAGCGCCTTCGCCAGGATCTGGTCATGCAAGCGTTCGCGCTGCAGGGCCGTGAGAGTCTTGGAATCGGCCAGGCCGCGAATCGGCCGCAGGTCGTCGAGGATCACGGCCGCAGCCACCACCGGACCGGCCAGGGGGCCACGCCCCGCCTCGTCGACGCCCGCCATCAGCCCCGGTGCGTCCCACACCAGCGGGGCCTGTTCAGCCTTCAAGAACTTTCTGGATCGCATCGGCGCAAAGTGTCGGCGTATCGCGCTGCAATTGCACATGCAGCTCTGAAAATCTTTGTTGCAAGGCTTGCGTTTTCCCGGGCGCATCGAGCCAGGCCAGTGTGGCCTGGGCCAGCGCCTCGGGCGTGGCGGCTTCCTGCAGCAACTCCGGCACCACGAACTCGCGACACAGGATGTTGGGCAGGCCGACCCACGGCTGCAATTGCTTGCGTTGCATGAAACGCCACGACAGCGCATTCATGTTGTAGGCGATGACCATCGGCCGCTTGAACAGAGCCGCCTCGAGCGTGGCGGTGCCGCTGGCGATCAGCGTGGCGTCGCAGGCGGCCAGCGCGGCATGCGACTGGCCATCGAGCAGCTTCACGCGCCCGGCCATGCCGCTGGCCTGCAGCAGGACCTCAACCTCGGCTCGCAGGCCCGGCAGGATGGGGGCCACGAACTGGAGTTCCGGCCGCGCCTTCTGCATCAATGCGGCTGCAGCGAAGAAACGGGCGGCCAGGTAGCGAATTTCCGAGCGGCGGCTGCCCGGCAGCAAGGCGACGACCTGCGCATCAGGCACCAAGCCCAGTGTGGCGCGTGCAGCGGCACGGTCGGGCGTCATCGGGATCACGTTGGCGATGGGATGGCCGACATAGCTCGCGGCCACGCCGTGCTCCGCCAGCAATGCAGGCTCGAACGGGAAGATGCACAAGACATGGTCAGCCGCCGCCCGGATCTTCTCGACGCGCTCCGGCCGCCAGGCCCAGATCGACGGGCAGACGAAGTGCACCGTCTTCATGCCGTGGCTGCGCAGGCCGGCCTCGAGGTCGAGGTTGAAATCGGGCGCGTCGACGCCGATGAAGAGTCCGGGGCGCTCCTGCAGCAGTCGGGCCTTGAGCTTGCGGCGAATGCCGGCGATCTCGGCGTAATGCCGCAGCACCTCGATGTAGCCGCGCACCGCGAGCTTTTCCTGGGGCCACCAGCTCTGGAAGCCGTGGGCCAGCATGCGGGGGCCGCCGATGCCGGCGGTCTGGAGATCGGGCCAACGAGCCTGGAGGCCGTCGAGCAGCAGTCCCGCCAGCAGGTCGCCGGAGGCTTCACCTGCGACCAGCGCGAAACGTCGCTGTTCGTCCTTCTGCATCGCCGTCACGTCAGCGCGCGATGCCGCGCGTCGAGTTGGCGAGGAAGGCTTCCATCAGCGCGACGTCGCCTGCCGCTTCCGGCATTTCCGTCGCGAGCGCGGCGATGCCCGCGCGCGCCTCTTCGAGCGTCTTGCCCTGGCGATACAGCAGGCGGTGCATCTGCTTCACCGCCGCGAGCCTCTCGGCGGAAAAGTCGCGCCGACGCAGGCCGACGACATTGAAGCCGCGCACAGCCAGCGGATTACCGTCGACCAGCATGAAGGGAGGCACGTCTTGCGTAACAGCGCTGGCAAAGCCAAGCATGGCGTGGGCACCGATCGAAACGAATTGGTGAATGCCCGTGAGCCCGCCGACCGTGACCCAGTCGGCCAGGTGCACATGCCCCGCCAGCGTGGTGTTGTTGGACAAGGTGGTGTGGTTGTCGACACGGCAGTCGTGCGCGATGTGCGTGTACGCCATGATCCAGTTGTCGCTGCCCACGCGCGTCACGCCCCCCGCGCCCGGCACGCCGAGGTTGAAGGTGCAGAACTCGCGGATCACGTTGCGGTCGCCGATGACGAGCTCAGTCGGCTCGCCGGCGTACTTCTTGTCCTGCGGTATGGCGCCGAGAGACGAGAACTGGAAGATCCGGTTGTCGCGCCCGATGGTCGTGCGCCCTTCGATCACGCAGTGCGCACCGATGGTGGTACCCGCGCCCACCCGCACGTGCGGGCCGATCACGGTATAGGGCCCAACCGACACCGAGGCGTCGAGTTGTGCCTTGGGGTCGACGAGTGCTGTCGAATGAACCTGGGTCATGCCTTGTGAAACGACTGGCTGGGGCAGGATCAGCTTATCTGGCGCATGGCGCACATCAGCGTCGCCTCGCAGGCGAGTTCGCTGCCCACCAGGGCCCGGCCCTTGAACTTGGAAATGCCCGCCTTCATGCGCTCGATTTCGACTTCGAGCGTCAGCTGGTCGCCGGGTTCCACCGGGCGCTTGAAGCGCGCGCCGTCGATGGCGGCAAAGTAGTAGACGGTGTTGTCGTCCGGCACGATGTCGAGCGAATGGAACGACAGCAGGGCCGCGGCCTGGGCCATGGCTTCGAGCATCAGCACGCCCGGCATCACCGGGCGGTGCGGAAAGTGGCCGTTGAAGAACGGCTCGTTCATCGTCACATTCTTGAGCGCGGTGATGCGCTTGCCCTTTTCCATGTCGAGCACGCGGTCCACCAGCAGGAACGGGTATCGGTGGGGCAGCAGCTTGAGGATTTGATGGATATCGAGCGTCGTCGTCATGATTTTCTGTTCCTGCATCGTCGTCATTTTTTCGAGGGAGCTTTCTCCAGCGCCTTCAGTCGTTCGCGCAGGCTGTGCAACTGCTTGAGCGTTGCCGCATTTTTTTCCCAGCTCGCATTGTCATCGATGGGAAACATACCGGTGTACTGGCCGGCCTTGTGAATTGAACGGGTGACCACGGTCGCGGCGGATATGTGCACGCCGTCGGCCACTGTCAGATGGCCCAGCACGATGGCGCCGCCGCCAAAGGTGCAATTGGCGCCAATGGTGGCGCTGCCAGCCACGCCGACGCAACCCGCCATGGCCGTGTTCTTGCCGACGCGCACGTTGTGGCCGATCTGGATCAGGTTGTCGAGCTTCACGCCGTCTTCGATCACGGTGTCGTCGAGCGCGCCGCGGTCGATGCAGGTGTTGGCGCCGATTTCGACGTCGTTGCCGATGCGCACCGCACCCAGTTGCTCGATCTTGACCCAGCGCCCCTCGTGCGGCGCGAGGCCGAAGCCGTCAGCGCCGATGACCACGCCAGGGTGCAGCAGGCAGCGCTCGCCGATGAAGCAGTCTTCACTGACCGTCACGCGCGACTTCAGCACCGTGCCCGCGCCGATGCGTGCGCCCCGCTCCACCACGCACAGCGCACCGATGCGCGCCGTGGCGTCGACCTGCGCCTCGGCGTGGATCACCGCGCTGGGATGGATCCGGTCGGCCTCCGGACGCGCGTGATGCGCCTTCCAGAGCTGCGTCAGGCGGGCAAAGTAGAAGTACGGATCGGGCGTGACGATGAAAGCGCCACGCGCCGCGGCCGCCTCGCGCATGGCGGGCGAGACGATCACGCAGGCGGCCTTCGAGGCCGCCAGTTCCTGCTGGTATTTGGGATGGCTCAGGAAGCTGAGCGCATCGGGCTGTGCATTCTGCAGCGGCGCAAGCCGCTCGATGGACAGCGCCGCATCGCCATGAAGCTCGCCCCCAAGGGCGTCAACGATGGCTCCGAGCTGCAGT
The DNA here is from genome assembly GCF_900107295.1 of Variovorax sp. YR266. Taxonomy (NCBI): domain Bacteria; kingdom Pseudomonadati; phylum Pseudomonadota; class Betaproteobacteria; order Burkholderiales; family Comamonadaceae; genus Variovorax; species Variovorax sp. YR266. The sequence goes on from NZ_FNPM01000005.1 coordinate 34,116, forward strand.
GACACGCCGGTTCGCGGCGTTACTTGCCGGCCGCGGGCGCAGGAGAGCCGACCGACGCGTTCAGCGCCTTGATCACCTTGTCGGTGATGTCGTGCTTCGGATTGATGTAGATCGCTTCCTGCAGGATGGCGTCGTACTTCTCGGCCTCGGCCACCTGCTTCACCACGCGGTTGGCACGCTCGTAGACTTGCTGGAGCTCTTCGTTCTTGCGCGCGTTCAGGTCTTCCTGGAATTCACGGCGCTTGCGCTGGAAGTCGCGGTCCTGGTCGACCAGCGCGCGCTGGCGCGTGACCCGCTGGCTTTCCGACAGGGTCGGCGCCTCGCGCTCGAACTTCTCAGAAGCCGCCTTCAGGGCGTCGCCTTGTGCGGTCAGGTCCTTCTCGCGCTTCAGGAATTCGGCTTCGAGCTTCGCCTGGGCAGTCTTGGCCGGCTGCGCCTCACGCAGCACGCGGTCCGGGTTCACGAAACCGATGCGAAAGGTTTCCTGCGCCTGGGCGGGCACCGCAGCGAATGCGAGAGCGGGAATCAACAACGCGCCTGCCGCAGCGCGAATCAAATGCTTCATTTAGAAAGACGTTCCGATCTGGAATTGGAGGCGCTGAATTCTATCCTTCGGGATATACCCGGCTGTAAACGGCTGCCCCACTTCCTTCTGAGACCTGACTGGGAAGGCATAAGCAAGACGCAGCGGGCCCAGCGGCGAAATCCAGCTGACGCCCAGACCGACCGACGCGCGCAACTTCTTCTCGGCCTTCCATTGCTCGTCGGTCACGCCAGCGGCACGCGTGCCGAACACGTTGCCGGCGTCGAAGAAGCCGTACAAGCGCAGCGTGCGGTCGTTGCCGGCACCCGGGAACGGCGTGCTCAGTTCGGCATTGAAGACTGCCTTCTTGGTGCCACCGAGAGCTGCACCTTCGCTCTGGAGAAACAGAGGGGCATCGCGCGGCCCCAGCGAGTTCTGCTCGAAGCCACGGACGGAACCCAGGCCACCGGCATAGAAGTTCTTGAAGATCGGGTAGACCTTGTTGCCGAGCGCCTTGGCATAGCCGACTTCGCCGTTGATCGAGAAGGTGTACTGCTTGCTGATCGCGAAGAACTGCTGGTATTGGTAGTTCGTCTTGATGTACTTCATGTCCCCGGCCGCGCCCACTTCGAGGTTGGCGCGCTGCAGACGGCCCGTGGTCGGGATCAGCGCACTGTCGCGACTGTCACGGCCCCAGCCGACGCTCAGCGGAACACCCCAGACGCTCTTCTGGTCGCAATTGACCACCAGCAGGCCCGTGGCATCCTTCTGGCACTGGAAATAGGCAAGATAAGACGGCGGCGTGTACAGGCCGGAGAATGCAGTCGAACTGTTGGGATCGAACGCATAGCGCTCGAGACCGATGCCGAAGAAGACGGTATCGACTTCGCTGAACGGCACGCCAAAACGGATGGAAGCGCCCTGGTTCACCAGTTTGTAGTCGCCATCGGTGGAGGTCTGATACGGGCGCGTCGTGGTGTGGTAGACGCTGATCGTGCGCGAGATGCCGTCCGGCGTGAAGTAAGGGTCGGTCGTGGTCACCGACAGCGTGCGGTTGTACTTGCTGGTGTTGACCTGCACGCCCAGGAAGTTACCCGAGCCGAACACGTTTTCCTGCGAGATACCAAAGGTCAGCGCGACCTTTTCGGCGCTCGAGTAGCCGGCGCCGAGTTGCAGGCTGCCGGTGGGCTTTTCAGCCACGTTGACGGTCAGGTCCACCTGGTCGGGCGAGCCGGGCACCTCCTGCGTTTCGACGTTCACTTCGGTGAAGAAGCCCAGGCGGTCCACGCGGTCGCGCGACAGCTTGATCTTGTCGCCGTCGTACCAGGAGGCTTCGTACTGGCGGAACTCGCGACGGATGACTTCGTCGCGGGTCTTGTTGTTGCCGCCCACCGAAACGCGACGCACGTACACGCGGCGCGAGGGCTCGGCCTGCAGCGTGAGCGCCACGCGGTTGTTCGCGCGGTCGATATCGGGGCGCGCCTGCACGCGTGCGAACGCATAGCCGAAGGTGCCGAAATAGTCGTTGAAGGCCTTGGTGGTCTCGGTGACCTGCTCGCCGTTGTAGGGCTCGCCCGGCTTGATGGTGATGAGTGACTTGAACTCGTCGTCGCGGCCGAGGTAGTTGCCGTCGAGCTTGACGCTCGACACCACGAACTTCTCGCCTTCGCTGATGTTCACGGTCACCGTCAGGTCCTTGCGGTCCGGCGAAATGGCGACCTGGGTCGAGTCGATGCGGAACTCGAGGTAGCCGCGGGTGATGTAGTACGAGCGCAGCGTTTCGAGGTCGGCGTTGAGCTTGGCGCGCGAATACTGGTTCGACTTGGTGTACCAGCTCATGAAGCCGCCGCTGTCCTGATCGAACAGGCTCAGCAGCGTCGATTCGCTGAAGGCCTTGTTGCCGACCACGTGCACTTCGCGGATGCGGGCCGACTCGCCTTCGGTCACGGTGAAGGTCAGGTTGACGCGGTTGCGCTCGATGGGCGTGACAGTGGTCACGACCTGCGCGTTGTAGAGACTGCGGCTCACGTACTGGCGCTTGAGCTCCTGCTCGGCGCGGTCAGCCAGTGCCTTGTCGTAGGGACGGCCATCGGTCAGGCCGACTTCGCGCAGCGCCTTCTGCAGCGCGGCCTTGTCGAATTCCTTGGTGCCGACGAAATCGACGTCTGCAATGGTCGGTCGCTCTTCGACGATCACCACCAGCACGTTGCCGTTCACGTCGATGCGCACATCCTTGAACAACCCCAGGTCGAACAGCGCACGGATGGCGGCGGAACCGCGCTCGTCGCTGTAGGTATCGCCCACGCGCAGCGGCAGCGACGCGAAGATCGTACCGGCTTCGACGCGTTGCAGACCTTCGACGCGAATGTCGCGCACCGTGAAAGGCTCTACGGCCCAGGCTGCCGTGGCTGCGAGCGCACTGGCAACCACCGCGGCAACGCTACGCAGGCGAAAGCGACTGAAGTTTTTGTTCATCTGAGAATTGAGCCGGCACGGAAAGGGCCGGGCAGAAAGTTAACCAAAGAGCCGTGTGACGTCGTTGAAGAGTGCGACCGACATCATGACCAGCAGCAGGGCCACACCCCCGCGCTGAAGCCGTTCCATCCAAGCGTCGGAGACGCTCTTGCCGGTCAGGCCCTCCCAAAGATAATACATCAGGTGTCCCCCATCGAGGACCGGCAGCGGCATGAGATTGAGGACTCCGAGGCTCACGCTGATGAGCGCCAGGAAGACCAGATACTGAGTAAAACCGAGGCTTGCGGACTTGCCAGCGTAGTCGGCAATCGTGAGTGGACCGCTCAGGTTCTTGAGCGAAGCCTCGCCGATGACCATCTTGCCCATCATGCGCACGGTCAGGGCGGACACCTCCCAGGTGCGCACCACACCACGCCAGACACCGTCGACCAGCCCCTGGCGCACCGTCACCATTTCGGGCGGTGCACCAACGTAGGCGCCGATGCGTCCCACCTTGACGCCGCCCTCTTCCCGCACCTCGGGCTTCACGTCGATCTTGAGCGGCTGGCCGCCGCGCTCGACCTGCCAGGCCTGGGTGCGCGGCTGGTCACCATCGACCGACGCCCGGATCACCTCGCGCAGCTGCTGCCCGTCGACGATGGCCGTGTCGCCGATGGCGCGCACCACGTCGCCGTTGCGCAGGCCGGCGCTTTCCGCCGCACTGCCCGCCATGACTTCGCCGATCTCAGGCCGGGTCAGGGGTGCCACTACGCCGATCTTGCGGAACATCTGCGGATCGGCGTCCTTGGTCTCCATGCGGCTCAGCGGCAGTACCAGCTGGCGCGCCGGCCGGCCGGCTTCCCCTGCGACTTCGAGCGTCAGGTCATGGCCATCGAGCGCGCCACGCGTCATGCGCCAGCGCAGATCCTCGAAGGACTGGACCGGCGACAGGTCGCCATCGAAGCCCGCTTGCGTGATGTGCTCGCCGCCGCGCAGGCCCGCCGCTTCGGCCAGAGAGGCGGCGACCGGCCGCGCGAGCTTGGCGACCGGCTCCTGCACGCCGATCCAGTTGACGGCCGTGTAAAGCACGACAGCCAGCAGCAGATTGGCGATCGGCCCCGCCGCAACAATGGCCGCTCGGGAACGCAAAGGCTGGGTGTTGAAGGCGCGATGGCGCTCTTCAGGCGCGACCGGCCCCTCGCGCTCGTCGAGCATCTTGACGTAGCCGCCGAACGGGAATGCACCGATGACGAACTCGGTCTGTTGCCCCGGATGCTGGCGCTTGGGCTGCCAGCGCAGCAGCGCCTTGCCGAATCCCACGGAGAAACGCTCGACTTTGACTCCACAGGCAACAGCCACGCGGTAGTGTCCGTATTCGTGCACCGCGATCAGGACACCGAGTGCGACCACAAAGGCTATGACAGTGAGCAGCATCGGGGTCCTTGGTCTCTACGGAGGGTCGTCAGGTCAGGCTGCGAAACGCAGCGCCGCGGCATTAGCCGCCGCGCGGGCGCTGGCATCGATCGCCAGCAGGTCGGCCAGCGATGCCGGCTTGGAGGGGGCGACCCTTTCCAAAGTTTCCATGTTGACCGCATGTATGCAATCAAAACGCAGGCGGCGGTTCAGGAAAGCTTCAACTGCGACCTCATTGGCGGCATTGAGCACCGCCGTCGTGCCCGGCGCGGCGCGCAGCGCGTGCCATGCCAGGCCCAGTCCGGGAAAGAGTGCTGCGTCGGGCGCATCGAAGGTCAGCGAGGCCATCTGGCGGAAGTCGAGCCGCGCAGCACCGCTCTCGATGCGCTCAGGCCAAGCCAGGCCCACCGCGATCGGCACCCGCATGTCGGGCGTACCGAGCTGGGCGATGACCGAAGCATCGGTGAACTGCACCATCGAGTGCACCACGCTCTGCGGATGAATGACGACCTCGATCTGATCAGGCGCGACACCGAACAGGTGACGCGCCTCGATCACTTCGAGGGCCTTGTTCATCATGGTGGCCGAGTCGACCGAAATCTTGCGGCCCATGACCCAGTTCGGATGGGCGCAGGCCTGTTCGGGCGTCACCGTACCCAGGGTTTCCGGCGCACGAGTGCGGAACGGGCCACCCGATGCGGTCAGGATGATCTTGTCAATACGCCGCGCCCAGGTGGACGGGTCTTCAGGCAGCGACTGGAAGATGGCCGAATGCTCGCTGTCGATAGGCAGCAACGTCGCGCCGCCTTCGCGCACGGTACGCATGAAGAGTTCGCCGCCGACGACCAGCGCTTCCTTGTTGGCCAGCAGCAGCCGCTTGCCGGCGCGCGCGGCGGCCAGGCAAGGGCCAAGGCCCGCCGCACCGACGATGGCGGCCATCACAGCATCGACTTCGTCGTGAGACGCTATCGTTTCGAGAGCATCATCGCTCGCCAGAACAACCGTTTTCAGGCTGTTTTGCTTCAACTTTTCAGCCAGCAACGCAGCATGCGGCGCACTGGCCATCACGGCGAACCGGGGCGAGAACTGAGCGCACTGCGCCAGCAACTCGTCGACCTTGGTAGCCGCCGAAAGGGCAAACACTTCGAAACGCTCGGGGTGCCGCGAAATGACGTCGAGCGTGCTCACGCCGACCGAACCGGTCGAGCCGAGCACCGTGACGCGTTGTCTTCTGGGTGTGTTCACAGGAAAGCCAGCATCATGGCAATGGGAAGCGCCGGCAAGAGGGCATCCACGCGGTCGAGGACGCCGCCGTGGCCGGGCAGCAGCCGGCTGCTGTCCTTGGCGCCGGCGCTGCGCTTGATGAGAGATTCGACGAGGTCACCCACGACGCTCATGGCCGCGAGGAACAGCGCGGCGAGCAGCAAAAGCCACCAGCCACGCTCGTTGAGACGGGTATAGAGGCTGGCCACGGTCGCGCCGGTGGCCTTGTCGGCCCAGACCCAGGCAAAGGCCAGCACCACCACGCCGATCATTCCGCCCCACACGCCTTCCCAGCTCTTGCCGGGACTGATCGCGGGCGCGAGCTTGTTGCGGGTGAACTTCAGGCCGAAGGCGCGGCCGGCGAAATAGGCGAACACGTCGGCCACCCACACCAGCACCAGGATCGACAGCAGGAAGTTGATGCCGATCATGCGTGCCTGCACTGCGGCAAGCCATGCCACCCACAGTGCCAGCAAGCCGCCGACCAGCCGCAGCCCGCGCGGAATGCGGGGCCAGCCCGGCACCGCCACCCGCAGCAGCGCTGCGCCGCCCAGCACCCAGGCTGCACTGGCCAGGGTCCACATCAGGACCAACGGCTGCTCCAGCAGCCCCAGCCACCAGGACAGCGCGCACAGCACCACCGTTTCAACGCCGAGAAACACCGACAGCCGCTGGCCGTATCCATTCAGACGCCCCCACTCCCAGGCGCCAGCGCCGATCAACACCAGCATGACGCAGGCGAAGGGGATGTAGTTTCGATAGAACAGCGCTGGCAGCAGGATCGCGAGCAGCACGATCGCCGTGAGGATGCGTTGTTTGAGCATGCGGGAAGTTGTCAGGCCCTCAGGCCGTGGCGGTCTTGACCTGTGCCGAGGTTTGGCCGAAGCGCCGCTCACGGCCCTGGAACGCGGCAATGGCCTCGTCCAGCGCAGCTTCGTCGAATTCGGGCCACAGCTTGTCGCTGAAGAAAAGCTCGGCGTAGGCACTCTGCCAGAGCAGGAAGTTGGACAACCGTTGCTCGCCGCCCGTGCGGATGAACAGGTCGGGGTCAGGCACATGGGCCAGGGCCATGGCGCGGTCGAGGCTCGCCTCGGTGATCGCATCGCCCTGCGCCACCAGCCTGGCGGCGGCCTGCGCGATGTCCCAGCGGCCGCCGTAGTTGAAGCAGACGTTGAGCACCATGCGCGTGTTGTGCGCCGTGGCCAGCTCGGCGTCGACCAGGCCCTTCACCATCTTCGGCGACAGGCCGGCCCGTTCGCCGACGAAATGCAGCCGCACGCCATCGGCGCTGAGCTTGGGCACCTCGCGGGCCAGTGCACCGACCATCAGGTCCATGAGGCCGGAGACTTCCTCGACGGGACGGTTCCAGTTCTCGGACGAGAACGCGAACACCGTGAGTACGCCCACGCCGCGGTCAGCACAGGCCCTGACGCAGCGGCGCAGCGATTCGACGCCCTGCTTGTGCCCCGCGACGCGGGGCAGGAAGCGCCGCGTGGCCCAACGGCCGTTGCCGTCCATGACGATGGCAACGTGGTGGGGAATGCGTGGCGCTGAAGAGGCCATGACAGGCCTCAAACGGCCATGATCTCCGCTTCCTTGGCCGCGACCAGACGGTCGATTTCCGCGATGTGGCGGTCGGTGACCTTCTGGATCTCGGCTTCAGCGCGCTTCTGGTCGTCTTCGGACGCCAGCTTGTCCTTGACCAGCTTCTTGACCGACTCGTTCGCATCGCGGCGCAGGTTACGCGTGGCGACCTTGGCGGTTTCGCCTTCGTTGCGGACCAGCTTGGTCATTTCCTTGCGGCGCTCTTCGCTCATGGCGGGCAGCGGCACGCGGATCAGGTCACCCATGGAGGCGGGGTTCAGGCCCAGGTCGCTTTCGCGGATGGCCTTCTCGATCTTGGCGCCCATGCCCTTTTCCCAAGGCTGGACGCTGATGGTGCGCGAATCGAGCACCGACACGTTGGCCACCTGGCTCAACGGCACCTGCGAGCCGTAGTACTCGACATGGATCGAGTCGAGCAGCGCAGAGTTGGCGCGGCCGGTACGGATCTTCGTAAGGTTGTTCTGGAATGCGGCGAGCGACTGATTCATCTTCGCGTCGGTCGCATTGCGGATATCTGCAATGGTCATCTCAAATACTCCTAGGCATGCACCAGCGTGCCCTCGTCCTCGCCCATGACGACGCGCTTGAATGCGCCGTTCTTGAGAATCGAGAACACCTTGATCGGCAGCTTCTGGTCGCGGCACAGCGCAAAGGCCGTGGCGTCCATGATGCCGAGATTCTTTGCGATCGCCTCGTCGAAGCTGAGCGAGACATAGCGCGTTGCGTCGGGGTTGGTCTTGGGATCGGCGGTGTAGACGCCGTCGACCTTGGTCGCCTTGAGCACCAGTTCGGCACCGATCTCGGCACCGCGCAGCGCAGCGGCCGTGTCGGTGGTGAAGAACGGGTTACCCGTGCCGGCTGCGAACACCACGACCTTGCCCTCTTCGAGGTATTGCAGGGCCTTGGGGCGCACATAGGGCTCGACCACCTGCTCGATGGCAATGGCGGACATCACACGAGCCACGAGGCCCTGTTTGTCCATTGCATCGGCCAGCGCCAGCGAGTTCATGACCGTGGCCAGCATGCCCATGTAGTCGGCCGTGGCGCGGTCCATGCCGACCGAGCCCCCCGCGACGCCGCGGAAGATGTTGCCGCCACCGATCACGACCGCCACCTGCACGCCCATGTTCACGACCTCGGCCACCTCCTGCACCATTCGCACGATGGTCGCGCGGTTGATGCCGAAGGCGTCATCGCCCATCAACGCCTCTCCCGACAGCTTCAACAAGATTCGCTTGTGGGCTGGGCGGGCATCAGACATGGGCAATTTCCTTTGGTTGGACTGGGACGAGTGTAAAACGTAGCGATGAAAAAACGGCGGCGCGCGTGGGCGCACCGCCGTTGAGCCTTAAAGGCTTAAGCAGCAGCCTTGGCCGCTGCAACTTGCGCGGCCACCTCGGCTGCGAAGTCGTCAACTTTCTTCTCAATGCCTTCGCCGACCACGTAAAGGGTGAAGCCCTTGATCGTGGTGCTGGCGGCCTTGAGCATCTGCTCAACGGTCTGCTTGTCGTTCTTCACGAACGGCTGGTTGTGCAGCGAGACTTCCTTGAGGAACTTCTGCACGCCGCCTTCGATGCGCTTGGCAACGATGTCGTCCGGCTGCGGCTTCTTGCCCTCGGCTTCGGCCGTCTTGCGGTCTTCGTCGGCCTTGCCCTTGGCAACTGCGCGCTCTTTTTCGATCAGGTCGGCAGGCACGTCCGATGCCTGGATGGCAACCGGCTTCATGGCGGCGATGTGCATCGCCACGTCCTTGGCCGACGTGTCGTCGCCTTCGAACTCGACCATCACGCCGATGCGCGTGCCGTGCAGGTACGAAGCCAGCTTGCCGTTGCCAGCGAAGTGCTTGAAGCGGCGGAAGCTCATGTTCTCGCCGATCTTGCCGATCAGGCCCTTGCGCACGTCTTCGAGCGTGGGGCCGAAGCCGTCTTGCTCATAGGCGAGTGCGCCCAGCGCAGCGATGTCCGCGGGGTTGTTCTTCGCGACCAGCATGGCGGCGGCGTTGGCCAGGGCCAGGAAGCTGTCGTTCTTGGTGACGAAGTCGGTTTCGCAGTTGATTTCGATCATGCCGCCGGCAGCGCCGTCGACAAAAGCCGTGACCACGCCTTCAGCGGTGATGCGACCCGATGCCTTGCCAGCCTTGTTGCCGAGCTTGATGCGCAGCAGCTCTTCGGCCTTTTCCATGTTGCCGTCGGCCTCCGTCAAGGCCTTCTTGCACTCCATCATCGGCGCGTCGGTCTTTGCGCGCAGTTCGCCGACCATGCTTGCGGTGATTGCAGCCATTTGTGGTATCTCCGTAAATCCAAAAATCAGGTTAAAAAAAAGGGGCACCAAAGCCCCTTCTTCAGGCTCGCAGGCGCGCCAATCAGGCCGAAGCGCCTTCTTCGACTTCGACGAATTCGTCGCCATTGCCTTCGGCGATGGCCTTGACCACGTCACCGGTGGCGCTGTTGCGGCCTTCGATGATCGCGTCGGCGATGCCGCGGGCGTACAGCGTGACAGCCTTCGACGAGTCGTCGTTGCCAGGGATCACGTAGTCGATGCCTTCGGGCGAGTGGTTGGAGTCAACCACGCCAATCAGCGGAATGCCGAGCTTCTTGGCTTCGGCCACGGCGATCTTGTGGAAGCCCACGTCGATCACGAAGATGGCGTCGGGCAGCGCGGCCATATCCTGGATGCCGCCGATGTCCTTTTCGAGCTTCTCGATTTCGCGCGAGAAGGTCAGCTGCTCCTTCTTGCTCAGCGAGTCAAGGCCGGCTTCCTGCTGGGCCTTCATGTCCTTCAGACGCTTGATCGAGGTCTTGACGGTCTTGAAGTTGGTCAGCATGCCGCCGAGCCAGCGGGTGTCGACGAAGGGCACGCCGGCGCGACGGGCTTCTGCCGCCACGATTTCACGGGCCTGGCGCTTCGTGCCGACCATCAGGATCGTGCCGCGGTTAGCGGTGAGCTGCTTGGCGTACTTCATCGCGTCCTGGAACATCGGGAGCGACTTTTCCAGGTTGATGATGTGAATCTTGTTGCGATGACCGAAGATGTACGGGGCCATCTTGGGGTTCCAGAAGCGGGTTTGGTGACCGAAATGGACACCTGCTTCCAGCATTTCGCGCATGGTGGTAGACATTGAAATTACTCCAAAGGTTGGGTCTAAAATCCAGCCCGTTTTGTGCTCTTTTCGAATGGAGTCACAACACCTTGATTGGGCCGGTTTGCGGATGTGTTTGACTGGGTGCAACGGGAGCCGTCGCTCAGCCAGCGAAACCCAAAGAGTATAGCACGGCCGCCGCCCCCTCCTCCCTGAACCCGAGCTGCTTGCACAGCCTCTGCCCCACTCATGAACGACCTTCACGCCACCCGTCTCGACCTTCTGGCAGGTGGCTCCGATGCACGCACCGAAATGGAGCGCGCCATCGGCATCGCCCAGTCCCCGGTCTGCGCGCACGTCTTCACCCGCACCATGTTCGACGAAGCCCGCCAGGCGGCCGCTGCGTCGAACCCCGACAGCCGGCTTTCGGGCCTCGCCTTCACCGCCAAGGACCTGTTCGACATCGAAGGTCAGCCAACGCCCGCCGGCTCAGTGGTCCTGGCCCATGCACCAGTCGCCAGGGCCGATGCCCTTGCCGTGGCGCGGCTGCGCGCCGCGGGCGGCGTGCTGACCGGCCGCACCAACATGACGGAATTCGCTTTCTCGGGCGTCGGCGTCAACCCGCATCACGGCACGCCGGCCAACGTGAGCGATGCCGCCACGCCGCGCATTCCGGGCGGCTCGTCGTCCGGCGCCGCGATCTCGGTGGCCAGCGGGGCCGCGTTCATCGGCCTGGGCTCCGACACTGGCGGCTCGATCCGCATTCCGGCGGCGCTGAACGGCATCGTCGGCTTCAAGAACACGGCCCGGCTGACGCCCGCCGACGGCGCGCTGCCGCTCTCAACCACTCTGGACACTGTCTGCGCCATGACGCGCTCGGTTCGCGACGCCATCACCGCGCACGAGATCCTCGCGGCCCGGCGAGTGACCGCCGGCAACGCCCCTCTGGCCGCCTACAGGCTGGCCGTGGTGAAGAACGTCTTCTTCGACGGCATCGAACCCGCCGTATCCACCGCCTTCGAGCGCTCGCTGAAGGCGCTCCGCGCAGCCGGCGCCCGCATCGTGGAAATCGAACTGCCCGAACTCGCCGAGTTGGCCACCATCAATGCCACCGGCGGCTTCTCGGCCGCCGAGTCGCACGCTTGGCACCGCCTGTTGCTGGAGCGCAGCGGTGCAGGCTACGACCCGCGCGTGGCCCAGCGCATCCTGCGCGGCGCCACGATGAAGGCGCATGAATACATCGACCTGATCAATGCCCGTCGCGACTGGATCGCCCGAGTCGAAACCGCGCTCGCCCCGTTCGACGCCGTGCTGTCGCCGACAGTGCCGATCACCGCGCCGCCCATCGCCAGCGTGGCGCCGGGCACCCAACGCGACGACGAATTCTTCCGCGTCAATGCATTGCTGCTGCGCAACCCGTCGATCATCAATATGCTCGACGGCTGCGCGATCTCGCGGCCCTGCCACGCCGACGGCGAACTGCCGGTTGGCCTGATGTTGTGGCATGCCGCGCTGCACGACGACGCCGTGCTTGCTGTAGCACTCCAGACCGAGCGCGCGCTGCAAAATTAACAGCTGACACGGCCCACCTCACGGGCGTCAGCCATCTCTCTTATTCAGAACATTCAATGAAAATCGCGATCGTGGGCGCTGGCATCATCGGCGTCACCACCGCCTGGGAACTGGTTTCCGACGGCCATGAAGTGACCGTGTTCGAGCGCAGGGGCGCCGCCGCAGAAGAAGCTAGCTTCGCCAACGCCGGCGTGGTCGCTCCCGGGTACGTCACGCCGTGGGCCGCCCCCGGCATGCGCGGCAAGGTGCTGCGCTCGCTGCTGTCCTCGCACGGCGCCATCAAGCTGCGCTGGCCGCTGGGCTCGCGCGATCTCGGCTGGCTGTCGCGCTGGCAGAAAGCCTGCAAGCTCGAAACCTACCTGGCCAACCGCGCCCGCATGCAGCGCCTGGCCTTCTACAGTCGCAATCGACTGCACGAGGTGACCGAGGCGCGCGAGCTCAGCTACGAACGCAGCGACGGCTACCTGGTGCTGCTGCGTTCCAAGCGCGACAAGAAACTGGTGCAAGCCGGGTTGGAGGTGCTGCGCTCGGCGGGCAGCGTCTTCAAGGAAATCGACGCCGACGAGGCCCGGCTGATCGAGCCCGCCCTCAACCCCGACACCCCGCTGGCAGGCGCCATCCACCTGCCCGAAGACGAAGTGGCCAACTGCCGCCAGTTCGCGCTGCTGCTCAAATGGGAGGCCGAGTCGTTCGGCGCGCAGTTTCATTTCAACTGCGACATCGCGCCGCTGAGCCGCGCGGCACCCACCTCGCTGTCGCTGGCGAGCGGCTCCGACCCCGTGCGCTACGACGCAGTCGTGGTGTGCGCCGGCCTGGCTTCGGCCGCGCTGCTGCGGCCGCTGGGCCTGCGCATCCCGATGGCCCCGGTCTACGGCCATTCGGTGAGCGCGCCGATCCGCGAGCCGCTCAACGCGCCGCGCAGCGCGGTGATGGACGAGCGCTACAAGGTCGCCATCTCCCGCCTGGGCCAGCGCGTGCGGGTGGCTGGCAGCGCCGAGATCGGCGGCTCGCTCGACACGATGAACCCGGCCGCGATGCAAACGCTCTACAAGGTGCTGCACGACTGGTTCCCGGGCGCAGCCACGCTGCAGTCCGGCGTCCAGCAATGGAAAGGCGCACGGCCAATGCTGCCGGACGGTCCACCGGTGCTGGGTGCCAGCGGTATTCCCGGCGTGTGGCTCAACCTCGGCCATGGGTCGAGCGGCTGGGCGCTGTCGTGCGGCAGCGCGCGCGTGCTGGGCGACCTGATCGCTGGACAGGACCCGGGCATCGACCTCGAAGGACTCGGGGTCGAACGGCTCAGTCTTTAGGACCCCACCGGCGCAGGGCCTCGGGGCTCGCCGGCTGCTCTACAGGCAGCGCGGGCTCCGGCTGTGGGCGAAGCCTGCTCGCAATCCATCCCAGCAGTCCGGGGCTGAGCAGCGCAAAGAAAATCAGGCACAGCGCAGCGGCACCCAGCAGGGCCAGACTCATCAGGCCGGAAGCAGTTTCACCCGGGACGTCGAACCACCGGATCACGCTGCAGCCGAAGCCGACATTGGCGGCCCAGGCCACGTCCCGCAGAGACACCCACCGCTTCAGCTCTGCCAGCAGGAAGACGCCCCATACGGCGCACAACAGGCCCAGAACCCATCCCAGCCCTGCAATCCACGCCATCGTCGCAGCGAGGAAAAAGACAAGCGCTGCGAAAAGCAGGACAAGCAGCCAACCGACGCCTTTGAAGCTCATCCCCGGATGATAGGGAGGCAGCACGGCGGCACAATGCGCCGATGCAACGCATCACCTCCGCCACCGCTGCCGAGTTGTTCGACATCGCCGCCACGCGCCGAATCGAGCATGCCGCTGCGGCCGCCCTGCCCGCCCACACGCTGATGCAGCGCGCCGGCCTTGCGGTAGCGCGGCTCGCGATGGCGATTGCGCCGCATGCGCGGACGATCTGGGTGGCTTGCGGGCCGGGAAACAACGGCGGCGATGGTTTCGAGGCGGCCGCGCAGTTGCGTCACCGGGGCTTCTTTCCGGTCGTCACGTTCCTGGGAGATGAAAGCCGCTTGCCACCGGACGCCAAGGCTTCACTGCAGCGTGCCCGCGATGCGGGCGTCACCTTTGCATCGACGCCGCCTTCGGCCTATGAACTGGCCATCGACGCGCTGCTCGGCATCGGATCGACGCGGCCGCCCGAAGGCACGATGGCCGAGTGGCTGGCGAAGATGCATGCGAGCGGCCAACCCGTGCTCTGCGTCGACGTGCCATCGGGGTTGAATGCGGACACCGGCACCCTGCCCCACGGCATCGACCACGCGCAAGCATCGGCCCGCACCTGCATCACCTTTCTTTCATTGAAGCCCGGCCTGTTCACTGCCCAGGGCCGCGATGCCGCGGGCACGGTGTGGTTCGACGATCTGGGTTGCAGCGCGTTCAAGGATCAACCCGTGGCCCGAATCGCCGGAGCACCCGCCGCACAGCCGCGCACCCATGCCTCGCACAAGGGTAGCTACGGCGATGTCGCGGTGATCGGCGGAGCGTCCGGCATGGCGGGCGCCGCCTTGCTGGCCGGCTCGGCGGCACTGCATGGCGGCGCGGGACGCGTGTTCGTCGGATTGCTCGACCCGAGCGCGGCCCCTGTCGACACCGCGCAACCCGAACTGATGCTGCGCGACGCCCGAACGCTCGACCTGTCAGGCATGACGGCGGTGTGCGGCTGCGGCGGTGGAAAGGCGGTGCAAGAACTGCTGCCGCGCGTGCTCTCGACGGCGGCCGCTTTGGTGCTCGATGCCGATGCGCTCAATGCGATCGCAACCGATGGCGCACTGCAAGCACAGCTGACGTCCCGGGGGAAAAGCGGATCGCCCACCGTGATCACGCCCCATCCGCTGGAGGCTGCGCGCCTGCTGGGCTGCACCGTCGGCGATGTCCAAGCCGACAGGCTGGCCGCAGCCCGCCAACTCGCCGCGCGCTTCGGCGTCGTGGTCGTGCTCAAGGGTTCGGGCACCGTCATTGCCGGCGCCGCCGAAACCCTGCCAGTCATCAACTTGACCGGCAATGCCAGCCTCGCGACTGCAGGCACCGGCGACGTGCTGGCCGGCATGATCGGCACGGCGCTGGCCATGCGCCAGCCTGCTTTCGAAGCAGCGCGCGAAGCCGTCTGGCAACACGGCCACATCGCTGACACATGGCCGGCCGATGCAGCCCCGCTCACGGCCGGCACGCTGGCCCGCCGCGCGCCCGCCTGACGCGAGCTTTTTAGCCGCGCCCGACGAAGGGCATCTTCGTCGCCATGATGGTGTGGAACAGCACGTTGGCCTCCAGCGGCAGGTTCGCCATGTAGAGCACCGACTGGCCCACGATCTTGACGTCGATCAGCGGCTCGATCGCGAGTTCGCCGTTGGCCTGCGGCACGCCCTTGGCCATGCGCGCGGCCAGTTCGGTCATGGCGTTGCCCACGTCCACCTGCCCCACGGCGATGTCGTACTTGCGGCCGTCGAGCGACGCGGTCTTGGTCAGGCCTTCGACCGCGTGCTTGGTCGCCGTGTAGGCGGCCGAGTTCGGCCGTGGAGCGGTGGCCGAGATGGAGCCGTTGTTGATGATGCGGCCACCCATCGGCGTCTGCGCCTTCATCGTGCGGAACGCCTGCTGGATACAGAAGAACATGCCGGTCAGGTTGATGTCGACCACACCTTGCCATTGCTCGGGCGTCCAGTCCTCGAACGGGCCCGGCGGGTTGCCCACGCCGGCGTTGTTGAACAGCAGGTCGACGCGGCCGAACCGCTCGACGGTGGCGGCGAACAGGGCCTGCACCGAGTCCGCATTGGACACGTCGGTCGACACTGCGAAAGCGCGCGCACCGGCGCCCGATTCTTGCGCCACCTGCTCCAGCGGCTCCAGGCGGCGCCCCGCCAGAACCACGCTCCAGCCGTCACCCAGCAGCGCCAGCGCGGCGGCGCGGCCGATGCCGGAACCCGCACCCGTGACGATGGCGATGCGGCCCTTGTTGTCTTCAGCGCTCATGCTGTCTGTCTCTTTCTCTTTTCGGTTTGTCGATGGTTCGTGCGACCTGCGAGGCTTGCTTCAGCGGCGCGGCTTGCGCCCCTTCATCTTGTTGGCGGCCTTCTTGACCGCCGACTTGAAGGCCTGCATCGCCGACTGCGGCCCTGCCGTGGCCGAGGTGCCGCGCTCTGCGCGCGACTCGGCGTTGCCAGCCTCAGCCTTGTGACGCGTGCTGCGCTTGGCCGAGGCCTTGACCGGCACGCCCGATGATGCCGCACCCTTGTCCTTCATGGCACGGGCCGTGAGCTCTTCGCCTTCGCGCACGAGGCGGAAGTCGATCTTGCGGCCGTCCAGGTCGACTCGGCTCACCTGAACTCGCACCCGCGTGCCGATGGCATAGCGGATGCCGGTGCGCTCGCCGCGCAGCTCCTGGCGCATCTCGTCGAACTTGAAGTACTCGCCGCCGAGCTCGGTGATGTGCACCAGACCCTCGACGTACATCGCGTCGAGCGTGACGAAGATGCCGAAGGTCGTGGCCGCAGTGACCACGCCGCCGTATTCCTCGCCAAGATGCTCGCGCATGTACTTGCACTTGAGCCAGGCCTCGACGTCGCGGCTGGCCTCGTCGGCGCGGCGTTCGTTGGCGCTGCAATGCAGGCCTGCGGCCTCCCATGCCAGCACTTCCTTGGTGGGAGCAACAGTGGCCTTCTGCGGCTTGCTGGTTGGCGCTTTCACGCGCGACGCGAGCCGCTTGGCCAGTTTGGCATGCGCCTCGCCGGGCGTGGGCAGCATCGGCAGCTGGTAGCGCGTCTTCGACAGGATCGCCTTGATCACGCGATGCACCAGCAGGTCCGGATAGCGCCGGATCGGGCTCGTGAAGTGCGTGTAGGCCTCGTAGGCCAGGCCGAAGTGGCCGCTGTTGATCGGCGTGTAGATCGCCTGCTGCATCGAGCGCAGCAGCATGGTGTGGATCTGCTGCGCGTCGGGGCGCTCCTTGGTGGCATCGGCAATGGCCTGGAACTCGCCCGGCTTGGGATCATCGGTGATGCTCAGGCCGACACCCATCGCCTTCAGGTAGCCGCGCAGGATTTCCTTCTTCTCGGGCGTCGGGCCTTCGTGCACGCGGTACAGGCCCGGGTGCTTGCCTTCGGCGATGAAGTCGGCGCTGCAGACGTTGGCCGCGAGCATTGCCTCTTCGATCAGGCGGTGCGCCTCGTTGCGCGTGCGCGGCACGATCTTTTCGATGCGGCCGGCGTCGTCGCAGATGATCTGCGTCTCGGTGGTTTCGAAGTCGACCGCGCCACGCTTGCCGCGCTGCTTGAGCAGCGCCTTGTAGACGTCGGCAAGGTTCAGCAGGTCCTTGACGCGGTCCTTGCGCTTGGCAGCTTCGGGGCCGCGCGTGTTGCCGAGGATGGCAGCCACCTCGGTGTACGTGAAGCGCGCATGGCTGAACATCACGGCCGGGTAGAACTGGTACGCGTAGATCTCGCCGTCGGCCGCGACCAGCATGTCGCACACCATGCACAGGCGCTCGACCTCGGGGTTGAGCGAGCACAGGCCGTTCGACAGCTTCTCGGGCAGCATCGGAATCACGCGGCGCGGAAAGTACACGCTGGTGGCGCGGTCGTAGGCGTCAATGTCGATGCCCGAGCCGGTCTGCACATAGGCGCTGACATCGGCAATGGCAACCAGCAGGCGCCAGCCCTTGCCGCGGCCCACCTTCGCGGGTTCGCAGTACACGGCGTCGTCGAAGTCGCGCGCGTCTTCACCGTCGATGGTGACAAGCGGAATGTCGGTGAGGTCGACGCGCCCCTTCTTGTCGGCGGGACGGACCTTCTCGGGCAATGCCTTGGCTTCGGCCAGGCACTCCGCGGAAAACTCGTGCGGCACGCCATACTTGCGTACGGCGATCTCGATCTCCATGCCGGGGTCGTCGATCTCGCCCAGCACTTCTTTCACGCGGCCAACGGGCTGGCCGAACAGAGCCGGCGGCTCGGTGAGTTGCACGACAACCACCTGCCCCACCTTCGCGGGACCGGTTGCGCCCTTGGGAATCAGGACGTCCTGGCCGTAGCGCTTGTCTTCCGGTGCAACGAGCCAGATGCCGCCTTCGTGCAACAGGCGGCCGATGATGGGCTGCTCGGGACGCTCGACGATTTCCACCACGCGCCCTTCGGGGCGACCGCGGCGGTCCTGGCGCACGACGCGCGCCTTGACGCGGTCCTTGTGCAACACCGCGCGCATTTCGTTCGGCGGCAGGTAGATGTCTGCTTCACCGTCGTCGCGCTGCACGAAGCCGTGCCCATCGCGATGTCCTTGAACAGTTCCTTCGAATTCATCCAGCAAGCCGCTGGAAGTGACATTATTTTTGATATGATCTCCTTCTTTCCTGAAATTCAAAACATTGCTGCTTCGGCAGCTCTGTGGGCCCAGATGGCGGAATTGGTAGACGCACTAGTTTCAGGTACTAGCGAGTAACATCGTGGAGGTTCGAGTCCTCTTCTGGGCACCAAGTTTAAACAGACCTTTACCAGGTCATTCGATTCAAGCCACCGGCCTCCGGTGGCTTTTTTCTTGTCCATTCGAATTCGCATCAAACGCTCGATGCAGCCTTCACAAGCGAGGCCAAGCAGACGTTGGAGCTTCTCCACACGCTTCGAGGCGACGAAATTGCCGGGCCAAATTGTGTATACTCGTAGTCTTTGCTGAAAAGCAGAACAAGCCCAGATGGCGGAATTGGTAGACGCACTAGTTTCAGGTACTAGCGAGTAACATCGTGGAGGTTCGAGTCCTCTTCTGGGCACCAAATTCAAGCAGACCCTTACCAGGTCATTCGATTCAAGCCACCGGCCTCCGGTGGCTTTTTTCTTGTCCATTCGAATCCGCATCAAACGGGCAATGCGATCAGGTCGTGGCCCTCGGCACCCACGATGCGCGCGCGGGTGAACTCACCCACCTTCAGCGTCTTGCTGATCTTCTCGGGCGGCAGCAGGCGAACCGTGCCGTCGATCTCCGGCGCATCGGCATACGTGCGCCCCACCCCGCCCTTGCGGCCCATGCCCGGCGCCGAATCGACCAGCACCTGCATCGTCGAGCCGACGCGTCTTTGCAGCTTGGCGATCGACACGGCCTCGGCCACCTCCATGAAACGCGCGCGGCGCGCCTCGCGCTCGGCTTCGGGCAGCATGCCCGGAATGTCGTTGGCGGTGGCGCCTTGGACCGGGCTGTAGGCAAAGCAACCGGCGCGGTCGATCTCGGCTTCACGAATGAAGTCGAGCAGATGCTCGAATTCCTGTTCCGTTTCGCCGGGGAATCCGGCGATGAAGGTGCTGCGGATCACGAGTTCCGGACACACCTCGCGCCAGCGCGCCAGCCGCTCCAGATTCTTCTCGCCACTGGCCGGGCGCTTCATGCGCTTCAGCACATCGGGATGGCTGTGCTGCAAGGGCACGTCGAGATACGGCAGCACCTGGCCGCTCGCCATCAACGGAATGATCTCGTCAACGCTCGGGTACGGATACACATAGTGCAGGCGAACCCAGGCGCCATATGGCTCGGCGATTTCGCCCAGCGTGCGCACCAGTTCGAGCATGCGGGTCTTGACCGGCTTGCCGTCCCAGAACCCGGTGCGGTATTTCACGTCGACGCCGTAGGCCGAGGTGTCCTGGCTGATCACCAGCAGCTCTTTCACGCCGCCTTCGAACAAGGCCTTGGCCTCGCTCAACACATCGCCGACCGGCCGCGACACGAGGTCGCCGCGCATCGAGGGAATGATGCAGAAGGTGCAGCGGTGGTTGCAGCCCTCGCTGATCTTCAGGTAGGCGTAGTGGCGCGGCGTCAGCTTGAGACCGGCGACACCGAAAGTATTCGGCACCAGGTCGATGAAGGGATCGTGCGGCTTCGGCAGGTTCGCATGCACCGCATCCATCACCTCCTGCGTGGCGTGCGGGCCGGTCACGGCCAGCACGCTCGGGTGCATCTGGCGCACCAGATTGCCGCCCTGGTCGCCGATCTTGGCGCCCAGGCAGCCGGTGACGATCACACGGCCATTTTCTGCCAGCGCTTCGCCAATGGTGTCCAGGCTCTCCTTCACGGCATCGTCGATGAAGCCGCAGGTGTTGACGATCACCAGGTCGGCACCTTCGAAAGTCTTGGCGGTTTGATAACCCTCGGCACTCAGCTGGGTCAGGATCAGTTCGGAATCGGTCAGGGCCTTGGGGCAGCCCAGGCTCACGAAACCGACCTTGGGGGCGGTCGGCGTG
The DNA here is from genome assembly GCF_900107295.1 of Variovorax sp. YR266. NCBI lineage: Bacteria > Pseudomonadati > Pseudomonadota > Betaproteobacteria > Burkholderiales > Comamonadaceae > Variovorax > Variovorax sp. YR266. The sequence continues at coordinate 54,271 of NZ_FNPM01000005.1, forward strand.
GCCGTACGTTCGGGGGAGGCAACTTCGCTCATATGCCTCTATTGTCCCAGCTATCGGTGACGGCAGGACATTCAGGGCCGCTTAATGCCAAAGGCCCCCAGTACCTGCTCGGTGTTTTTCTGCATCTGCTCCTGCATTTGCAGGAAAACGTTCTTCGATTGCTCGACGTAATTGCCCATCAGTCCCTGCAGCATCGGCGACTGCATGGTCATGAAGCGCGACCACATCTCGGGTGTCAGGCCTTCGGCCTTTTCGGTCAGTTGCGCCTGCACTTCGGTCATGGCCTGGATGTTCTTCTCGAGGTACGGGCCCATGTAGCCCTGCATCGCCTGCCCGTAGAAACGGATGATGTTGGCCAGCACCTGCTCGGTGAACATCGGCGCACCGCCCGCCTCTTCTTCGAGAATGATCTGCAGCAGGATGCTGCGCGTGAGGTCGTCGCCGGTCTTGGCATCGCGCACCACGAACTGGGCACTCTGGATGACCAGCTGCTTCACCTCGGTCAGCGTGATGTACGTGGATGTCTCGGTGTCGTAGAGCCTTCGGTTGGGGTACTTCTTGATCACACGCTGTACCGGCTTGACCCCGGACTTCTTGCTCTGCACTGCGGACTCCTTCACATGGACGCCCATGTCATCGGATGATTCTAGGGAGCGGTTTTGCTGCGCCGCGACAAGGTTTACCCTGACCAGACGCGGCACTTTCCTCAATCCGGCGATGTCGCGTACTCCGCGCCGCATGCATGGCATGCAGCCGTCTCGGGTCGCTCTTCGTCGGCCTCCCGAAACCGCAGCGGCGTTTTCTGCCCGTAGACCACCCAGCAGCGCGGGCAATGTTCTTGTCCCACGGTCGGCAGATATGCGCGAGCGCGTTGCTCGGCGCGCTCTTCGGTCAGAGGAATGCCCTGGCGTTGCGCACGCACCACCTCGCGTGCCGCCATGGTGTCGGTGCGCCCACCTGCATAGTCGTTGATGCCGTAGACAGCACGCGCAAACTCGAGAGGAGCCTGCCTCAACAGTGCGGCCAGGCGCTTGTCGGCATGAGCCCGATCAACAGGCGTTGATCGCGTATTCATCTGATCGCTTATCAAGAAAAGTGGAATGGAATTGCAGAGCAGCCAAGGTAGCACAACAACATGGCCAAGGTCTTTGCCTGCATCACCACAAGGGACGATATGTGCACCGGGGAACCCGGTGCATGCTCTGTCAGCTGATCCGGTGGTTGGCCGGGACTGAAGCAGAAATTGGTAGGCGCGATTGGACTCGAACCAACGACCCCCACCATGTCAAGGTGGTGCTCTAACCAGCTGAGCTACGCGCCTAAGGATGTGTCCGAGAAGCAGCTATTGTAGCAGGAGAAAACGTGCTTTTCAGCGACGACGTGCAGATCGCACACCAATCACTGCCGTGACCATGCCAAGAACCTGCGTGAGCCGCGCGGCATCCGCGATTTCAACGGTGAACGTCATCCACGCCGTGCCCTTGATCGACTGCGTCTGCACGCCGATCACGTTCATCTTCTCGCGTGCGAACACATCGGAGATATCGCGCAGCAGGCCCTGACGGTCGGCCGCTTCCACAGCCACGTCCACCGCATACACGGGCGCGTCGGCGCCCTTCTTCGCGACGCCCCACTCCACGTCGATGACGCGCTCGCCATCCTTCGCGGCCATCGTGCGGAAGTTGCTGCAATCGCTGCGGTGCACGCTGACACCATGGCCTCGCGTGACGAAGCCGCGAATGGCATCGGGCGGCGCAGGCTTGCAGCACTTGGCAAGCTGCGTCATCAACGAAGACACGCCCACCACGAGCACGCCGCCCTTGCCCGACTTCTCGCTGCCGCGCGCCTTCTTGATGAGCACGCCGTCGTCGGGCCCCGGCGCGGGCTCCGGCGGGCGCAGCAGCGTCTCGATGTTGCGCAGCGAGAATTCGTCCTTGCCCACCACTTCGAACAGATGGTCCGCCGACTTGAAGCCCAGCTGCGACGCCAGGTCTTCGAGCCGCACGGCCGTCTTGCCTTCGCGCTGCAGCAGCTTCTCGACCGCTTCGCGTCCGCGCGCCACGGTCTCGTGCGTGATCTGTGCGTTGAACCATGCACGCACCTTCGCACGTGCACGATGACTGGCCAGGTAGCCCAGTTCGGCATTGAGCCAGTCGCGTGAAGGCCCGCCCTCCTTGGCCGCGATGATCTCGACCGTCTGCCCGTTCGACAGCGGCGTGTTCAACGGCACCATCGCGCCATCGACACGCGCCCCGCGGCAGCGATGGCCCAGCGTGGTGTGCACGGTGTAGGCAAAGTCGACTGGCGTCGCACCCTGCGGCAGTTCGACGATGGCGGCATCGGGCGTCAGCACATAGATGCGGTCATCGAACAGCCCCTGCCCCTGCAGGCCACCCGACAGATCGCGCTCCCACGCCAGCAGTTGCCGCAGCACCGCGATCTTCGCGTCGTACTCGCCGCTGGCCCACACGCCCGCATAGCCCTTGTGGCCCGCTTCCTTGTAGGCCCAGTGCGCCGCCACGCCATGCTCGGCGTGGTCGTGCATCTCTTCGGTGCGAATCTGGATCTCGATCGGCTTGCCCGCCTTGCCATCCACCAGCTCGCGCACCACCGTGTGCAGCGACTGGTAGCCATTGGGCTTGGGCCGCGCGATGTAGTCGTCGAACTCTTCGTCGATCGGCTGGAAATGCGAGTGCACCCACGCCAGGGCCGCATAGCAGTCCTTGACGTCAGGCACCACCACGCGCAGCGCGAGGATGTCGAAGACCTGCTCGAAGTCGAGCGACTTGCCGCGCATCTTCTTGACGATGCTGTAGATGTTCTTGGGCCGCCCCTGCACCGCGGCCTTGACGCCTTCGGCCTGCAGCTCGCTCTCCAGCTGCGAGCGCAATTGCTCGACGTGCCCTTCGCGCTCGATGCGCTTTTCGTCGAGCAGGCGCGCGATCAGCTTGTAGGTTTCAGGCTCGAGGAAGCGAAACGAGAGATCTTCGATCTCCCACTTCACCTGCCAGATACCCAGCCGGTTGGCCAGTGGCGCAAACACCTGCAGCGACTCGCGCGCAACGCCCTCGGGTGCGGGCCGCTTGCTCGCAGCTGCATGCCGCAGCGTCTGCAGGCGCGAGGCCAGCCGCAGCATCACCACGCGCAGGTCGCGCGAGAACGCCAGCAGCATCTTGCGCACGTTCTCGGTCTGCGCACCGGCGCCTTCGACGTGATGCCCCTGCGAAGCCGAGCGGGCCTGCTCCTGCACACGCACCAACTTGGTCGTCTCGACCGCGAGCGCCGCGAAGTTGTCGCCGAACACCTTGGCGATCACTTCCTGCGGGCGGTTCAGGTGCTGGCACGAATAGACCAGGTAGCTCGCCGCCTGCATGGCCTCGGAGCCGCCCATCTTCGCGACGATGGTGGCCACCGCGTCGGCGTGTGCGAGTGTGTTCTCGCCCGTGTCGAGCTTTTCATCGGCGATCAGCGGCTCGGCGAACGCACGCGCGCGCGCCAGCATGTTCTCCATCACCGGCGTGCGGTCGGCCGTTGCGGCGGACAACGGGTAGTCGACCATGGCCGCGTCGGACATGGGTGCCGTCTGGAGGCTCGAAGAATCGCGCTTCACGCTTCGTTCACTCAATCACTCAGTCGAAAAGGAAGTCGGTGACGGCAGCGATCTGTGCGGGGTCGACAAAGGTCGGCGCATGGCCCACGCCTTCGAACTCGACCAGCTTGGCATGCGGGCCGCGCTGCGTCATGGCCAGGGCCGTTTCGCGCGAGAGCAGATCCGACACGGCGCCGCGAGTGATGAGCGTGCGCGCCTCGATCGCGTCGTACAGGCTCCACATGATCGCGCCACCCTGTGCCGCAGCCTCGGGGGTGATGGCGCGCAGCGCCACGCCGATGGCCGGATCGTAGTGAAGCAGCCAGGAGCCTTCATCATCACTGCCCGCTTCGACCTTGGCCGAACCGTCGGCCGTGCGCTGCGAGGCAGGCACCACCATGTGTTGCGACAGTGCCAGCCACTGGGCCGGAGTGTGCGGGCCGAAGGTGGTCGACAGCACCCACATGGCATCGGCCGCCGCCTGCACGCTCTCGTAACTGCCGTTCTTCCCCACATAGGCACCGATGCGTTGCACCGCGGCTGGCTCGATCGTCGGGCCGACATCGTTCGCAATGAAGCGGCGAATGGGCCGCGCCAGCGGCAGTTCCTTGTGGCCTGCAAGCACGAAGCCGATCAGCCCGCCCATGCTGGTGCCCAGGTAGTCGAGCGTGTCGATTGCCTGCTCGCGATGCAGTTGCGCAATCAGCGCGACCATGTCGGCCGCATACACCGGCACTTGATAAAAGGCCGGGTCACGCAACCAGTCGCTGCGCCCTCGGCCCACCACGTCAGGGCAGACCACACGCACATTGCCTCCGGCGCGCGCCACGATGGCCTGCGCCAGCCGGTCGAAATCGCGACCCTGCCGGGTCAGCCCGTGCACGCAGATCACGACATGCGTACTGCGCGCGTCGCCCCATTGCCAATAGGCCATGCGATGGCCGCCCTGGGCGTCGTCGCACGCCACGTAATGAAGCGTCGGTTCGGTCATGAAAACGAAGTCGTCCTGGTGCGGATAATTGTCTCGTCGCATCCTAATTCATCCGGAGATTGATCTTCATGCTCAAAGGCAAAACCGCGCTTGTCACGGGGTCCACCAGCGGCATTGGCCTCGCCATCGCCAAGGCTCTCGCTCAACAAGGAGCAAACATCGTGCTCAACGGCTTCGGCGATGCCCAAGCCCCCAAGGCCGAGATCGAAGCGCTCGGCGTGCGCGCCGAGTACCACGGCGCCGACATGAGCAAGCCCGACCAGATCGAAGACATGATGAGCTTCGCCGCTTCGAAATTCGGCCGCGTCGACGTCCTCGTGAACAACGCCGGCATCCAGCACGTGGCCAAGGTCGAAGACTTTCCCACCGAACGTTGGGACGCCATCATCGCAATCAACCTCACCAGCGCCTTTCATACGACGCGCCTGGCAATTCCAGCGATGCGCGAGGCCAACTGGGGCCGCGTCATCAACATCGCGTCGGCCCATGGCCTCGTGGCGTCGGCGCAGAAGTCGGCCTATGTGGCGGCCAAGCACGGCATCGTCGGCCTGACCAAGTCGGTCGCGCTCGAAACCGCGACCACCGGCGTCACCGCCAATGCGATCTGCCCGGGCTGGGTGCTCACCCAGCTGGTGCAGAAGCAGATCGACGACCGCGCAGCGCGAGAAGGCATCACGGCCGCGCAGGCGCAAAACGACCTGCTGGGCGAAAAGCAGCCTTCGCTGCAGTTCACCACGGTCGAGCAACTAGGCGGCCTCGCCGTCTTCCTGTGCTCGCCGGCGGCCGACCAGGTACGGGGCGTTGCCTGGGCCATGGACGGCGGATGGACTGCCCAGTAAAGGGTAGCCCGCCGGTACGGGTTTCTCTTATTTGAGCTGCACCGAGCCCGACACGCTCACCACCACGCTGGTCTTGCCGGCCTCGACCGGCACAGCCGAATCGGCCGAGAACGACTTGGCCTGCACCGCCATCATGCGCGGACGGATCGGGCCGTTGTCGCTCGCGTTCACCGACACCTCGCGCAGCGTGTAGCCACCGAAGCCGAAGCCCTTGGCCAGCTCGCCGGCCTTCTGCTTGAAGTTCTCGATGGCGATGTTCTGCGCCTCGGTCTCGGTCTTGGCGCGCTGCTCGCGGCTCAGGCCGAAGCCCACGTTGCCCACGCTGAGCGTGGTGATGCGCCCGGCCGTCTGGGTGATACGCGGGAAGTCGCGGCCTTCGAGCACCAGCTCGGTCGAGCCCTGCCAGCCGTTGATCTTGCCGTCCTTCGTGTAGCGCGGCGACAGGCTGAAGTTGCCGGTGCGCACGTCAAGCTGGCCCGCCTGCGCGTTCTTCTTCGCTTCGGCCAGTGCGGCGTCGAGCGCGGCCTTCAACTGCGTCTGCACGGTGGCTGCGTCGGTTGCGTCGCGGGTGGTCACGAGCGTCATGCTCAGCATGTCCTGCTGGACTTCGATCGTGCCGGAAGCCGTCAGCTGCAACACGTTCTGTGGCGCGGGTGTGACGACGTTCTGGGCCAGTGCGTTGCCGGCAGCGGCCAGGGCGGCGCAGGCCGCGAGCAGTTTGATTTTTTTCTTCAAGGCGAAGTACTCCCTTTGTTGGTGTGAAAAACAGGCCCGCGTTCGCAGGCAGGCCAGCCGGCGCGTCAGCGGCGCTGGCTGCGCGGCGCGGTAAGCGACTGGCGATCCGCGGCCGGAGGCACCGGCACGATCCGCTCGGCCGGCTGCGATTCTGCCGAATTGATCAAAGCACCCGCCGCGGGCGGGGTCCATTGGCCACGGACCTGCTGCCGCAGCTCGAACAGTTCGGCGGCGGTAAGACGCCGGCCGGCGATCGCCTGTTCGCGGCGGACCTCCTCGCGCTGCGCGGCCCGATGGGTCGCCACCGCGTCACGGACCTCGCTGCGACGCACCTCGCCCACCCTGAAAAAGTCGCCAGACACCGCCAGCGACGGGCCGCAGGCGAAAACGAGGATGAACGGGAGGGCTGAAAAAGGACGTCTCATTGAGTGGAAGTCATCAGGAAAAGCGACTTTGCCACCTCCGCGCTAACGTCAGATGACCAGACGGCGAGCGTCCGCAAGTTTTGTAACTTAGTGTCAAACCATAAGTAAATCCGGCTCAACGACCACTCAACGCCTTCAGAATCGGCCCTGTTACAAATTCATCGTTGTAGAAATGACTCAAGTTCCCGCTCGCACCGACAAGATCGTGATCGTCGACGACGACGCCCGCATCCGCGACCTCCTGCGCCGCTATCTGACCCAGGAAGGTTTTGAAGTGATCGTGGCCGAGGACGGCAAGGCGCTCAACCGCATCCTGTTGCGCGACACGGTCGACCTGATCGTGCTCGACCTGATGATGCCCGGCGAAGACGGCCTCTCGGTCTGCCGACGCCTGCGCGCCGCCAACGACCGCACGCCGATCATCATGCTCACCGCCAAGGGCGAAGACGTGGACCGCATCGTCGGTCTCGAAGTCGGCGCAGACGACTACCTCGGCAAGCCTTTCAACCCGCGCGAACTGCTGGCCCGTGTGCACGCAGTGCTGCGCCGCCGTCCGCCGCTCGAAGCGCCGGGCGCCCCCTCCACGGAGAACGAGACCGTCACTTTCGGCCCGTTCGCCTTCGATCTCGGCTCGCGCACCTTGAAAAAGGATGGCGAAGAGCTCTCGCTGACCACCGGCGAGTTCGCGATGCTGAAGGCGCTGGTGCGCCATCCGCGTCAACCGCTGTCGCGCGAAAAGCTGGCCCAGCTGGCGCGCGGGCGCGAGTTCGAGCCCTTCGACCGCAGCCTGGACGTGCAGATCTCGCGCCTGCGCAAGCTGGTCGAGTCCGACGCCGCAGCGCCGCGCTACATCCAGACCGTCTGGGGCGTGGGCTACGTGTTCGTGCCGGACGGCACGGCCTGACGCCACGTTGAGAGGTGGCCATCGGCCAATCCACCAGACCAGGCCCCGCTCAGGAGGACGGCGCACAGGTCACGATGCCGAGCCCGCTCGAAGCGAGCGCGCAACGTGACCGACGCCCCGGCCTCAAGCTGGGCTTCAGCCTTTTCTGGCGCACTTTCTTCCTGCTGGCGCTGCTGCTGATCGGCTGTACCGTCGCCTGGCTGCAGACCTTCCGCTCGCTCGAATACGAGCCGCGCGCCATTCAAACCGCCCACCAGATCGCCTCGCTCGTGAACCTCACCCGCGCGGCGCTGGTGTATTCGGACGCCATCACCCGGGTGTCGCTGATCAAGACGCTGGCCGACCAGGAGGGCGTGCGCATCCTGCCGCGCGAACCCAACGACCGGTTCCAGCCCTACACCAGCGGCGCGCTCGACCTGCGCGTGACCGAGGAGCTGATCGACCAATTGGGCGAAGGCACCACGGTGGCCAGCCGCGTGAACGACGAGGCGGGCCTGTGGATCGGCTTCACCATCGAGAGCGACACCTACTGGCTGCTGCTCGACCCGACGCGCTTCAGCCGCGTAGGCGGGCGCACCTGGCTGGTGTGGCTCAGCACTGCCATGGCGCTGTCGCTGGCTGGCGCGGCGCTGATCACCCGGCTCATCAACCTGCCGCTCAAGCAGCTGTCGCGCGCGACCATGCAGGTGCGCGAGGGCGAGTACGAGGCGCACCGGCTCGACGAGCGCGCCCGTACCAACGAGATTCGCGCGGTCAATATCGGCTTCAATCGGATGGCAGACCAGCTCGCCAAGATCGAGCAGGACCGCGCCATCATGCTGGCCGGCATCTCGCACGACTTGCGCACGCCGCTGGCCCGGCTGCGGCTCGAAACCGAAATGAGCGTGGCCGACGAAGACGCGCGCGACCACATGGCCGCCGACATCGCCCAACTCGACGCGATCATCGACAAGTTCCTCGACTACGCGCGGCCCGACCATGTCGATCCGCGCCCGGTGCTGCTGCGCGATGTGGTCGACGCCTGTACCTACGCCGTACAGGACTACGAGGAAATGAACATCAAGGTCGAGGTGCCCCCCGACCTGCGGGTGCTGGGCGACGAGGTCGAGCTCACCCGCGTGATCTCCAACCTGGTCGAGAACGCGCGGCGCTATGGCAAGTCGCCCTCCACGGGCGTGGCCGACGTGACGATCCAGGCGCAGGCCAACAACGACGCGGTGCTCATCAAGGTGCGCGATCACGGCGCGGGCGTCGAGCCCGCCCTGCTCTCGCAGCTGACCAAGCCCTTCTTCCGTGGCGATGCCGCGCGCACGTCAGCCGCCGGTGCAGGCCTGGGCCTGTCGATCGTGGCGAAGAACATCGAGCGCATGGGCGGCACCTTTGCGCTGACCAGCACGCCGGGCCGCGGCCTGGCGGCGCATATCCGGATGCCGCGCGCGATGCCACCCGGCAGCGCCAAGCCCGGCGAGCCGCAGGGCGGCGGCAAGAAGCCGGCCTGATCCGGGGCCGCGTCAGCCGTGCAGCAGCACGGCCGCGCGGGCTTCCATCGCGCGGCCCTCGCCCACCGGGCCGAGCTTCTCGGCCGTCTTCGCCTTCACGTTCACTTGCCCGAGCGCAATGCCCAGCGTGTCGGCGATGCGCTGGCACATGAGCGGAATGTGCGGCGCGAGCTTGGGCGCCTGCGCGATCACGGTGCTGTCGACGTTGCCGATCTCCCAGCCCGCCGCGCGCACCCGGCGCGCCGCCTCGGCCAGCAGCACCGACGAATCGGCGCCGCGAAACTGCGGGTCGGTATCCGGAAAATGCCGGCCGATGTCACCCAGCCCCGCGCCGCCCAGCAGCGCATCGGTAATGGCGTGCAGCAGCACGTCGGCATCCGAATGGCCCAGCAGGCCGGTGGTGTGCGGCACCTCGATGCCGCCCAGGATCAGCTTGCGCCCTGCCACCAGCTGGTGAACGTCCCAGCCCTCGCCCACGCGGATATTGAAAGCGCTCGTCATGCCAGGCCCTTCTTGCGGCCAAGCAGAACTGCTTCGGCCAGCGCAAAGTCTTCGGGAAAGGTCACCTTGAAGTTCTGCGCGCTGCCCGGCACCAGCAGCGGCGACAGGCCAACGGCCTCGATGGCGCCGGCCTCGTCGGTCACCGTGTCGCCCGTGCGCTCCAGCGCGTCGAGCAGCATGCCGATGCGGAACATCTGCGGCGTCTGCGCCAGCCACTTGTCGGCACGTGGCAGGGTCTGGGCCACGCGGCTTTCGGTGGTCGACGACTTCAGCGTGTCCGCCAGCCGCTGCGCCAGCAGGCCACCGACGGCGTCGTGCTCGCAGGCCGCGATCAGCGCCTCGATCTGACTCGAAGTGACGAGGCAGCGCGCCGCGTCGTGCACCAGCACCCAGTCGTGTGCGCCAGCGCCCTTCTGCCGCAGCGCCACGAGGCCGTTGCGCACCGTGGCCGCGCGGGTCACGCCGCCCACGCGCAGCAGGTATTCGTTCTCGGCGGGAAAGCGCGGCAGCACCGCATCCACATCGCGGTCGTCCGGCGACACCACCAGCGCCAGCCCGGCGAAGCGCCCCGCCAGCGCGCGGAAGGCCTCCAGCGTGTGGGCCACCATCGGCAGGCCGGCCAGCCGCCGGTACTGCTTGGGCTGGGTGGACTGCGCATGCCCCGCGCGATAGCCGGAGCCGGCACACGGGATCAGCACGAAGAGTCGGGAAGAGGACATGAGGGAGGGCCCGGCGTCGGCGGTGGCCGACAAGCGAATAAGGGGCCGCCATTCTAGAATTGCCCGCTGTGCACACCCCTCGCCAGCCGGCGCGGGGTGTTGTGCATTTCCACCAAGCGTTCCATGGACCTCCCCCACCTCACGGCGGGCAAGCGTTTCACGCTGCCGCGCCCCCCGTTGTCGGCCGATGCCTTGCTGCTGGCGCAGCTGGCCATGCGCGAGAAAGCCGCGGGGCGCGCCACGGCGATGTTCACGGCCGATGCCAACGACGCCCAGCGCCTGATCGACGAGATCGCCTTCTTCGCGCCCGACCTGCGCTGCGCCCTCTTCCCCGACTGGGAAACGCTGCCCTACGACAGCTTCTCGCCCCACCAGGACCTGATCAGCGAGCGCCTTGCCACCCTCTGGCGCATCAGCCAGAAAGAGGCCGACGTGGTGCTGGTGCCCGCCACCACCGCGCTCTACCGGCTGGCGCCGCCGGCCTTCCTGGCCGGCTACACCTTCCAGTTCAAGGCCAAGCAGAAGCTGGAAGAGTCGAAGCTCAAGGCCCAGCTCACGCTGGCCGGCTACACCCATGTGACGCAGGTGGTGAGCCCCGGCGAATACGCGGTGCGCGGCGGCCTGATCGACCTGTTCCCCATGGGCTCGCCGGTGCCTTTCCGCGTCGACCTGTTCGACGACGAGATCGACTCCATCCGCACCTTCGACCCCGACACACAGCGCAGCCTGTACCCGGTGCCCGAAGTGCGGCTGCTGCCGGGCCGCGAGTTCCCGATGGACGACGACGCGCGCGGGCGCTTTCGCAGCCGCTGGCGCGAACTGCTCGAAGGCGACCCGACCAAGAGCCGCATCTACAAGGACATGGGCAACGGCGTGGCCACCGCCGGCATCGAGTACTACCTGCCGCTGTTCTTCGACGAGACGGCCACGGTGTTCGACTACCTCGGGCCGGATGCCACCGTGGTGCTGCACGGCGATCTCGAACCGGCCTTCCAGCATTTCTGGCATGACACGAACGAACGCTACCGGTTGGTGCGCGGCGACCCCGAGCGCCCAGCCCTGCCGCCCGAGGCGCTGTTCCTAAACGCCGAGCAGTTCTACCAGCGCGCCAAGCCCCATGCGCAGCTCGCAATTCGCGGCGATGTGCCTACGGACGCACCCTACGCCGAGTTCGACAAACTGCCGCCCTTCGCCGTGGTGCGCGGTGCCGAAGACCCGCTGGTCGGCCTGAAGGCCCACATCCGCGCCACGCCACATCGCGTGCTGCTGATCGCCGAGAGCGACGGCCGCCGCGAAAGCCTGCTCGACTTCCTGCGCGCCAGCGGCGTGAGCCCGCCGGCCTTCGACTCGCTGGCCGAGTTCGAAGCCTCCGCCGACGAAAAGATCGGCATCGCCACCGCCGCGCTGGCCTCGGGTTTCGCCTGGCGCGAACAGGGCATCGACCTCGTCACCGAAACCGAGCTGTTCGCCACCGCGCCCACCACGCGCCGGCGCAACAAGAAGCAGGAACAGGTCAGCGACGTCGAAGCGCTCATCAAGGACCTGTCGGAGCTCAACGTGGGCGACCCGGTGGTCCACACCGCGCACGGCATCGGCCGTTACCGCGGCCTGATCCACATGGACCTGGGCCAGGGCACCGACGCCGAGGGCAAGCCGCTGCTGCAGGAAATGCTGCACCTGGAGTACGCCGACAAGGCCACGCTCTACGTGCCCGTGTCGCAGTTGCACCAGATCAGCCGCTACACCGGCGTCAGCGCCGACGAAGCCCCACTGCACAAGCTGGGCTCCGGCCAGTGGGAAAAGGCCAAGCGCAAGGCAGCCGAACAGGTGCGCGACTCGGCCGCCGAGCTGCTCAACATCTACGCCCGCCGCGCCGCGCGCGAGGGCCACGCCTTCCGTTACTCGCCGGCCGACTACGAAGTGTTTTCCAACGACTTCGGCTTCCAGGAAACGGCGGACCAGAAGGCCGCGATCCACGCCGTGGTGCAGGACATGATCTCGCCCCAGCCAATGGACCGCCTCGTGTGCGGCGACGTGGGCTTCGGCAAGACCGAAGTTGCGTTGCGCGCCGCCTTCATCGCTGTGACTGGTGGCAAGCAGGTGGCGTTTCTCGCGCCCACCACGCTGCTGGCCGAGCAGCACTACCAGACGCTGGTCGACCGCTTCGCCAAATGGCCCGTGAAGGTGGCCGAGATGAGCCGCTTCCGCTCGGCCAAGGAAATCACCGCAGCCGCCAAGGGGCTGGCCGAGGGCCAGGTCGACATCGTGGTCGGCACGCACAAGCTGCTCTCGCAGTCGGTCAAGTTCAAGAACCTGGGCCTGCTCATCATCGACGAGGAGCATCGCTTCGGCGTGCGCCACAAAGAGGCGATGAAGGCCATGCGCGCCGAGGTCGACGTGCTCACGCTGACGGCCACGCCGATCCCGCGCACGCTGGGCATGGCGCTCGAAGGCCTGCGCGACCTGAGCGTGATCGCCACCGCGCCGCAGCGCCGGCTGGCCATCAAGACATTCGTGCGCAACGAGGGCACCGGCGTGATCCGCGAAGCCGTGCTGCGCGAGCTCAAGCGCGGCGGGCAGGTCTACTTCCTGCACAACGAGGTCGAGACCATCGAGAACCGCCGCCAGAAGCTCGAAGAAATATTGCCCGAGGCCCGCATCGCCGTGGCCCACGGCCAGATGCCCGAGCGCGAGCTGGAGCGCGTGATGCGCGACTTCGTGGCGCAGCGCTACAACCTGCTGCTGTGCTCGACCATCATCGAGACCGGCATCGACGTGCCCACCGCCAACACCATCGTGATGAGCCGCGCCGACAAGTTCGGCCTGGCGCAGCTGCACCAGCTGCGCGGTCGCGTCGGCCGCTCGCACCACCAAGCCTATGCCTACCTCATGGTGCCCGACACCGAAGGCCTGACCAAGCATGCGGCGCAGCGGCTCGACGCCATCCAGCAGATGGAAGAGCTGGGCTCCGGCTTCTACCTGGCCATGCACGACCTGGAGATCCGCGGCACCGGCGAGGTGCTGGGCGAAAACCAGAGCGGCAACATGATGGAGATCGGCTTCCAGCTCTACAACGAGATGCTGAGCGAAGCCGTGCGTGCGCTCAAGGCCGGGCAGGAGCCCGACCTGCTGTCGCCGCTGTCGGTGACGACAGAAATCAACCTGCACGCACCCGCCCTGCTGCCCGACGACTATTGCGGCGACGTGCACCTGCGGCTGTCGTTCTACAAGAAGCTGGCCACCGCGAAGACGCCCGACCAGATCGACACGCTGCTGGAAGAAATCGTCGACCGCTTCGGCAAGCTGCCGCCGCAGGCGCAGACGCTGATCGACACGCACCGCCTGCGCGTGCTGGCACGGCCCTACGGCGTGGTGAAGGTCGATGCCGCGCCGGGGATCATCAACATCACCTTCAAGAAGGACGCGCCGGTCGATGGCATGGCCATCATCCAGCTGATCCAGAAGAACAAGCACATCAAACTCGCCGGCAACGAGAAGCTGCGCATCGAGCGCGAACTGAAAGAGCCCAAAGACCGGGCCCAACTGGTGCGTGACGTGCTGCGCAGCCTGGGCCAACCCATCGTCAAGGAAACCGTCACCGCATGAGCGCTACAGAAATCTCCCCCGGCCTCGTCATCCAGCGCGTGAAGCCGCCGCTCAAGCTCGCCGACTTCAAGCTGATCGCGTTCGACATGGACTCGACGCTGATCAACATCGAATGCATCGACGAGATCGCCGATGCGGTCGGCAAGAAGGCCGAGGTGGCCGCCATCACCGAAGCCACGATGCGCGGCGAGATCAAGGACTTCAAGGAAAGCCTGCGCCGCCGCGTGGCACTGCTGCAGGGCGTGCCGGTCGAGGCGCTGCAGCAGGTGTACGACGAGCGGCTCAAGCTCAACCCCGGCGCGAGCGAGCTGGTGGCGGCCTGCAAGGCGGCCGGGCTCAAGGTGCTGCTGGTTTCGGGCGGCTTCACCTTCTTCGCGAACCGCGTGAAGGACCGGCTGGGCATCGACTTCGCGCGCTCCAACCTGCTCGACGAAGCCGGCGGCAAGCTCACCGGCCAGGTGGTCACGCAGAGCTGGGGAGACATCTGCGACGGCGCCGAAAAGCGCCGCACGCTGCTCGAAGTGGCGTCGCTCATGGGCATCTCGCCGCAGGAAACCATCGCCGTGGGCGACGGCGCCAACGACCTGCCGATGATGGGCGAGGCCGGCCTTTCGGTTGCGTATCACGCCAAGCCGAAGGTGCGCGAGCAGGCCATGGTGGCCATCAACGAAGGCGGCCTCGACCGCGTGCTGGAGGTATTGAAATGACCGACACCGCTCCGCTCTACAGCGCCGACGCGCTCAGGGACTACGCCAGCGCCCTGCTGCAGAAGGCCGGGCTCGCCGCGTCGATGGCCGACAGCGTGGCCCGCACGCTGGTCGAAGGCGACCTGCTGGGCCACGACACGCACGGCCTCGCACTGCTGGCCGGCTATGTGAAGGAAATCGAGTCAGGCGGCATGACGCGCGACGGCGCCCCCGAGGTGCTGTCGGACCGCCCCGCCGCCGTGCTGTGGGACGGCAAGCGCCTGCCCGGCCCCTGGCTCATGGACCAGGGCATGGACCTGCTGGTGCCGCGTGCGCGCGAGCTGGGCACGGCTTCGCTCGTGATCCGCCGCAGCCATCACATCGCCTGCCTTGCCGTCTACATGCTGCGCGCGCTGCAGGAAGACATGCTGATGCTGCTGGCCTGCTCCGACCCCAATGCCGCCAGCGTCGCGCCCTTCGGCGGCACGCAGGCGGTGTTCACGCCAAACCCGCTGGCCATGGGCTTTCCGCTGTCGCAGGGCGGCGTGATGGTCGACATCTCGGCCTCCATCACCACCAACGGCATGAGCAACCGCAAGCGCGCGGCCGGCGAGACCTTCGCCGAGGAATGGCTGATCGACGCCACCGGCAAGCCGTCGAACAATCCGCAAGTGCTGTTCGACCAGCCGCCCGGCACGCTGCTGCCGGTCG
This sequence comes from Variovorax sp. YR266, assembly GCF_900107295.1. NCBI lineage: Bacteria > Pseudomonadati > Pseudomonadota > Betaproteobacteria > Burkholderiales > Comamonadaceae > Variovorax > Variovorax sp. YR266. The sequence goes on from NZ_FNPM01000005.1 coordinate 69,476, forward strand.
GCGGGCTGAGCCACGGGCACAAGGGCTACGGAATGGCGCTGCTGGTCGAGACGCTCACGGCCGGCCTCGCGGGCCATGGCCGTGCCGATCCGCCCGAGGGCTGGGGCGCGACGGTGCACATCACGCTGCACGACCTGAACGCCTTCGGCGGCAAGGACGCCTTCCTGCACCAGATGGACCATGTGGCGGCCAAGTGCCGCGACAACACGCCCATCGACCCGGCCAAGCCTGTGCGGCTGCCGGGCGAAGGCGGGTTGAAGCGTCGGGAAGCGCAGTCGAAGAACGGGGTGCGGCTGCACCCGTCGATTGCGCGCTCGCTGCACGATGCGGAGCAGCGCCACGGCCTGCGGCTGGCGCAGGCGCTGGTCTGAGCGAGGGTCAGTCTTCGGCGTCGGTGGGCGGTGCGGCTTCGCCCGCGGGGCGCGCCTTGCGCTGGCCGGGCTTGGCCAGGATCTCGACGTAGAACTGCTTGCCGGCCTCTTTCACCACACCGTCGATGAGGCCGGTGATGGCCGACAGGTGAACGACTTCGGCGTTCTCGGCCTCGGTGCCGAACTTGCAGTCGAAGTCCCAGAAGTCCGCGCCTTCGGGCAATACGCGCCGCCGCTCGCGCTTGATGTACTTGCGGATCTCGTGCTTGATGGCTTCGAGGAGACGGTCGGGGTGCTTGCCCTCGACCTGAAGCTGAAAGGTTTTTCTCATGGGTGATCGTAACCAATGTGAAAGCCACCGAATCCGGCACCGCCCGATGCCCTGGATGGGCATCGATCTTGCTCGCTACCATGGCTGCCAGGCAAATCCCGCGGCGACCACGCCGAATCACCCATGCTGACCTTTTTTCATCCGGAACAGCTGCTGCACCATCCGCGCAGCTATCTGTCGCGTGGACAGATGCGCACCCCACAGGAAATTCCCGAGCGCGCGCTGCGGCTCGTCGCCGCGGTGCAATCGCTCGGCTTCGACCTGCGGACACCGGCCGATGCCGGCATGGCACCATTGGCCGCCGTGCACAGAGACGACTACCTGCGCTTTCTCGAAGAAGCACACGGTGAATGGAAGCAGATGCCGCCCGACTGGGGCGACGAGGTGATGTCGAACGTCTACGTGCGCGAGCCCAATCGCCTGCGCGGCATCCTGGCGAAGGCGGCGCGCTACCTTGCGGACGGCAGTTGCCCGGTCGGGGCCGAGACCTGGCGCTCCGCGTACTGGTCGGCCCAGAGCGCGGTGGCCGGCGCGACGGCCATCACCGACGGCGCCCGCGCAGCCTATGCGCTGTGCCGCCCTCCCGGCCACCATGCACGCGTCGATGCCGCCGGCGGCTTCTGCTACCTCAACAACGCCGCCATCGCCGCCCAGGCGCTGCGCGGGCGCTTCGGGCGTGTGGCGGTGCTCGACACCGACATGCACCACGGCCAGGGCGTGCAGGAAATCTTCTATGGCCGCAGCGACGTGATGTACGTGTCGATCCACGGTGACCCGACCAACTTCTACCCGGCAGTGGCCGGCTACGAAGACGAGCGCGGGACCGACGAGGGCGAAGGCTTCAACGTCAACTTCCCTATGCCGCACGGCGCGCCGGAAGCAGTCTTCTTCGAGCGGCTCGACGAGGCCACGGAGGCGCTGCGGCGCTTCGCGCCCGACGCGCTGGTGCTGGCCCTCGGCTTCGACATCTACAAGGACGATCCGCAGTCGCAGGTCGCGGTGACGACCGAGGGCTTCGGGCGCCTGGGCAAGGCTGTTGGCGCGCTGGGCTTGCCGACATTGATCGTCCAGGAAGGCGGCTATCACCTGGAGAGCCTGGAAGCCAATGCAAGCGCCTTCTTCGGGGGATTCGCGGATATCGCGTGATGGTCTTGGCGGCGACGGCCGCTGCGCTGTGTACAGTCGGCGCTTCGAATGGAAGCAGGTAAAGACATGGCGCGCGCAAACGACTGGGCAAGCAAGGTGATGGCATTGATCAATGGTGGCAATCCCACCGCCGCCATCGCGCAGATCAAGGTCGCGCCCTCGGTCAAGGACCTGAAGGCGCTGCAGACCATCATGACGCTCTCGAAAATGAAAGGCCGCTATCCGAACGTGGATGCGGCCATTGCGGACAACCTGGAGCTGCTTGCGGCGCCCCGGCTGCACCGCTCGCCGTGATCGGCAACGCTCTTTACAGCGCCTGACCGAGGCGCTTCACGCCCTCTTCGATCTTCGCCACATCGGCCGTCGCGAAGCTCAGACGCAGCGTCGCCACATCGGGCTTCTCGGCAAAGAATGGCGCGCCGGGCACGAAGGCCACGAGCTTCTCGATCGCGCGCTTCGCCAGTTCATTCGCATCCGCAAGCTTGCCGTTGGCGCCCGTGAGGCGCGCCCAGAAGAACAGGCCGCCGTTGGGCTGCGTGAAGCTCACCGCATCGCCCAGCTCGCGCTTCAGCGCCGCGCCCATGGCTTGCGCGCGCTGGCCGTACACCTCGCGCACATGCGCCAGCGTGGCGGGCATGCGGCCGCTCTTGAGGTACTGGGCGGCAGTGGCCTGCGAGAAGGTGCTCGTGTGCGCGTCGCTGAACTGCTTGCACATCGTTGCCTTGGCCAGCAGCTCGGGCGGAGCAATCATCCAGCCGATGCGCAGGCCGGGGCTCAGCACCTTGCTCAGGCTGCCGCAGTGGGCCAGCAGTTCGCGGCTGCCCGGCACTTCCTTGCTCAGCGCAAGGATCGACGGCGGCGGGGCTTCGCCGAAGTAGAGGTCGCCGTAGGGGTCGTCCTCGACGATCAGCGTCTGGTACTTCACGGCCAGTTCGAGCACCTTCTTGCGGCGCTCCAGCGTCAGCATCGCGCCGCTGGGGTTGCCGAAGGTGGGGATCAGGTAGACGAACTTGGGCTTGTGCTCGGCGATGAGCTTCTCCAGCTCGTCGGTCTTCACGCCGTTGGCGTCGATGGGCGCGCTGATGAGCTGCGCGCCATAAAGGCGAAAGCACTGGATGGTCGCCAGGAAGGTCGGGCCCTCGACGATCACCTTGTCGCCGGGCGAGATCATGGTCTTGCCCAGCAGGTCCAGCGCCTGCTGGCTGCCGGTGGTGACGATCAGGCCGCTCGGGTCGACGTCGACGCCCTTGGTCTTCATGAAAGCGCTGAGCTGGGTGCGCAGCGGCTCGTAGCCTTCGGTGGCACCGTATTGCAGCGCGCCGCCGGGTTCTTCGGTGAGTGCCTTCTGGCTCGCCTCCTTGAGGCCCTCGACGTCGAACATGGCGCTGTCGGGGAAGCCGCCCGCGAAGCTGATGATGCCGGGCTTGCCCAGCAGCTTGAAGAGTTCGCGGATGGCGGATGTCTCGACGTTGTCGAGGCGGGAGGCGAATTGCATGGTCAGTCTCACTTTCTGGGTGACATTGTCACCAAAGCTCGGGCAATAAAGCTGCGTAAGGCTATCGCCTTTCAACGATATATTGCGCGAGCCGCACTCACGAAGCCCAATGAAAAAAGACAACATCTCCCTCTTCTTCGCCACCCTGCAGGCGGCCAACCCCACACCCGAGACCGAGCTCGAATACGACAGCCCCTTCGAGCTGCTGGCAGCCGTACTGCTGTCGGCGCAGGCCACCGACGTGGGCGTGAACAAGGCCACGCGCAAGCTGTTTCCTGTCGCGAACACGCCGCAGGCCATCCTCGACCTGGGCGTCGAGGGGCTGGAGGAGTACATCAAGACCATCGGCCTGTACCGCAGCAAGGCCAAGCACCTGATCGAGGCCTGCCGCATGCTGGTGGAGCTGCACGGCGGCGAGGTGCCGCGCACCCGTGCCGAGCTGGAGGCGCTGCCCGGCGTCGGACGCAAGACCGCGAACGTGGTGCTCAACGTGGCCTTCGGCGAGGCGACGATCGCGGTCGACACGCATATCTTTCGCGTGGGCAACCGCACCGGGCTCGCGCCCGGCAAGACGCCGCTCGAAGTGGAGCTCAAGCTCGAGAAGCGCGTTCCGCCGGAATATCGGCTGCATGCGCACCACTGGCTGATCCTGCATGGCCGCTACATCTGCGTGGCGCGCAAGCCGCGGTGCTGGGAATGTGCGGTGGCCACCTTCTGCGCCTATAAACCAAAGACGCCCTCCCCGAAAACGGCCTGAAGAATGACGACACCAAAGAACGACACCCGGACGCTGCTGGCTACCGCGCTGCTGGCAGCCCTCCTCCCGGCCGCGGCCTGGTCGCAGCAGCCGGCCGCGGGCCTGCCGCCCGACGCCATGACGCTCTACGGCGGCCGCTGGTCGACGAACTGCGCCGACGCCTCGGCGCCGACGCTGCAGGTGCTCCAGGACAAGCTGATCGCCGAGAGCGGCAAGCGCCGCGTGGTCACCCGCGAGCCGCAGACAGCCCACAGCTTCTTCGGCAACAGTCCGCCGCCGGCAGGTTTCGACGTGGCGCTGATGAGCGACGCGGGCAAAGCCGGCTCGATGACATTCCTCGTCTACCGCACGACGCGCGGCCAGTACATCACGCTGGACGCCGACAAGCCGGTCGCCGGCCAGCTGGGCCCCGAGTTGATGAAGCAACGCTACTGGCGCTGCGAAGGCGCCGCGCGGGCCGAGCCCCCGCCCACCGAGCCCAAGGCCAAGGTGCCTCCCCCGCCCACGGGCAGCCCGGCGGCGCTGGCGCAGGGCCCGGCCATGCAGAAGGCCTGGCGCGCCGCCCTGGGCGCGCGCGAGAACGACCGCTGGCTGGTGCGCCGCGAAGGCCCGGCACCCGAGCCGCAATGGGTGACGGTCGAGGGCACGCGCTACCTGCTGCACGCCTTCTGCAAGCCGCACGACTGCTTCGACAACAACGCGATCGCGCTCTACGACCAGGGCTCCGGCCGCATCTACGGCTTGGTGCAGCGCAACGGCAGCAACCGCCTCGTGGGCTCGCCGCCGGCGGCGCTGGCGCCGCAGCTCGAAAAGCTCTGGCGCGAACAGTGGCGGCAGAAGAACTGAGCTGACTGGCCGGGGAGCCTGTCAGATGGCGGGTGAATTGTCGAAAGTCAGCCAGCTGCCGAACGCAATCTCGCCGGCAGGCCAATCGGCAGCAACTGCAGGACAGCGCACACCCCGGTGCAGCAGCGTCATCGCGCGCAGCACGCCAGCGTGGGTGACCCACAGCGCGTCGCCCTTGCCCGCCAGCCATTCATCGTGCGCGGCCGCCACGCGCTGCATGAAGGCACGCACGCTTTCGCCGTGGCCGCCCGCGGGCGCGTCGGCGAAGTTGCCGGTCCAGGCTTCGAAATCTTCGCGCGGAATGGCGGACCACGGCCGCCCTTCCCAGCCGCCGAAGTTCATTTCGGCGAGCCGGGCGTCGTGCTGTACCCGGAGATCGGGCCGCAGCGTGACGATGGCATCGGCCAGCCCGGCGCAGCGCCGCAGCGGCGAGCTGATCAAGGTGATGTCCGCAGGCAGCAAGGGCGCGATGCGCTGCGCGGCTTCGAGCGTCGCGTCCTCATGGGCTTCGAGGTCCGTGGCGCCGTAGCAAAGGCCGGGCTCGGCCACCACGGGCGCATGACGCTGGAGCCAGAGGTTTCGGCTCGAGCTCATGCGCGCCACGCCAGCGCGAGGTAGATCGCCAGCTCGCAGACCTGCTGCGTCGCGCCCAGGCCATCGCCGGTGAAGCCTTGCAGCCGCCGAAGAAACAGCCTCGCCATCCAGCCCGCGACCAGAACGGTCGCAAGCACGGCCGCCCCGACCTGCACGGCGTCGTGCGCACACAGCAGCAGCGCCACCGCCGGAACCGTCCACACCAGCGCAATCACCAGCGCTCCGCCGCTGATCGCATCCGCCAGCGGCTTGGCCTTGCTCGCCCCGCTGTCGCCCACATAAGGCAGCCAGCGGATCAGGAACAGCGGCATCAGCCGCGACAGCACGTGCGCGCCGACGATGGCAACGGCCACGGTCTGCAGGCCACGCCCGGCCAGCACGGCGAGCAGCGCGCACTTCAGGGCCAGCGCCAGCACCAGCGCAATCGCACCGAAGGCGCCGATGCGCGAGTCCTTCATGATTTCCAGAGCCCGGTCCCGGTCGGCCGAACCGCCCAAGCCATCGGCCACGTCGGCCAGTCCGTCTTCATGGAAGGCGCCAGTCAGTATCACGGTGGCGACGGTGCTCAGCAAAGCCGCTGCCAGCGCGCCCGCGACGCCGGGCAGCCCCATGCCGACACCCGTGAATACCAGCGCCGCCACCCCACCCACCAGCCATCCGATGCCGGGCAGATGGGCCGCGCTCGCTCGCAGCATCTCGGGGCTGAAGCCGACCCATGCGGCCAGTGGCCCCGTCACCGGCACACGCGTGAAGAACTGCAGCGCGAGCAGGAAGTGGCGAACGCCGTTCATCCGCTTCAGGCGTCCTTGCGCGACACGCCGGCCGACTCGAAGCTCGCCATCTCGCGCAGGATGCGGCAGGCCGATTCGAGCAGCGGCCAGGCCAGCGCACCGCCCGAGCCTTCGCCCAGGCGCAGTTCGAGGTTCAGCAGTGGGTCCAGCCCCAGCCGCTCCAGCAGCAGCAGATGCCCGGGCTCGGCCGAGCAGTGCGCGGCCACGCAGCGCTGCACCACACAGGGCTGCAGCGCCTGTGCCACCAGCACCGCCGCGCTGGCAATGAAGCCGTCGACCACGATCACGCGCCGCTCTTCGGCCGCCTGCAGCACCGCGCCGACCAGCGTGGCGATCTCGAAACCGCCGAAGGCCGCCAGTGCGTCCAGCGGCGCCGTCGCACTCGCGTGCAACGCAAGCACCTGCCGCAGCACCTCGCGCTTGCGCGCCAGCCCAGCCGCGTCCAGGCCCGTGCCGACGCCGATGCAGACGTCGATGCCCAGCCCGCCCAGCCGCGACAGCAGCAGCGCGGCAGAAGAGCTGTTGCCGATGCCCATCTCACCAAGCAGCAGCGCATTGCCCGGCAGCGCACGCACCACTTCGCGCCCGTTGACGATGGCCTGTGCACACTGGGCTGCCGTCATGGCCGGGCCCGTGGAGGCGTCGGCCGTGCCCTCGGCGATCCGGCGCGACACCAGTCCCGGGCGGGGCTGGAAGTCGCGCCGCACGCCGCAATCGACCACCGTCAGCGCCAACCCGTGCTGGCGCGCGAGCACGCTCACGGCGGCGCCGCCGGCGAGGAAGTTCTCGACCATCTGCCAGGTCACGTCGCTAGGAAACGCCGAGACGCCGCGCGCCGCCAGCCCGTGGTCGCCCGCGCAGACCAGCATCTGCGGCGCTTCGAGCTCTGGGTTCTCAGTGCCCAGGATGCTGCCGATGCGCAAGGCCAGCGCTTCGAGCCGGCCCAAAGCACCGAGCGGCTTGGTCTTGTTGTCGATCGCGCTGTGCAGGCGGGCGGCAAGCGGGGCGTCGGTGATGTCGGAAATGGTGGGGATGGTCTCGGTCATGCAATCAGTCCGGCGAGCACGCCGGCGTCGAAGTGGGTGTCGATGAAGTCGGCCAGGCCGTCGAAGGTGGCGTCCAGCGTGGGCACGGAGGCACCGAACAATGCATGCAGCGTGCCGGGGTCTTCGAACAGGCCGTGAAGGTAAATGCCGAGCACGTTGCCGCGCGCGTTCTGCCAGGCCAGGCCGTCAGGCATCACGGCGTGGCCGTCCTGCGCCATCTGCGGGTGTGCGGCGGTCTGGCCGTGATGAATTTCGTAGCCGACAACGGGCACGCCCGACAGCGGGCCCCAAGTGCCGGTCAGCTCGCCGAAGGTCGCGGTGCGATGCCGCACCGTCTTCTCGCGCGCGAACACCGTCACCAGCGGCAGCAGGCCGAGCCCCGGCGCGTTGCCGTCGATGCCGTGCGGATCGACCAGCGCCTCGCCCAGCATCTGCAGCCCGCCGCAGATGCCCAGCACCGCGCCGCCGCGTTCGGCGTGGGCGGCCACGGCGCGGTCCAGCCCCTGCGCGCGCAGCCAGGCCAGGTCGCCGCTGGTGTGCTTGGAGCCGGGCAGCACGATCCAGTCGGCGCCAGCCACGTCGGCCGGCGTGCGGGCCCAGACCAGCCGCACGCCCGGTACGTTCTTCAGCGCCTGGAATTCGTCGAGGTTGCTGATGCGCGGGTACGCCACCACCGCCACGGTGCGGGTGACAGTGCCGCTGGCGCGGCTGCGGTCGTCGAACACGCCGTCTTCCTCGGGCAGGCCGTGCTGCCACCACATCGGCAGCGTGGCCACGGTGGGCACGCCAGTCAGTTCCTGCAGTTGCTGCGGCGCGGGCGCGAGCAGCGAGGCATCGCCGCGGAACTTGTTGAGCACGAAGCCGCGCAGCAGCGCCCGGTCGGCCTCGGGCAGCAGCGCCCAGGTGCCGTACAGGTGGGCGAAAGCGCCGCCGCGGTCGATGTCGGTCGCCAGGAGGCAGCGCGCGCCAGCATGCCGGGCGATGCGCATGTTGACGATGTCGCTGGCCATCAGGTTGATCTCGGCCGGCGAGCCGGCGCCTTCGATCACGACCACGTCGTTGTCGCCGCGCAGTTCGTCTAGCGCCTGCGCAATCTGCGGCCAGACGCGCTCGCTGCGGCCACGCCAGGGCAAGGCCGAGAGTTCTTCGCTCACCTGCCCCATCAGCACCACCTGGCTATGGGTATCGCGCTCGGGCTTGAGCAGCAGCGGGTTCATGCGCACGTCGGGTAGCGCATTCGCGGCCAGGGCCTGGAAATACTGGGCGCTGCCGATCTCGCCGCCATCGACCACGCGGGCGTTGTTGCTCATGTTCTGCGCCTTGAAGGGCGCCACTTTCAGGCCTTGCCGCGCATACCAGCGGCACAGCGCCGTGGCCAGCCAGCTCTTGCCGGCTCCGCTGGTGGTGCCCAGAACCATGACGCACCGCGCCGGCCCGCTTTTCGCCTTTGAACTCATCGGCGGATTGTCGTTGAGCACCGCGCCGGCCCGAAAAAGACCGAGCGAGACAGAACCAAGCCGACGAAATGAGACATTTTTCACACCCAAGGCGTTGCAAACGCATCCGGTGAATCCAACAGTCCCTTTCTTGCGTACACCCGACATCACACACCGCACTGCACTCCAGGGACCCATGCCAGCCTTGAACGATTTGGCGCTCACCGTCGAGGAACGCGAACCGGGCCAGTTCTTCTGGACCCTGCTCGAAGCCCGCCATGGCGACGAAGCCTCCGAGACCCTCGATTACCGGGTCTACCGGACGGCGGCCAGGCCGCAGGCCAGCTATTCCAGCGCCCTGGCCATGGGCGCGGCGGAGCTGCAAAAAATAAGCGCCGCCGCGAACCTCGCCGGCAAAGCCGGCTAAGCCCACGACGGCGCAAAGACCGCCTTGCGGCGTTCAGGCTGTCAATTTCAATCCTGGGTCGTCTGGGTCGTCACTTTTCAGCGCGTGGCTATCTTGGTCTGTGCGCCGGCCGCAGCAACGGGCGCCGGCGCTTCCCATCCGCCGCCAATGGCGCGAATCAGCCCCACGGCCGCCTGGTACTGGGCCGACTTCACCTGCAGCGCCTGCCGCCGGTTGCGCAGTTCGCTTCGGCGTGCGTCCAGCAGGTCGAGCTGGCTGATGTAGCCGTTGCGATAGCGCGTGTCCGACAGGCTGGTAGCGCGCTGGGCCGAGGTCACGGCCTGCGCCTGCACCACCGATTGCTCCTGCAGGATGCGGATGGCAGCCAGCTGGTCTTCGACCTCCTGGAACGCCACCAACACTTGCGTGCGATAGCTCGCGAGCGCACCGTCGAGCTGGGCATTGGCGCCCTGCACGCCGGCCTCGCGGCGGCCGCCGTCGAAGATCGGCAGCGACAGCAGCGCGCCCACGCCCCACGAGCGCGCCGACCACTTGAAGAGGTCGCCGACCTCGGGCGAGGCATAGCCGGCGGCGCCGGTCAGCGAGATGTCCGGGAACCACGCGGCCTGCGCCACGCCGACACGGGCCTGCGCGGCGAGCACAGCGTTCTGCGCCGCCGACACGTCAGGCCGGCGCGTGAGCACCGTGGCCGGCACGCCCGGCGGGATCGACGGCAAGGCGGTCGACCACTCGTCGCTGCGCAGGCCGAAGCTCGAAGCCGAGTCGCCCACCAGCACTGCGAGCGCGTGCTCCACCTGGGCACGCTGGCGGTCGAGTGCGAGCGCGTCCGACTCGGTCGACGACACCTCGGTCTGCACGCGCGCCACATCGAGCTCGGCGATGTCGCCGGCCTGTTCGCGGCGCTGCGACAGGCGCAGCGTGTCGCGATAAGCCTCGACCTGCTCGCGCACCAGCGCGCGTTCGGCATCGAGCGCGCGCAGCTGCAGGTAGGTCTGCGCCACTTCGGCCTGTACCGCGAGCCGGGTGCTTTGCAGCAGCGCCTCGCGGCCGGTCGCGTCGAGCTTGGCAGCATTGCTGGCGCCCGAGAGGCGGCCGAACAGGTCGACTTCGTACGAGAACGTGGCACCGATGTTGGTCATCGTGGCCGGCGTGGTGCTGGCCGTGGCCTTGTCCAGGCCGGCGCCGCGGTTGGCGCCGGCGCTCAGGCCGATCTGCGGCAGGCGGTCGGCGTTGGCGCTGCGCGCCAGCGCGCGAGCCTCGGCCAGCCGCGCGGCTGCGGCCTGGATGTTGTTGTTGCTGACGTCGGCCTTCTCGACCAGCGCATTCAGCGTCGGGTCATTGAACGCCAGCCACCAGGCGCCGCGTGCCTGTGCCTCGGAAGGCACGGCGCGCGTGAAGCCGGCCGGCGGTGACATGCCGTCCTTGCCCTGCTCCTTGAACTGCGCCGTGGTCGTGATCTCGGGCAGGCCCGAAGGCACGGTGGCACAGCCGGCCAGCACCAGGGCGGCCATCAGCGGCAGCAAGGCGGTACGAAGAGGCTTCACCAGCGGTTGAACTGAGAATTTCATGATGAGCTTTCTCTTTGTTATTGATCAGTCGTCATGCGAGGGACGCGGCGATGCAGGCACAGGGTGCAGCCCACCACCGCCCGAGCCACCGTGCGACGGCGCAGCCGGATGCTCGGCCGACACGAAGTCGTCGCCATGCGGCACTTCGCCATGCAGCTTGAGCGGCCGGTTGCCCGCGAGGCGGCGCAGCAGCACGTAGAACACCGGCGTCAGGAACAGGCCGAAGGCCGTCACGCCGATCATCCCGGCGAACACCGCCACGCCCATGGCCTTGCGCATCTCCGAGCCCGCGCCGGTCGACAGCACGAGGGGCAGCACGCCCATCACGAAGGCCAGCGAGGTCATCAGAATCGGGCGCAGGCGCAGGCGGCTGGCTTCGATGGCGGCTTGTATCGGTGTGCGGCCGGCGAATTCGAGCTCCCGTGCGAACTCCACGATAAGAATCGCGTTCTTCGCACTCAGCCCCACCAGCACGATCAGCCCGATCTGCGTGAAGACGTTGTTGTCACCCCCCGATATCCATACGCCCGCCATCGCGGCCATGATGCCCATGGGCACGATCAGGATGATCGCGATCGGCAGCGTCAGGCTTTCGTACTGAGCGGCCAGCACCAGGAACACCAGCAAGATGGCCAGCGGGAACACCAGGAAGGCGGAGTTGCCGGCCAGGATTTCCTGGTACGTCAGCTCGGTCCACTCGAAGCTCACGCCCTTGGGCAGCGTCTCGGCCGCAATCTTGGTGATCGCGTCCTGCGCCTGGCCCGACGAATAGCCCGGTGCCGGGCCGCCGTTGATGTCGGCGGCCAGGTAGCCGTTGTAGCGCATGGCGCGTTCAGGGCCGAAGGTCGAATTCACCTTCATCAGCGCGGCCAGCGGCACCATCTCGCCCGTGGTCGAGCGCACCTTCAGCAGGCCCACGTCTTCGGCACGGGCGCGGTAAGGCGCATCGGCCTGCACTCGCACGCTGTACGTGCGGCCGAACTTGTTGAAGTCGTTCGCATACAGGCTGCCGAGGTAGATCTGCATGGTGTCGAAGATGTCCGTCACCGGCACGCCGAGCTGGCGCGCCTTGGTGCGGTCGATGTCGGCATACAGCTGCGGCACGTTGACCTGCCAGCTCGTGAACATGCCGGCCAGTTCGGGCGCCTGCTGTGCCTTGGCCATGAAGGCCTTCACTGCCGCGTCCATCTGGTCGTAGCCCACCGAGGCACGGTCTTCCAGCTGCAGCTTGAAGCCGCCCGTGGTGCCCAGGCCCGCCACCGGCGGCGGCGGGAACATCACGATGAAGGCGTCCTGGATGCCCGCGAAGGCACCGTTGAGCTGGCCGGCCACCGCACCGCCGCTCTGGTCGGGGCGCTTGCGCTGGTCGAAGGGCTTGAGCGTTGCGAACACGATGCCCGAGTTCGAACTGTTGGTGAAGCCGTTGATCGACAGGCCCGGGAAGGCGATGGCGTCTTCCACGTTCGGGTTCTTCTTCATGATGTCGCCCATGCGGGTGATCACCTCTTCCGTGCGGTCGAGCGTGGCGCCGTCGGGCAGTTGGGCAAAACCGATCAGGTACTGCTTGTCCTGCGCCGGCACGAAGCCGCCGGGCACCGCCTTGAAGAGGCCGAAGGTCACGGCGACGAGCGCGACGTAGATCGCCAGCATCAGCGCCTTGCGCGAGATCACGCGCTTCACGCCGCCGCTGTAGGCCTCGGAGCCGCGATGGAACAGCTTGTTGAAGCCGCGGAACAGCCAGCCGAAAGCCTTGTCCATGCCGCGCGTCAGCGCGTCCTTGGGAGCATCGTGGCCGCGCAGCAGCAAGGCAGCGAGTGCGGGCGACAGCGTGAGCGAGTTGATCGCCGAGATCACCGTCGAGATCGCAATCGTCACCGCGAACTGGCGGTAGAACTGGCCCGTGAGACCGCTGATGAAGGCCAGCGGCACGAACACGGCCACCAGCACCAGCGCGATCGCGATGATGGGCCCCGACACTTCGCGCATCGCACGGTAGGTTGCTTCACGCGGCGTGAGCCCCGCCTCGATGTTGCGCTCGACGTTCTCCACCACCACGATGGCGTCGTCCACCACGATGCCGATGGCCAGCACCAGCCCGAACAGGCTCAGCGCGTTGATCGAGAAACCGAGGATGTGCAGCACCGCGAAGGTACCGATCACCGACACCGGCACGGCCAGCAGCGGAATGATGGAAGCGCGCCACGTCTGCAGGAACAGGATCACGACCAGCACCACCAGCATGATGGCTTCGAGCAGCGTGTGGATCACCGATTCGATCGATGCGCGCACGAACTGCGTCGGGTCATAAGCGATGCGGTATTCCAGGCCCTCGGGCATGTTCTTGTTGAGCTCGGCCATCGTCTTGCGCACGTTCGACGAGATGTCGAGCGCGTTGGAGCCCGGTGCCTGGAACACACCCATGCCGACGGCCGGGTCGTTGTTCAGCAGCGAACGCAGCGAGTAATCGGCGGCGCCCATTTCGAGGCGGCCGATGTCGCGCAGGCGGGTCACGGCGCCATCGGTGCCGCTCTTGACGATGATGTCGCCGAATTCTTCTTCGCTCTGCAGGCGCCCTTGCGCATTGATCGACAGCTGCATGTCCACGCCCGACAGGCCCGGCGAAGCGCCGACCACGCCGGCCGCGGCCTGCACGTTCTGGCCACGGATGGCAGCCACCACGTCGCTGGCCGAGAGGCCGCGCTGCGCGACCTTCTGCGGGTCGAGCCACACGCGCATCGAGTAGTCGCCGCCGCCGAAGATCTGGACCTGGCCCACGCCTTCGATGCGCGCCAGCGGATCCTTCACGTTCAGCACCGCGTAGTTGCGCAGGTAGTTGATGTCGTAGCGGTTGTTCGGCGAGACGAGGTGGACCACCATCGTCAGGTCAGGTGCGCTCTTGACGGTCGTGATGCCGAGCCGGCGCACTTCCTCGGGCAGGCGCGGCTCGGCTTGCGAGACGCGGTTCTGCACGAGCTGCTGTGCCTTGTCGGGATCGGTGCCGAGGCGGAACGTGACGGTGAGCGTCAGCACGCCGTCGGTGGTTGCCTGGCTGCCCATGTAGAGCATGCCCTCGACGCCGTTGATCTGCTCTTCGATCGGTGTGGCGACGGTTTCGGCGATCACCTTGGGGTTGGCGCCGGGGTACGTGGCGCGCACCACCACCGAGGGCGGCGCGACTTCCGGGTACTCCGAGATCGGCAACCCGCGCAGCGCGATCAGGCCGGCTATCAGCATCAATAGCGACAGCACGCCGGCAAAGATCGGCCGGTCGATGAAGAATTTTGAGAGATTCATGATGGTTCTCCGGTGGGCGCGGGTGCGCCCTCCTCCGAAATCAGGACTTGGCCGCTTCCGCGACGCGTTCCGGTTGTTGTTGCTTGGGGTCCGCCTTGGCGTCCATGGTCACTTGCTGCGGCGCCACCAGCGCACCCGGGCGGATGTGCTGCAGGCCGTTGACGATGACGCGATCGCCCGCCTTCAGGCCCTTGCTCACGACACGCAGGCCGTTGATGGAAGTGCCCAGGGTCACTTCGCGGTAGGTGGCCTTGCTGTCTTCACCCACGACCATCACGAACTTCTTGTTCTGGTCGGTACCGATGGCACGCTCGCTCACCAGCAGTGCGGTGTCGTTGCGAGCCTGGCCCATGCGGATGCGGGCGAACTGGCCGGGGATGAGCGCGCCGTCCTTGTTGTCGAACGAGGCACGCACACGCACCGTGCCACTGCGGGCGTCGACCTGGTTGTCGATCAGCTGCAGCTTGCCGGTGAAGGGCGTGCCGTCGAGGCCGGCGGTGCCCATCTGCACGGGAATCGACTCGATCTGGCCGCGGGCGCTGGAGCCGCTCGGCAGGTCTTTCAGCGCACGGGTGATGACCTGTTCGTCAGCATCGAAGCTCGCGTAGATCGGGCTCACCGAGACCAGCGTGGTCAGCACCGGAGCGCCCGGACCGGCCGCCACCAGGTTGCCCACCGTCACCTCGATCCTGCCGATGCGGCCCGACACCGGAGCCCGCACCTGGGTGTAGCCCAGGTTCAGGCGCGCCGACTGCAGCGAGGCTTGCGCCGCACGCAGGTTGGCGTCGGCTTCGCGGCCGGCGTTCACACGCTCGTCGTATTCACGCTGGGCAATGGCCTTGTCGTCCCACAGGCGCTTGGCACGCTCCTGCTCGCTGCGGCTGAACGACTGGCGGGCCTGTGCGGATGCCACCTGCGCTTCGGCGCGCTCGACCTCGGCCGCGTACGGTGCGGGGTCGATGGTGACCAGCAACTCACCCTGCTTCACCAGCGCGCCTTCGCGGAAGTGCAGCGACTGCACGGCCCCCGCGACGCGGGAGCGCACGTCGACGCGCTCGACGGCTTCGAGCCGGCCCGAGAACTCGTCCCAGGCGTTGATCTCGCTCGACGCCACGGTGGCGACGGAAACCGGCGTGGCTTGCGGCGCGGCCGGGGCGTTGTTGGCTTCGGCCTTGAAGCTGTACATGCCAACCACCGCGGCGGCCACCGCCAGCAGTGCGGTAATGCCGGTCACGGCGGGCCACAGGCCCTTGCGGGCTACGGAAGACAGCTTTTTCTCGTTGTTCGACATGATGGTTCGTCCTTCTCGATGACTTTGGGGATGCAACAGGCCACCCCGGCGCTTTTGGCACCAGGAGGCGGAATTCAGGAAAAAGAGGGCCCTCGCACGCTGCCGCGCTGGCAGCGTGTCGATCAGGCAGCCGTGGCTGGCCGGGAGCTAGCTGGGGTGGTTGGGCGCCGCACCCGTGGGCACGGTGGTCGGCGGTGTGGTCGCGCTGAAGAACTCGCGGAAGTGCTGCTGCACCGTGGCCTCACAGGCCACGCAACCCGTGTTCTCGGTGTCATACAGCGCCTTGGGCCAGTTCGAGGCGCTGGGCAGCACGCTGCTCGTGACCTCGATGCCGGCGGCACGCAGGCGGCCCGCGAAGGTCAGTGCCTCGTCGCGCATGGCGTCGTCCGCACCCACCAGCACCAGCGCGGGCGCCAGTGACGACAGCCGCAGCGAACCGCTAGGCACCGCATAGGGGTGCGTGGCGTTCGAGGGGCAGCTCAGGTACTTTTCCCAGCCGCTGGCCCAGCGGCACTCGGGCTCGTCGCTGGTGGCGTTGCGCAGCGAGGCGGTACCGGCGCACGGGTCGAGCATGGGCGACAGCAGGATCTGGCCTGCCACCGGCGGATGTGCCCGGTCGCGAGCGATGAGTGCCACCGCGGCCGCCAGGTTGCCACCGGCTTCTTCGCCGGCCAGGTACACCTGCGCACCCTTGCCGCCGAGCTTGGTGCGCTGCTTGTAGAGCCATTCGAGGGCGGCATAGCCCACCTCGATCGGCTCCGGGAACGGCGACTGGGGCGCCAGCGGGTAAGCCACCGACACCACCACCGCACCCGCGCCGGCCAGCAGCCGGGCCACATTTCGGCCGTTGTCGAGGTCGCCGCAGACGAAGGTGCCACCGTGGAAATGGAGCACCAGCGGTGCAACGTCACCCTTGGCGCGCTGGCCGTACACACGGGCACCGACCGGTTCGCGACCGGGCAGCTCGATCGACAGATCGGCTTCCACGCCTTGCGCCGCAGCGCGGGCGGCGGCTTCGGCAGAACGGGACGATGGAACGGGTGACATGGGCGACCTCAGGGAATTGGGCGATGGTTGAAATATAAGTCGCCCAGTGTGACGTTAAACAGGCAAGCCGCCCCTACTCTGTTTCCAAACCGACAACAATCGCGGCGCTTCGCAAGGGTTTGGCGCCTTGTGTGAGAATCCGCTCCCCCCGGTGTGGGCCGGGCACCAACAACAGGCATTCGATGGATCAAATCCAGGCCATGCGGATCTTTGTCCGCGTCGTGGAAGCCGGCACCTTCACCCGGGCGGCAGACTCGCTCGCCCTGCCCAAGGGCACGGTCACCAAGCAGATTCAGGCGCTCGAATCGCGCCTGCGCGTGAAGCTGCTCAACCGCACCACGCGCCGCGTCACCGTCACGCCCGACGGCGCGGCCTACTACGAGCGCGCCGCGCGCCTGCTCAACGACTTCGACGACATGGAAGCCAGCATGACGAATGCGCAGGCCAACCCCACGGGGCGGCTGCGCATCGACATAGGCACCTCGGTGGCGAGGCAGATCATCCTGCCCGCGCTGGCCACCTTCTGCGACCGCTACCCCGACATCCAGGTCGACCTGGGCGTGAGCGACCGCACCGTCGACCTGATCAGCGACAACGTCGACTGCGTGATCCGCGCGGGCGACCTCAGCGACCAGTCGCTGGTGGCGCGGCGCATCGGCACCCTGCACTTCGTCACCGTGGCGTCACCAGCGTACATCAAGCGCTACGGCGTGCCGCAGCACCCGAACGACATCGAGAAGCGCCACGTGGTGGTGAGCTATTTCTCGGGCACCACGCGACGCGTGTACCCCCACGAGTTCAAGAAGGGCGACGAGCACATCGAGCTCAACGGGCACTACCGCGTGTCGGTCAACGAGAGCAACGCGCACATCACGGCGGTGCTCGGCGGCTTCGGCATTTCGCAGTGCATCACCTTCATGGCCGAGCCGCTGCTGGAAAGCGGCGAACTGGTCGAGGTGCTGCCGGAC
This sequence comes from Variovorax sp. YR266, assembly GCF_900107295.1. Classification (NCBI taxonomy): domain Bacteria; kingdom Pseudomonadati; phylum Pseudomonadota; class Betaproteobacteria; order Burkholderiales; family Comamonadaceae; genus Variovorax; species Variovorax sp. YR266. Next base: position 86,884 of record NZ_FNPM01000005.1, read on the forward strand.
TGGAGTCGCGATCCGCTGCCCATTCACGTGGTGTACCCGCCCAACCGGCACCTGAGCGCGAAGGTGCGGGCGTTCGTTGACTGGGCAGCGGAGCTGTTTGCCAAGAACCCGCGGCTGCAGCGCCGCTGAATCGGCCCGCGCGGGCAGCCAAGGCAGGGAGCGCGTCAGTACACCGGCTCGCAGCGCACCTCGGTCTTCACCGAATTAGCGATGAAGCATTCTTCATGCGCCCGGTGGTGCATCTGCTCGATCTGCTCGCGCGTCGGCACGTTCTCGCCGGAAAAGGTCACTTCCGGCCGCAGCGTGACCACCGTCATCGCCATCTTTCCCTCGGCGTTCTTCTCCATCACGCCAGTGGCTGCATCGAAATACCGGTCGACGACGAACTTGCGCTTCACGGCCATCGTGAGGAACCACAGCATGTGGCAGTTCGACAGCGAGGCGACGAACATCTCTTCGGGATCGACCGCTGACGCATCGGACATCGGCAGCGGCACCACGTGCGGCGACGACGAGCCCGCCACTTCCGCGCCGCCGTCGAAGCGCAGCGAATGCCTTCTGCTGTAGGTGTTGCCGAGAAAGTCCTGCTCGCCGCGCAGCCAGAGGATTTCAGCGGTGTAGTGAGCCATGCGCAATTTTCCTTCAGAGATCGATGCGGTAGCGAAACTTGGTGAGGCTGCCCTGGCTCGGCAGGGTGATGAAGGTTTCGATCAGCACGCCGCCATTGGCCGCGATCACTTTCTGCGACGCGAAGTTGTCCGGGCTGGTCGTGATCTCGACGCGGCTCAGCCCCTCGCCCGCAGCAAGCGTCAGCATGGCGCCGAGCGCACGCGTCGCATAGCCCTTGCGCTGCTTCCACGGCACGACGTTGTAGCCGATGTGACCCAGGCAGTAGAGAGGCAAGGCGTCGGTGCCGGGCTGCCAGCGCAGGTCGATGCTGCCGCAGAACTCGCCGTCCCACATCCAGCACTTGTAGCCAGGCAGGCGTCGCACCCTGGAGCCGTCGGGCATGACGATGCGCCCGCCTTTGGCCTCGCGGTCCACCAGGCTGGCAAGAAAGCGGTCGGCATTGGCCTTGATGGCGGCCCGTTCCTCGGAGCCCGATTCGGGTCGCGTCTCGTCGCGCGCCCAGCCCCGGTTCAGGGCCGACACATAGCTTGGCAGGTAGGCCTTGGCTGGCCAGACCAGTTCCATCGGACGGGTCTCGGCCTTGGACATGGATGGTTTCATGCCCCCATCAGCCTGACGATCAGCGGCACCAGCAGCGCCGTAGCGATGCCGTTCAGCCCCATGGCCAGCGCGGAGAACGCGCCCGCCGTTTCATTCACCTGAATGGCCCGCGCCGTGCCGATGCCGTGCGCCGCCATGCCGACCGCAAAGCCGCGCACCGCGGGCTCCCTGATGCGCAGCAGGTTCAGCAGCCCGGTCGCCATGATCGCGCCCGAGATGCCGGCAACGGCCGCGGCCACCGCCGCCAGCGAAGGCAGCCCGCCGATCTTCTCGGCCACGCCCATCGCGATGGGCATGGTGGCTGACTTGGGCGCAAGCGACATCATCAACTCGTGCGAGCCGCCCAGCACCCACGCGATGCCGATGGCCGACACGATGGCCGCGACCGAGCCCACCAGCAGCGCCACACCGATGGGCAGCCACAGCCGCCGCAGCCGGCCAACCTGGCTGTACAGCGGCACGGCAAGGGCCACCGTGGCGGGGCCGATCAGGAAATGCACGAATTTCGCGCCTTCGAAATACGTGTCGTAGGGCGTGCGCGTGAGCAGCAGCACGCCGACGATGACGATCACCGAAATCAGCACCGGGTTGACCACCGGGTTGCGCCCGCTGCGTGTGTGCAGCCACAACGCGCCGAGGTAGGCCAGCAGCGTGAGCGACAGCCACAGCAGCGGCGACTGCGCGAGGAAGACCCAGATTTCAGAAAGCTTGGCCGGCGCGGTCATTGCGCGTCCTTGCCGGTGAGGCGGATCATCCAGCGGAACGTGAGCGCCGTGACCGTCATGGTGAAGGCCGCGCCGACGATGCCCGCCGCAAGAAACGGCAGCCACTCGCGCCCCACCCGCTCGAAATGCAGCATGACGCCGGTCACGGCCGGAATGAACAGCAGCATCAGGTTGCGCAGCAGATGGCCCGAAGTGTCGGTCAGAACCTGAGGCACGCCGCCTCGCACCAGCAGGCCGATGAACAGCAGCACCATGCCGATCAGCGGACCGGGAATGGGCAGGCCGAGCCACTGCACGAGCAGTTCGCCGGCCAGTTGGCAGAGAAAGAGCGTGGTGATGGCGTAGAGCATTTTTCTTGTGGGTGCGGGTGTATGTGTTCAGGACGCGTTTGTCCAGGCCTCTTTCAATGCCTGCTGGCTGGCGGGCGGCAGCACGCCGAGGCGCACATGGCCCGGCAGGCCGAAGGAGGCGCAGTCGCGCAGCTTGATGCCTTCGGCGCGCAGGTGCGTCAGCAGACCGGCGAAGTCGTCCCCCATGGGCTGGGCGACATGAAAGTTCGCGTCGCTGGGCCAGACGTGCCAACCGATCTCACTGCACATGGCCATCTGCGACGCCTTCCAGTCACGCAAGGTCCCGAGGCTTTCACGAAGCCAGGCCTGCACGTCAGGCTGCGTCCAGGCCGAAAGCATTGCCACGCCGTGCGAACCCACCGGCCACGAGGCGCTCAGGCGCAGCAAGGCACGCACCGCATCCTGCGCGTTTGACGGAGCGATCACATAGGCCGCACGTACTCCTGTCATCCCCAGCGCCTTGTTGGGAGACCACATCTGCCAGAGGCGATCCAGGCGGCTCTGGCTCAGCGCAAGGCGGCCCTCCAGGCGCAAGGGCTCGTAGGCGCGGTCGAGCACGCAGGGCACGCCCTCGGGCAGGGCATCCACTGTCTCGAGAATGCCCTGCTGCGCCTGACCCAGCGGCGTGGAGGGATCGCAGCACCAGGCGAGCCGCAGTTGGCGCGCCGGATGCGGCGCGCGCACCACCTGCAACCCATGGGCTCGCGCGGCCGCCGCATAGTCGCCGTAAGACATGGGCGGCAGCGCGACCTCGCCATGGCCGCCGCGATCTTCCAGGGCCGCCCAGGTGGTGATGCGCCGGATGAACTCGCTGGCCCCGGCTGCAAGCACGATGCGCCAGGCTTCCACGCCGTGCATGACCGCAAGTTGCTCACGCAACGCCGTGTAGGCCGGATCGGGATACCGCGAGACGTCGGCAGCGCTGACCCGCTCCAGAGCCTCGGGGCATGGGCCACAGGCATTGGCATTGGTCGAGAAGTCGTGCGGCGCGGCGCCAGCCGCATCAGGACCGCCATGCACCACCGTGCTCATACCCACCTCCAGCCGGCTGTCGCCACGATGACCAGCGACGCGAACACGCCCGCCGCCAACGCGGCCCGGCCACCCAGTTGCGCGGTGCGTTGCATGTCCAACGCGGAAGGCGCACGCCCCTCGGCATTCAGCGCATACACGCCCGGCTTCGCCAACCGCACACCAAGGAGTAGCGCCATCGCCGCCATCGGCCAGCCGCTGTTGGGCGACGGCGTGCGACGCGCCTCTTCTGACAGCCCCGTGGGCCAGCGGCACGCCGCCAGCGCCAGCAGCCCCACGGTGATGCGCGCCGGCACCCACGAGAGCACGTCGTCCGCGCGCGCGGCCCATTTGCCGAGCCAGGTCCAATCACGGCCATTGCGCTCGCCGCGGTAGCCCCACATCGCGTCGGCGGTGTTGGCAAAACGGTAGAGCGCCGCACCCGGCAGGCCGAGCAGCACGAACCAGAACACCGGGGCCACGAGCGAGTCGTTGAGGTTTTCCGCGAGCGATTCGATGGCGCTTTCGCGCACTTCGCGCTCGCCAAGCCGGGAAACGTCGCGGCTCACCAAGCGCGCCAACTGCTTTCGACCGGCATCGAGCGAAACGGCCAGCGCGGCCTCGACCGCAAGTACTTCATCGCGCAGCATGCGCCAGGCAAAGAGTGGCTTCAGCAGCAGGCCCAGTAGCAGTGCAACGGCCCAGGCGGGCAGCGACAGCACCATGAGCGTCTGCAAGACCATGGCGACGCCCCAGACGCACGCGCCCCCCACGCACCACACCAACGCGCCAATGAAGAACATCGGCAGATCCACCGGCTTCGCGGGGTACGCAGGCGGCGCGATGCGCGAACCGAGCCCGAGGTAGCGTCCCATCCACACGACGGGATGCAACGCCGCAGGCGGCTCACCCAGCCAGCGGTCGATGGCCAGTGCGATCCACAGCGCGGCGGCTACAGCGATGGCGTATTCGAGATTCTGGAGGAGCATGGGAGCCGCCATTCTCGCGAATCAGGCAGTCGCCCTGCCCCGGCGCCACTGCATCAGTGCACCGAGTGCGACAAGCAGCGCGGTCCCCAACGCCACCCAGAGCCGAAGGACGATGGTCTCGGCCTTGGGCGATGGGGCGTCAGCGGGCGTGGGTTCGAGCTTGAGGCCGCTGACGGGCTGGGGGCTGTCCGGCGCTGGCTCGGCTGCCGGGGTAGGAGCTGGCACGGGCGCTGCCGCGACCACGGGCTCGACCGACGGGCGTGGCTGGTGTGAAGGCGCAGGCTGCGACAACTCCGCCTGCGCGAACCGCTGCACGCCCGCATTCCGCTCGCGCAGCCCGGTCGCGCGCACCGCCTCCGCATAGGCCCGTGCCAGCTCGCGTCGCGTGGCGCCATCCGGCTTCCAGTAGTTCAGCCGCACCGCATCGAGCATGCGCTCCAGCGTCTGCGCGAAGGCCGCCCGGTTATCGCCTTCCAGCCACTCGCGCGTGCCCAGCTTGTACTTGTCGCGCACGTACACCTCGTGCAGCGACTGCCACTGGTCCTGACGCACCGCCTGCGGCGCCGTGACCTGCCAGCCCCAGAGAAACTGCGCAGTCTTGAGCACCTGCAACGTGCCGCTGTAGCCTTCGGCCTTCTGCGCCTCGATCCATTGCGGGTGCAGGTAGCGCGTCTGCATCTCGCGTGCGATGGCGCCTGCGGCCGTGTCGGTGCGCACCGCACTGCCGTCGCGCAGGTTCTGCACGTACAGCGCCGGGTCCTTGCCAGTGAGCTGGCGCACGGCCTGCGCGATGCCGCCAAGGTACTGGAACGGATCGTCGTTGGTCAGCACGCCATACAGGTTGGAGCTGCGCGCCATCAGCGCCGCATCGACCTGCATGAGATTGCCCGCATAGGCCCCCGGCCGCGCGGCGCCGTCAAGGCCCTTGCCGTAGGCGTGGCCCATGCGATCCATGTAGAGCTGCGCCATCTGCGCATCGCCGCCGCCGCGCTGCTGGTTCTTCCATACGTCGCTCGCAAGCGCGGCTTCCTCGAGCCCGGCGCCATAGCTGCCCTGCTCGTTCGAGAAAACGCGCGCTGTGGACCAGCGCTGCGCCTCCTGCACCGACGCGCCTTCCGAACGCAGCCTGCGCGCCATCGCCTCGCTGTGCTGCGCGACGGCGTTGCCGGGCTCTCGCAAGGCAGCCACCTGCTGCACCGCCTCGTCGAGCCAGCGCATCACGTTGGGAAACTGGTCGCGGTAGGAGCCGGTGACGCTGATCAGCACGTCCATGCGCGGCCGCTTCAGCACCGACGCGGGAATCACCTCGATGCCCGTCATGCGCCCGCCCTCGTCCCAGCGCGGCTTCGCGCCCATGGCGTAGAAGGCCTGGCTTTCCAGCACGCCCTGGTGGCGCGAGGCCTCGCCAGCCCACAGCGTGAAGGCGATCTTTTCCGGCGCCTTGCCGGCATGGGTCTTTGCATGTTCGGCGATCCAGGCGTCCATCGCGGTAACGCCTGCGTCCCAGGCCGCGCGCGTAGGCACACGGCTCGGGTCGAAGCCGTAGAGATTGCGACCGGTCGGCAGGCTGTCGGGGTTGCGCACCGGGTCGCCGCCGTAACTCGACTTCAGGTAGCGGCCGTCGAGCGCCGTGAGCAGTCCTTCGATTTCCTCGTTGTGGGCAAGCACGGCATCGAGCTTCTGCGCGCGTTCGGCCAGCGACAGCAGACTCCGCTGTTCGGCCGAGGTCTTGCCCATGGCACTCGCTGCCTGCGCATCGGTAAGCGCGAGTTCGACCCAGCGCGCGGGCCGCGAGCCGGCAACGCTCTTCGCATCGATCAGAAAAACCTCGTCGATGTCTTCACCCAGCGCCTCGACCAGAGGCTTGCCAAGGATCTGCAGGATCGTCATGCGGCGGCGCTGCACATCGGGCGCCTGCCCGAAGGTCGCCAGACCCAGCGGCTGCGCGGTCTGCGCGAGTTCGTCGAGGTACGGATGCAGCACCGCGATGAAGCCGGCGAAGTTCGCGCGAATCCGAGCGGGCGTCCAGTTCAGGTCGCGGTCGTAGTGCTGCTCCACGAACTCGGCCGTCAGCTGCTTTTCCATCGCCGTCTTCACCGGGCCGGGCGACAGCGTCTCCCAGTCGTGCATGCGCTCGTGCATGGCCTGCACGCCGGGCCGAAAACCGGCGGGCGCGAACATCGGCGTCGAATGGCTCACCATGGTCGCGCGACCGCGGCGCTTTGCTGTCGTGGCCTCGCCTAGGTTGTCCATGATGTACGGGTAGACATTCGGCAGATCGCCCAGCGCTAGCAGCGGATCGTCTTGCACCGACAGCCCGCGCTCCTTGCCCGCCGACCATTCGACCGTGCCATGCGTGCCCACGTGCACCACCGCGCTCGCACCGAACTGCGTGCGCAGCCAGAGGTAGGTGGAGAGGTAGCCGTGGCTCAGCGGAATGGCCGAGCGGTGATAGACCTGTTCGGCCTTGTCCGCCACCTGTGTGCCGGGCTCGAAGCGCGGCGGCTGGCGCAGCACGACGACGTTGCCGAACTGCACGCGCGGGATCACGAAAGCCTGCTCACCCGCGACGGGGCGCAGCATGGTCGACTTCTCGGGCTGGCCCCAGTAGCTCTCGATGCGGCGCTGCGTTTCCACCGGCAGCGACCGGAACCATGCAAGGTACCGTGACAGCGGCATCACGTCGGCCAGGTTCTTGTCGAGCAGCGGCTGCAGCTCGTCGCCCTGCCCCGTCGGGTAGTAGGCCCTCATCGTCGCCTGCACTTGCGCGATGAGCGCGTCGGCGCCCGGCAGTTCGGTGCGGTAGCCGGCGGACTTCATTGCCGCGAGCATGTTGCTCACGCTGCGCGGCACATTGAGGAAGGACGCGCCGAAGTTGGCTTCGCCCGGTGGGTAGTTGTAGACCAGCATCGCCACACGGCGGTCCGCGGCCGGCGTGCGTTGAAGCCGCAACAGCGCAGCCGCCTTGTCTGCCACAGCATCGATCTGCGCGGGCAACGGCTGCAGCGTGCCAGCCGCCGCATCGCGCGCGCTCACCAGCATCGGGTCTGTCATGCCGGCCAGCTCGCTCGGGCTGTAGTAGGCAGCAATGTCGGTTTGCGACAGGCCATCTTTGCTCTGCGTCCATTGGGTGGCGTCCATGGCCAGCGAGGGCAGCGTCTGCAGCACCGGCACGCCGATGCGCTCAAGCTCGGCCTTGCGCTCGTTCGGGCTGAAGACCAGCGAGGCATTGACGATCGCATCGGCCACGCGCTGCTCGCCGGCGTGCGTCATGCGAAAGAACAGGTCTTTCTGCTGGCGCGGGCCGTAGAAGGCATAGGCGCGCAAGCCGCGCCGTTCGAGCGAGGCGATCAGCGCATCGAGCCAGCCGGTGTCGTCGCCCGTCACGGTGGCGCTGTTGATGGCAATGGCGACCGTGCCGCTGCTGCCGGGCAACCGTTCGATGGCGGCGATGTCGGTTTCGATGCGGGGCCAGCCTGGGTGATAGAGGCCGGCCAGCGGCAGCGGCACCGGGTCGGGCAGGCCGTCGAGCTTGCCGGGCTGCGCCAGGGCCTTCATCGCCGCGTCGAGATTGGCCGCACCCGAGAAGCGCCAGTACTCGCGCAGGCGCTGCGCCCATGCGGCATCGACGCCGCGCTCGGTCACCAGCGGCGCGGCAGTGGAGGCTTGCCCCTTGGCCACCAGCGCGAACTCACCAATCAGCACATATGGTGCCGTGCTGCGCGAGATCGTGTCGCCGAAGCGCGCAGCAGCAGCTTGCGCGACGCTGATGTGCGGTGCATCGATGACGAGCAGACGCGCCCCTTCGAGCGCAGCAGTCAGCGTCTCGGGCGAGTCCTGCGACGCCGACACCACCTGCAACGGCAACCCGGCTTCACGCGCCGCAGCCTCCAATCGAACCACCCGCGCCGGCGAAACCAGCGAGGTGCTCAAAACAACGACACCTCCACCCGCAGGCTGGGCCTGTGCCGGCGCAAGAAACCCCAGCACCGCCACCAAAAGCCAGAAGAAGAAAACCCGCGTCACTTCCCGCCCTGCGCTGGAACGGCATCCGCCGGCACATAGACCATCGTGCCGTCCTTCAGCCGCCAGGCAGTGCCGGCCTTCTCGCCGTCGCCCTGCCCCGTCGCGCCGCTGGCCTTGAAGCGCGTGATCTTGCGGCCCTCGCGCGTGACGATCTCCATGTTCGGCTGGCCCTCGTTGCGGATGATCGTCACCTTGTCCTGCGCGAACGGGTTCATCGGGTTGTTGATGACCGCGATCATCAGCATGCCGATCACCACCATGAACACGTCGATCAGGTTGATGGTCGAGAGCACCGGGTCGTCGTCATCGCTGTCCAGACTGCTCAAGATCGAGAACTGGCGTCGGCTCATGAAAGGCGATCCCGCGCATCGAGCACCGACACCAGCTCGCGCATCAGCCAGCGGCGCCGCACGGTGTAGACCACGAAGGTGATCGAGGCCGAGGCCAGCGCCACGATCACGCTCGCGAATGCGGGCGCCAGGCTCTGCGCCACGCCCTGCGATTCGCCCGAGGCCACGGCCACGAGCGCGGGGCCCATCGGGATCATGGTGGCGATCAGCCCCAGCATCGGCGCCACGCGACTGCACAAGCGCACGCCTTCGAGCTGCTTGAGCACGACCAGCTCCATCTGCTCCTGGCTGGCCTGCGCGTGGCCCTGCAGCACCAGCGCACGCGAAGGATCGCGGCGGCGCTGCAGGTACTCGATGCCGAACGCGCCAAGGCAGTACACGGCATAGACGAAGGACAGCAACACACCCAGCGTCACCGGCCAGAGGAACAGGCGCGCAAGCTCGAAGAGAACGGTGTCGAAAGCCAGCATCAGGTGGGCTCCACGGGAGACGGATGGTCGAAAAGGTCCGAAGGCCGACCCCAGCCCTCGTCGAACACCAGCGACGCGAGCGGCTCGCGCTTCGCCCAGCGTTCGCGCTGCAGCATCGGCTCTTCGTAAAAGCTGTGCACGGGCCCCAGGCACAGCAAGGCGATGGGCTCCGCGCCTTCAGGCAGGCCGAGCAGCACCGACACCTCGGCCGGATCGAACAGCGACACCCACCCCATGCCCAGCCCCTCGGCGCGCGCCGCGAGCCAGAGGTTCTGGATGGCACAGGAGGCCGAGGCCAGGTCCATCTGCGGCAACGTGCGGCGGCCGAACACGTGCTTCTCGCGGCCCTCGGCCAGCGTCACCACCAGCAGCTCAGCCGCGTCGAGCAGGCCCTGCACCTTCAGGCGCATGAACTCGTCCTCGCGCTCGCCGAGTGCGCGGGCGGTCAGCACGCGCTCGTGCTCGACGACACGGTGCAGTTGCTGGCGCAGCGCCTCACCGCGAATGCGGATGAAGCGCCACGGCTGCATGAAACCGACGCTGGGCGCGTGGTGCGCCGCATCGAGCAGCCGGCGCAGCACCTCGGGCGCGACCTGCCCGCCCGCGAAGTGACGCATATCGCGCCGCTCGTGGATGGCGCGGTAGACCGCCCTCACCTCGTCGACCGCGAACGCATGTGCCATCACGCTCAATCTTCGATGCCGCGTTGCGCAGGAATGCCGGCCTTGAAGGCGTGCTTGACGAGCGTCATCTCGGTCACGGTGTCGGCCAGTTCGATGATCTCGGGCGGGCAGCGCCGGCCGGTGAGCACCACGTGTACATGCTTTGGCCGCGCGCGCAGCGTTTCGAGCACGCCTTCCAGAGGCAGCCAACCGTAGATCAGCGGATAAGTGATCTCGTCGAGCACCACCAGGAAGAACTCGCCCGACAGGATCGCGGCCTTGGCCTTCTCCCAGCCGTCGCGCGCCAGTTGCCCGGAGCGTTCGAGGTCCTGGCTCTTCCAGCTGAAGCCGTCACCAAGCCCTTCGATCGGAATGCCGATCTGCTCGAACATCCGGTGTTCGCCGAAGCGCGCGGTCGGCACTTTCATGAACTGGTAGATCTTCACGGCCTTGCCGCGGCCATGGGCGCGTAGCGCGAGGCCGAAGGCGGCGGTGCTCTTGCCCTTGCCGTCGCCTGTGTTGACGATGACGAGGCCTCGGCGTTCGCCTTCTGGTTTCTCGTATGGCTTTTCGCTTGGGGGTGTCTCTATTTGCATGGGAGTTCCAATTCAGTTTTCGGGGGCTGTTCTGTTGTTCGGGGTGCGTGCGAATGACACCGGGTACTCCCCTCCGCGAATGTCCCCCGGCCTGCGGCCTCCTCCTTTATTTCGCTGCGGGGAGCACCCGGTGCCATTCGCACATGGACGCGGCTGTTGTGCCGGCCGATCAACCGCTGCGCTGGACGATCACGTCGATGGGGTACCTTGCGCAGCGAAATAAAGGAGGAGGCCGCAGGCCGGGGGACATTCGCGGAGCAAGGCACCCCGTCGGCGTGATCGCGCCCCCAACAGCGCACCGAAAACACAGCGCATCTCATAACGGCAACGCAATCCATTGCTCAGCCACCCGATGCACCCGGATGCGATGGTCGAACACCTGCTCCAGCGCCGCGTGCGTGGCAGGGTCGCTGCAGCCGCCGTGGTGCACCACCCGGCCGCGATCCATCACGACAAGTTCGTCGGCAGCCAGCGCCATCGGCAGCTCGTGCAGCACACTGATCACGGTCTTGCCTTCGGCAACCAGCGCGCGGGCGGTCTGCATCCAGTCGGCCTGGTGCGGCGGATCGAGGTTGGCGAGCGGCTCGTCCATCAACAGCAGTTCGGCCTCGACAGCGAGCGCGCGCGCCAGCAGCACACGCTGACGTTCGCCACCGGAAAGCTGACCCAGTGGACGGTCTCGCCATTCCCAGGCCTGGGTGCTGCGCAACGCACGCTCCACCGCCTCGCGGTCAGCCTCGCTGGGGGCGGCCAGCCAGCGCTGGTGCGGCAGGCGGCCAAGCATGGCGACGTCATAGACCATCAGGTCGTCGGCGCTGCCCTCGCCCGTGCCGCTCTGGCCGAGCCACGAGAGGCGCTGGGCGCGGATGCGCGCCGGTACCTTGTTCTGCGCGTCGCCGAAGAGCCGCACCTCGCCCCGGTGCGCCAGCAGTCCCGCGAGTGCCTTGAGTAGCGTCGACTTGCCCGCGCCGTTCGGGCCGACGATGCTGGTCCAGCGGGCGGACGACAACGCCAGATCGATGTCGTGCAGCACCTCGGTTGCGCCGAGCGTGGCGCTCACGCGGCGCGCTTCGAGAGCCGGGGTGTTGTTGTGTCGGCTGCTCATGCCACGCCACTCCGCGCGCCGCGGCGGTGCATCAGCCACAGCAGGTAGCTGCCGCCCAGCACGGCCGTGAGCACGCCCACCGGCAGTTCCTGCGGCGCGATCAGCCAGCGCGCCAGCAGGTCGGCCGCCATCAGCAGCAGCCCGCCCATCAGCGCCGACAGCAGGATCAGCCGCGCGTGCGTGGTCTTGATGGCCGAGCGCACGAGGTGCGGCGCCGCCAGGCCGACGAAGGCGATCAACCCGGTCTGTGCCACGGCTGCGCCGGTGGCCAGTGCCAGCACCACGACCAGCGCCGCGCGCATCGCGCCCAGCGGCAGGCCGAGGCTGCGCGCGGTGGCCTCGCCGAGCGCGAGCCCGTCGAGCACCGGCGCCAGCGCCCAGGCCAGCAGCAGGCAGACCGCGCCGACCATCGCCATCACCGCGCAGGCGCTCCAGCCGACGAGGCCGGTGCTGCCGAGGATGAAGCCCTGGATGGCCTGCAGGATGTCTGCCGAAGCGATGGTGATGAGGTCTTTCGCCGCGCCGAGCACCACGCCGACGATCACGCCGGCAAGCAGCAGGCGCAGCGTCTGCTGCACGCCCCGCGCCAGCATCAGCGTGAGCATTACCGCCAGTACCGCACCGAGAAAGGCCGCGCCCGTGAGCCCGAGCCGCATCACCCACTGCGCGCTGGCGGCGGAGCCGCCGAACATCAGCAGCGCCAGCGCCACGCCCAGCGAGGCGCCCGAGGCGCTGCCCAGCAGGTACGGATCGGCCAGCGGATTGCGGAACAGCCCCTGCGCCACCGCGCCCGCCAGCCCCAGCAGCGCGCCCGCGAGCCATGCGCCAAGCGTGCGCGGCAGGCGGATGTCCCACACGATCTGCAGCGCCACCGGGTCGTGCCGCGCCGCGAGCAGGCTCTCGAAACCAGTGCTGCCGATGCCCAGGCCCAGCACCATCAGCGCAGCGCCCGCCACCAGCAGGCCTGCGCCAAGCAGCAAGACGCGGCGCAGATGGACCGTGTGCCTTCGCGCTGCGTTCACCGTTTGCCGCCTTTGTCACTCAGGCACTGCGCCATCAGGCGCGCGGCCTCGTCCATGCGCGGGCCGGGGCGCACGAGCACGTCGGACTGTTCCGCGCTGAAGCGGCAGATGCGGCCCTCGCGCACCGCACGGATGCCGGCCCAGCCGGGGCGCTGCTCCAGCCCTTGCGCGCTGCGCACGCTGACCATGATGAGGTCGGGGTTCGCGCGCACCACGTACTCGGGGTTGAGCTTGGGGAACGGGCCGAGCGAAGCCGGCACGATGTTCCTCACGCCGAGCCGTGTGAGCGTTTCGCCGATGAACGACGACTCGCCCGCCGCGTACGGCGCGCTGTTCACTTCGAAGTACACGCGCATGCCCCTGGCGCTCGCGGGCACCGACTGCGCGGCAGCCGACACGCTGGCATCGATCACGCGCCAGACCTTCGGCGCTTCGTGCGTGCCGAGCACCTGGTCGAGCTTGTCGAGCACGCGCTGCACGTCGGCATGGCTCTTGGGTTCGAGCACCAGCACCTTCAGGCCCAGCGCCTCGAGCCGCTGCGTGACGCGCGACGACTTGGCGAGCAGCACCGCGTCGGGCTTGAGCGCGACGATGGCCTCGACGTTCGGGTCGATCCCGCCGCCGAGCTGCGGCAGCGCCTTCACCTGTTCGGGCGAGTTGGAATAGCGGTCGACACCCACCAGCCGGTTGCAGGCACCGAGCGCACAAATCGATTCGGTAAGCGACGGCAGCAGCGAGACGATGCGCTGCGGCGGCTGCGGCAGGCTCACGGACACGCCGCGCTCGTCGACCACGTCGAAGGCGTGCGCGGCCAGCGCGAACAGGGCCAGGCCGAGTGCGGCCAGCGAAGTGCGGATCGTCTTTTTCTTCTTCATGCAGCAGGCGCTTTCAGGCTCAACGGCAGGCCTGCGGCCATCAGGGTGACGCGGTCGCAGGCGGCGGCCACGTCCTGGTTCAGGCGGCCGAGCGCGTCGACGAAGGCGCGCGTCTCGCGCCCCAGCGGAATCACGCCCAGGCCGATCTCGTTGCCGACCAGCACCACCGGCCCGCGCGCCTCGCGCAGCGCGACCAGCAGCATGGCGATGTGTGTCGCCGGAGTGCGCGTCACGGGGCGGGCGTCTTCGGAGTGCAAGGGCATCAGCAGGTTGGTGAGCCACAGCGTGAGGCAGTCGACCACCACCAGCGTCTCAGGCGTGCTCTGCGTGACGACGGCGCGCGCGAGTTCGATCGGCTCCTCGATGGTGCGCATGCCGGGCACGCGCTCGGCACGGTCGGCCTGGTGGCGCACGATGCGCTCCAGCATCTCGTCGTCGTAGGCCTGCGCGGTGGCGATCAGCACGGCGCGGTGCGTGCGGGAATCGGCCGCGAACCAGTCGATCGCGCGCTGCTCGGCGCGGCGCGACTTGCCGCTCTTCTGGCCGCCCAGGATGAACTCGTGCTCGACGGTCTTCGGCTTATTCGATTGCGGCATGGATCTCCAACTCGATGGGCATGGCGCCGAAAAGGCGGGCCGTGGCTTGCGGACTGGAGGCAAACCACGCGTGGAAGTAACTCGCGCGCACCGGGCCGTGCACGTACAGCGCCTCGCCGCCGCGTGCGCCCACGGGCTGCGTCGCGCCGGGCCTAGCAGTGAGCGCGGCGGGCGCCAGTGGCGTTTCGCAGCGCGAATAGTGGAAGGTGTGTCCGCGCAGGGTATGGCTGCCGAGGGTGAGCTGTTGCGGACCAAGGCCGGCGAGCCGCTTCTGCATGGTCACGCGGCCCGGCAGCAGGCCCCAGAGGCGGTGGACCTGCGCGTCGTCTTGCGTGGCCAGTTCGTCGAACAGCGCCATCATGCCGCCGCACTCGGCCCAGACCGGCTTGCCCGCAGCGGCATGCGCGGCGAGCGATTCGCGCATCGGCGCGCAGGCGGCCAGCGCTTCGGCGTGCAGTTCGGGGTAGCCGCCGGGCAGCCAGACCGCGTCGCATGCTGGCAAGGCATCGCCTGCGAGCGGCGAGAAAAAGGACAGCCGCGCCCCCAGCGCCGTGAGCACGTCGAGGTTCGCGGGGTAGATGAATGAAAAGGCCGCATCGCGCGCAATGGCGATGGCGCGGCCAGCCAGCAGCGGCGGCACGGCTTCTGCCTCGCCGGAAGCGGGTGCCTCGAAACGCACCTGCGGCAGTTGACTGGTCTGCATCTGCCCGAGCGGCGTGGCGCCCAGCACATCGGCCGCCGCGTCGAGACGCGCCATCGCATCGCCGAGTTCGGTAGCGGCCACGAGGCCCAGGTGCCGCTCGGGCAGCGTGAACCCCGCGTCGCGCGGCAAGGCGCCAAGCCACTGCGAGGGTTCGCGCAGCGCGTCTTTCAACATGCCCGCGTGCCTCTCGCTGGCCACGCGGTTCGCCAGCACGCCGGCCCATGGCAACCCAGGCCGGAAGTTCTGCAGCCCGTAGGCCAGCGCGCCGAAGGTGCCCGCCATGGCGTGCGCATCGATCACCGCCAGCACCGGCAGGCCGAAGCGCTCAGCCAGGTCGGCCGCGCTGGGCGTGCCGTCGAACAGGCCCATCACGCCTTCGACAATCACAAGGTCGCACTCGGCCGCCGCGGCGCGCAGGCGCGAGCGGCAATCGGCCTCGCCGGTCATCCAGAGGTCGAGCGAATGCACCGGCGCGCCGGTGGCCAGCGCCAGCCAGTGCGGGTCGAGAAAGTCGGGCCCGCACTTGAAGGCGCGCACGCGCCGCCCCTGGCGCGCATGCAGCCGCGCGAGCGCCGCGGCGACGGTGGTCTTGCCCTGCCCCGAAGCCGGGGCAGCCACCAGCACCGCGGCGCACGAGACTGCCGCGGCACCGGCGGTGTCGCCTGGTTGGGTAGCTTGGCTTAGTGAGGCGTCCACTTGAGACCGACGTACGCGGTGCGGCCGGCATTGGCGTACAGCCGCGCGAACTGGTAGTCCTTGTTGCCCACATTGTCGACGCGGGCCACGAGGTTGAGGTCTCGCGTGATCTGCGTGCTGGCCGACAGGTTCAGCACGGTGTAGCCACCGAGCTTGATGGTGTTGGCCGCGTCGTCGTAGCGCTTGCTCGAGGACTGCACCTCGGCGCCCAGCGTCCAGCCGGCGACGCGCCAGTCGGCGCCCAGGGTGCCATGGCGCTTGGAGCGGCGTGCGAGCAGGTTGCCGGTGTCGGCGTCCTTCGGGTCCTGCACGTCGAGCGAGGCGCGCAGCGTGACGTCGCCCAGGCGCTGGCTGGCCGACAGCGTGGCGCCCTGCAGGGTGGCACGGTTCACGTTGGTGTAGCAGCCGAACGTCGAGGCACAGCCCGTGGCGGTGCCGACGAAGTTGATCAGGTTGCGCACGCGGTTGCGATACACCACGATGCCGGCGGTGGTGCCGTCCTGGGCGTAGTTCATGCCCAGCTCGACGTTCTGGCTGCTTTCGGGCCGCAGCGTGGAC
This sequence comes from Variovorax sp. YR266, assembly GCF_900107295.1. Taxonomy (NCBI): domain Bacteria; kingdom Pseudomonadati; phylum Pseudomonadota; class Betaproteobacteria; order Burkholderiales; family Comamonadaceae; genus Variovorax; species Variovorax sp. YR266. Next base: position 102,848 of record NZ_FNPM01000005.1, read on the forward strand.
ACGCCGTATTCGCTGAAGCGCTGGTACAGCGTGGGCACGCGGAAGGCGGTGCCGGCCGAGGCCGTGAAGCGCAGCGACGGGGTGATGGCGTAGCCATAAGCCGCGCTGCCAGTCGTCTTGCCGCCGAACTCGCTGTCCCTGTCGTGGCGTACATGCAGCTGCAGCGAATGCGGGCCCTGCACGAAGCCGTAGCCGAGCGAAATCGCATCCTGCGAGCGGTCGCGCGACAGCAGCTTCGACGAGGTGGTGGGCGCGTTTTCGAGCGCGTCTTCGCGGCGCTCGAGGGTGGCCGTCACCAGGTGCGGGCCGAAGCGGAATTCGTTCTGGAACAGGTAGCCGCGCAGGTTGGTTTCGGTCCGGTAGAACGAAGGCTGCGTCTTATAGACCGACTGCGAATCGGTCACCTGCACGCGGGTGCTGTAGATGTCGTTCCACTTGGCCGACCAGGTCAGGCCGGCGGTACGCAGCGTGTTGTTCGACACGTCGTCGCGGAACAGGATCGGCGGCTTGGTCCTGTAGGAGACGGTGGTGTCGTAGCCGGCCTTGATGTCGCTGGTGAGCAGCGTGGCCTCCAGGCGCTGGTCGGGCGTGATCTGGAAGCCCAGCTTCACGTTGCCCGAAGTGCTGTTGTAGCCGTCGCGGTCGGGGCTGGTGTAGCCGTCTTTCACCACGTTGCGCTTGCTTGCGGGCTGCACGTTGTAGCCCTTGCTTTCCTCGTGCGCCACGCCGAACGAATAGTCGAACAGGCCCGACTTGCCGCTCACGCCGCCTTCGATCTTGCGCAGGCCCTTGCTGCCGAAGCCGATGCCCGCGTAAGGCGACACGCCCTCATCGCCGCGCTTGGTGAAGAGCTGGATCACGCCGCCCACGGCGTCGGAGCCGTACACCGCGGCGGCCGGGCCGCGCAGCACTTCGATGCGGTCGATCTGCGAGAGCGGAATGCCTTCCCAGCCGGCGCCGCCGGTCGATTGCGAGTCGATGCGCACGCCGTCGAGGTACACGGCCGTGAAGCGCGTTTCAGCGCCGCGGATGAACAGGCTGGTGGTGTTGCCCACGCCGCCGCTGCGCGAGATCTCGATGCCGGGCAGGCGCGCCAGCACGTCGGCCACGCCGGTCGCGCCGCTGCGCTCGATGGTCTTGCGGTCGATGATGGACACGTCGCCCACCAGGTCCGACAGCGCCTGCGGCGTGCGGTTGGCAGTGACCACCGTTTCGCCCAGCGTGGGGGCGTCTTGTGCATGGGCCAGGCCACCGAAGGCGGAAGCCAGCGCCAGCGGCAGGCAGGCATGGCGGAGACGGCGCGCAGGAGCGCGGCCGCGAGAAAAGCAAACGTGGGAAATCATGAATGAGCCGAACGAACGTCAATACCCCTCGCCGGCCTCCCCGCCGGCGCCTGGGCGCCATGGCCGCCACATGCACAGATCACGCATGCGGCAGCCGCCTTGTTGGCCGGTATCCGGGCTGGCAGAACGGCCCCTCACCGCCTTCCCAGGCGCCTGTTTCAGGGCACCCAGTGGCTTCGATGGAAAGGGGTTGGCGCCTTGCGGCGCCGTCTGCTTGACCGTTGCGGGGGCAGCGCAGGCGGCTTCGGCCTTGTTCCGTCCTGATGAGGTCGGGGGCTTCCACTCCTGCTTCCCGTTGAACTGCGCCGTGCGAACCACGCCGCGAGCACCAACGGGCGGGATTTTATGCCAGTGACTTGGCTCGCCCCCAGGCTGCGCGCACTTCGTGTCGCTTCTCCTTCCCCCTACCGGGGGCAACACCTGAGGCCCGGCAAAGCCGGTTCCTCGGTGTTCCCGCCTGGGCGGCGCTCGCAGCTAACATCCCAGCCCATGATGCGGCCCGCCTCGGTAGTTCTCAATCTTCGTTCGGCGCTGCAGCGTGTCTTCGGTGTCTCGGGCTGGCAGTCGATGCTGCTGTGGGCCATCGTGGCCGGTTTGCTCGGCACGCTGGCGACCGAACTTTTTCGCGCGGCGCTCTATCACTTCGAGCACCTGGTGCTCGGTCCGGGCGAAGGGCTGGTGGCAATGGCGAAGCACCTGCCCTGGTGGGCGCGCATCGCCTGCCCCACGCTGGGTGGACTGGTGGCCGGCAGCCTGCTGGTGCTGGCGAAACGCGTCGCCTTGCGCAGCGCTGCCTCCGACTACATGGAAGCCATCGTGCTCGGCAATGGGCGCATTCCGGTGGCGCAGACGCTGGTGCGCAGCGCCTCGTCGCTGGTGAGCATCGGCACCGGTGGTTCCATCGGGCGCGAGGGCTCGATGGTGCAGCTGGCGGCGCTGGCGTCGTCTCTGCTGGGGCGGGTGTTCCGCTTTCCGGTCGAGCGGCTGCGGTTGCTGGTGGCCTGCGGCGCGGCGGCCGGCCTGACCGCCGCCTACAACGCACCCATTGCCGGCGCCTTCTTCGTCGCCGAGATCGTGCTGGGCTCTATCGCGATGGAAAGCGTGGGGCCGATCATCATTGCCTCGGTGGTCGCCAACGTCGCGATGCGTGCCCTGCCCGGCTACCAGCCTCCTTACAAGATGCCGGCGTTCCCGGAAATCCACGGCACCGAGGCCGTGCTGTTCTGCGTGCTCGGCGTGCTGCTGGGCTTTGCGGCGGTCGGCTTCCTGCGCGCGCTGCAGGGCAGCCGTGCGCTGTTCTCGCGCTTGCCGGTTGCGTTGCCGTGGCGGCTGGCGTTGGGCGGGCTGGTGATGGGTGCGGTGTCGGTGCCCATGCCCGAGGTCTGGGGCAACGGCTACAGCGTGGTCAATTCGGTGCTGCACACGCCCTGGCCGTGGACGCTGATCGCGATGGTGCTGGTCGCCAAGGCGGCCGCCACGATGGCCACGGCCGGCTCGGGCGCGGTGGGCGGTGTGTTCACGCCGGCGCTGTTCTTCGGCTGCATGGTCGGTGCGCTGTTCGGCCTTGGCGCGCAGGCGCTGTGGCCAGCGGCCACCTCGGCGCCGTTCGCCTATGCCATCGTCGGCATGGGCGCATTCCTGGCGGGCGCCACGCAGGCGCCGCTGATGGCCATCCTGATGATCTTCGAGATGACGCTCAGCTACCAGGTCATGCTGCCGCTGATGGCGGCGAGCGTCATCGCGTATTTCGTCGCGCGCTCGGCCAATGCCGGCTCGATGTACGAGATCACCCTGCACCGCAACGAGCAGCGCGACACGCAGATGCGCCTGCGCGGGCTGCACATGCGCGACCTGGTGCAGCCGGCCGAAACGGTGGTGGGCCCGGAGGCGGACCGCGAGGCCATGAGCAAGCTCTTCCTGCAGCACCCGGTGAAGTACCTGTACGTGGTGGATGCAGGCAACCACTACCTCGGCGTGGTGCCGCTTTCGTCGCTCGGCACGGCGCCAGCGGAAACGACCGCGGGCGCCCTGCTCTCGCAGGCCATCCAGCCGCTCACCGCCGACACCGGGCTGGGCGAGGCGCTGCAGCGCTTTCTCGATCACCTGGGCGAGCGACTGCCGGTGATCGAAAGCACCGGCAACCCGGTGCTGCTGGGCGTGGCCGCCAAGAGCGCGCTGCTCGCCACCTACGTGCGGCTGAGCGAGTAGCGCAGCACTGCTTTTTCACTTGGCGGGACGCACCGCCATCACCTCGATCTCGACCAGGTAGGCCGGGTTGGCGAGCGCCGCTACCTGCATCGCCGAGCGCACCGGCAGCCGGGGCTGGGCGGTGGTGCCGAAGAACTGGGTGTAGCCCTCCATGAAGCCGGCGAAATCCATCTTGTTGTCCTTGGCCGGATCGCCGACGAGAAACACCTGCATCTTCACCACGTCGCCCATCGTCAGGCCCAGGCCTGTGAGGCTCTTCTCGATGGCCTTGAGCACGCCGACGGTCTGGCCCTTGGTGTCGCCGCCATAGGCCGCCGCGCTGTTCTTGGGCGCGGTCGCGTCCTGCAGCGGCGGCACCTGGCCCGAGAGGTAGACGTTGGTGAACGAAGACGGCACCTCCACCGCTGCCGAGATCGGGAAGGTGGAGTTCGGAATGCGGTGGCGAATGATTTCATCGGCCGCATGGGCGGCGCCGGTGCCGGCTGCGAGCAGTGCGGCGGCGAGCGCCAGCTTCTTCGTGATGGAGGTCATGGTCATGCGTGTTGTCTCTCTGCAGGGTTGGATGAAGAAAGGATCTGCCAGGTATCGAAAGAAGAAGGCCGATCAAGGCCGCAGCTTCTTGACGCTCTCCGCCGCAATGGCGTCAGGATACTGGTTGCCGAAATGGGTACGCGCGTAGCCGACCACGGAAGCGATCTGCTCGTCGCTCAGCATCTTGCCAAAGGCGGGCATGCCTTTCTGCCCATTGATCACCACGTAGAGCGGGTACTCCGCGCTTGCGAGCCGCGGGTTCGAGGCGAGCGCCGGATAGGCGCCTGCGCCCTTCGCCCCTTGCCCCTGCGCCATGTGGCAGCCCTGGCAGGTCGCGCGGTAGATCGCCTCGCCCGAGCTCTCCTGGAATCGGGGGCCGACGGAAAAGACGGGCTCCGGCGACTGCGCGAAAGCAGCCTGGCCGGCCACCGAGGCCAGCGCGCCCAGCGAAAGGCCGAGCAACGCGCGCTTGAAGGTCGTGATGTTGTTGTTCATGGTGGGTGTGTCCTTCACTCGGCTTTCACGCAACGGCGCGGGCATGCAGCCGCTGGATGGCGTCGAGCGACGAGAGCAGTGCGCCCTCCTGCCAGGCAGGAATGTAGGAAGCGTGCTCGCCAGCCAGCGCGATGCGGCCGTCGACCTGGCACAGGTTCTTGTAGTGCTTCTGGCGCGTCTCGTCGGTCCACATGCCGTAGCAGCCGTGCGTGCCGGGCACGCGGTGCCAGCCCACGGAGATGCCGTTGTCGAATTCGCTCGCGTACTGCGGATGCAGCTGCGTGCCGAACTCGACCGCGCGGCGCACGCGCTCCTCGGGCGCCATGGCGGTGAATTCGTAGGAGTTCGGGCCGTCGAACACGTAGGCGCCCAGCACCACCGACTTGCCCTTGGCGCCATAGCGCGTCGAGGGATACGAAATGCGCGAGATCGGCAGGTCTGTGTAGCTGATGCCGCCGTAGATGTGCTCGTCTTCTTCCCAGAAGCGGCGCTTGAACTGCAGGCCCACCTTTACTGATGCGCCATAAGGCACGGCGTTGATGGCCTCCTGCATTGCCGAGCCCACCTGGATGTCGATCTGGCTGAGCACCGACAGCGGAATGGTGCACAGGCACCAGTCGGCCTTGGCCTGCGTGACCGCGCCGCCCTTTGATGCATCGGTGTAGGTGACCGTTACGCCGCGGTCGTTCTGCTCGATCTTCGTGACCTTGGCGCCGTAGCGGATCAGACTGCCCACTTCTTTCTGGAAGGCCTTGGCGATCATGTCCATGCCGCCCACGGGCTGGAAGATCGCGCTCTGGAATTCGTAGTCTTGCCCGCTGGCGATGTAACGCCAAAGATTCGATTGCAGCAGCTCGCTCATGTCGAGCGGCTTCGACGGTTTGGCCAACGGCATGAGGCCGCCGCCCGCATCGACGTCATAGCCGCGGCGGTCGCTGCTGACGGTGCCTTCGAGATAGCGGAACTGCGTGTCGAGCGCACCCCAGCGGCGCAGGCCTTCGAGCAGTTTCTCCTTGTCTTCCTTCGTCAGCGCCGCGTCGAGGTTGCCCTGCGTCGTGGCCTTGCCGAGCAGCTCGGCGACGTAGCCCTGGTAGTCGGCCTGCACATGGCGGTAGCGCTGCGGCTTGCCGCCGTAGGCCTTGCTCGAATGCACCAGCGCGTTGTAGTTGACCTGGACGAAGGGCTCCAGCGCCACGCCCAGCCGCTTGCAGTAGCCCAGCACTGCATGGTGGTGATAGGGAATGCGCCACGGCCCCGGATTGAAGTACTCGCCCTTGGCGAAGCCGCATTGCTGCACGGCGCCACCCAGCTCGGTGAAGGTGTCGCCGCCGCGCAGCGTCCAGCACCGGCCGCCCGCGCGATTGCTGAACTCGAGGACCTTGACCGAGTAGCCTGCGTTGCGCAGTTCGAGCGCGGCGGCCATGCCGGCCAGGCCTGCGCCAAGAACCAGCACCGACGCACCCTTCTTTGCGCCATCGAGCTTCGGTGGTCCGCTGTAGTTGGATTCGGCGGCAAAGCCCAGCGAGGTCATCGCCTGGTACATCGCGCCGCCCCCTGCGGTCTTGCCGATGAGCGTAAGCAGGTCGCGCCGACTGAATAAAGTGTTGTTCTTCGTGGTCATTGACTGGCTATTGGAGTTTGAAAGGCAACTGGAAGGCAGCAGAATCCATGCCACGCCCAGGCACCGCCTGGGGGCCGCTTCCTTGGGAAACTACAATCGCCAACCATGCCCGCCTCCAGCCCTATCGATCAGATCGCCGAGCGTGTTGAACGACTGCTTGTGCGTCACGAAGAGGTGCAACGCACCAATGCGCTGCTGCAGGAGCAGGTCGATGCGCTCACGCGCGAACGCGACGCCCTGAAGTCGCGGCTCGTTGCGGCACGCACGCGCCTCGATGCCCTGCTCGAACGGTTGCCGGCTGAACCACCCTCCGAAGATTCCCCCGCATGAAGCAGATTGAAGTACAGATCATGGGCCAGAGCTATCTGCTCGGCTGTCCCGATGGTGGCGAGGCGCAACTGCGCGAAGCCGTCGAACGCGTGGACGCAGCCATGTGCAAGATCCGCGATGCCGGAAAAGTCAAGGCCCGTGACCGCATCGCGGTGCTGGCTTCGCTGAACCTGGCGTTCGACCTCGCCGCGCAGCAGGCCGCCGTTGTCGCAGCGCCCGCGGCACCAGTTGCCACTTCGGCTGCAGACAGCGTCGAAACCGACGCGAAGGCCACGCAGCTCATCCAGAAACTCGATCAGGCCCTGGCTGGCGATGGACATTTACTCTGAATAAGGCTGGCACGAAGACGGACGAGGCGTAAAATCCAGTCCGTCTGCAGACTGTGTCGGGCTTAATATTTCCTTGTTCCAATGCTCTCCGGAGCCGGGCTTGGTACATCGCTCGACGGGCGTGATCATCTCGCGTCAGATGAACCCGAAGTCCTGCTGCCCTCGCCCACCTGAACCCTGGTTCAGGATGCGGGTCCGGCACATCACCTGCAGACACCTTTTCCTGCCACGGCCCCCTGCATCCACTGCTCGGGGCCGTTGCTTTTTCCAACCCCTCACTTCTCTTGCGTGACTTTCCCGTGAATATCGCTGCCCTGCTCGACCCCCTCCTGATCGCCGAACTCGCCGCTCTCGGCCTCGGCACCGGTTTTCTCGCGGGCCTGCTGGGCATCGGCGGCGGCATGCTGATGGTGCCGTTCATCACGATCATCATGGGCCATCGCGGCGTGCCGGCCGACCTCGCGGTGAAGATGGCAATCGCCACCTCGATGGCGACGATCATCTTCACCTCGGTGTCCAGCGTGCGCGCGCACCACCGGCGCGGCGCTGTGCGCTGGGACATCGTGCGGCGGCTCGCACCCGGCATCGTCATCGGCAGCCTTGCTGGCAGCCTGGGCGTGTTCTCGCTGCTCAAGGGCACGGCGCTGGCCATCTTCTTCGCGCTGTTCGTGGGCTTCTCGGCCACGCAGATGTTCCTCGACAAGAAGCCCGCGCCCACACGGCAGATGCCGGGCACGGGCGGCCAGCTCGCGGCAGGCGGCGCGATCGGCTTCATCTCGGGCCTCGTGGGCGCGGGCGGTGGCTTCATCAGCGTGCCGTTCATGACGTGGTGCAACGTGTCCATCCACAACGCGGTGGCCACCAGCGCGGCGCTGGGCTTTCCGATTGCGGTGGCGAACGTGCTCGGCTATGCGGTCAGCGGCCAGTCGGTGCAAGGCCTGCCGGCCGGCTCCTTCGGCTACATCTGGCTGCCCGCGCTGGCCGTGATCGCGCTGTGCAGCGTGTTCACCGCACCGCTGGGCGCGAAGGCGGCGCACAGCCTGCCGGTGAAGAAGCTCAAGCGCGTGTTCGCGAGCATCCTGTACCTGCTCGCGGCCTACATGCTCTGGAAGGGCCTGCACGGCTGATCTGGCCGGACAAAGCCCTTCGGGCCTGAGGTACGCCCCGTTGCGGTGCGCGAAGCCGCGCCGTATAAGGGTTTCATGAAAATCCTCATCGCCGTCGATGGCAGCGCCTACACCCGCAAGGCGCTCGACTACCTGCTTGCCAATCGCGCAATGTTCGTGGACGGGCACCAACTGGTGGTGGTGCACGTGTGCACCGGCATCTCGGGCCATGTCGCGCGCCACCTGAGCAAAGAATTGGTGACGGACTACTACGCCGAGGAAAACGCCAAGGTGCTCGACCCGGTGAAGGCGCTGTTCGCCGAGAGCGGCGTGAGCAACTACACGATCGACTCGCGCCACGGCCATGTGGCCGAGGAAATCCTCAAGTCGGCCGCGGCGGCACAAGCCGGGCTGATCGTGCTCGGCACCCATGGCCACGGCATCTTCGGCCGCGCGCTGATGGGCTCGGTTGCCACCAAGGTGGTCGCCGAAACCAACACGACGGTGATGCTGGTCCAGTAGCCCTTCTTACTGTATGCGCTGCTGCCGCCATTCGCGCGGCGAGCAGCCGAAGCGCTCGCGGAACGCGCGGCTGAAATGCGCCGCGTCGTTGAAGCCGCGGCCATAGGCAATCTCGGCCACCGGCCGGCCCGCGAGGCGCGGCTCCAGCAGGTCGCGGCTGCACGCCTCCAGCCTTCGCTCCCAGATGTACTGCGACGGCGTCAGCGGCTCGCTCCTGAACACGCGGTGGATGTGGCTCACCGACACGCCCAGCCCTGCCGCCAGCGTGCCCACCGACAGCGAGGGATCGGCCAGCTGCTCGTCGATGAGCCGCTTCACGCGCGCCAGGTGATACGCCGTGAGATTGCTGAGCGACGGCGCACTCGCCGCGGGCAGCGTCTGCAGCCCCGCCACCAGGATGTTCTGAACGCCGTTGGCCACCGCAAGCGCCGACGCGGGCTGCAGCGTATCGATGTCTTCGCGCAGCGTGTGGATCATGCCCAGCAGCAGGTGCCCCGCGCCCGCACGGCCTGACACCGTAGTAGCCGTCAGCGCCTCGGTGTCGCGCAGCTCGCTGCGCAGACGTTCGCCGGGCAGCTTGAGCACGATCTGCTCGAAGGACTCGTCGAACAGCAGCTGATAAGGCCGCGTGCTGTCGTACAGCGCGAAGTCGCCGGCCGCGAGCACGGCGTCGCGGCCGTCCTGCCGCACCACGCCACGGCCGCGCGCCTGGATGCTCACGAGAAAGTAGTCGTCGCTGGAGTGCGAGATGTGCCCCGGCGTGCGCATCACCTTCTGCGGGCCCGAGGTGACGACCGACACGTCGAGCCCGGGCAGCGCGTGCTGGCGGATGCTGCCTTCGAAATCGCAGGTATCGCCTTCGCGCACCGGATCGCAGCCCAGTTGCACGTAGACGTTGCAAATCATGTCGGTCCAGTAGGCAAGCCGCTGGTCCCGCGGGACGGCGTCGGTGCTGAGCAACTGGGTCATCGGGGGGTCCTCGGAAAGCCTTGGCAACAAGGGCATGCAACGCTGGAACAAGAACGCCGCCAATCCGGGTCAAGGCGTTCCGGCGGCGCGAATTTACGCTTCAAGCAACCCGCATGCCACAGCGCAAACCCGGTGCGCCGTAGGTGCGGAAGACGCCTCGTTACTTTCATTGCATCTGGAGAACCACCATGCCGACCACCGTCCACCCCAAGCTGCGCGTTGCCGCCGTACAGGCCGCCCCCGTGTTCCTCGACCTCGACGGCACCATCGACAAGACCATCGACCTGATGGCGCAGGCCGCGAAACAGGGCGTGCAGCTCGTCGCCTTTCCCGAAACCTGGGTGCCCGGCTATCCGTGGTGGATCTGGCTCGATTCGCCGGCCTGGGGCATGCAGTTCGTGCAGCGCTATCACGACAACTCGCTGGTCGTAGGCTCGGCCGAGTTCGACCGCATCGGGGAGGCAGCGCGCAAGCTCAAGATCTGGGTGTCGCTCGGCTACAGCGAGAAGGCGGCGGGCAGCCTCTACATTGCGCAGGCGCTCATCGACGACCAGGGCAACACAGTGCAGACGCGGCGCAAGCTCAAGCCCACGCATGTGGAGCGCACGGTGTTCGGCGAAGGCGACGGCTCAGACCTCGCCGTGGTCGAGACGGCGCTGGGCAACATCGGCTCGCTCTCGTGCTGGGAGCACCTGCAGCCGCTGAGCAAGTACGCAATGTATTCGCAGAACGAGCAGATCCATTGCGGCGCATGGCCGAGCTTTTCGCTGTACCGCGGCGCGGCCTACGCGCTGGGCCCCGAGGTCAACAACGCCGCGAGCCAGGTGTATGCGGCCGAGGGCCAGTGCTTCGTGGTCGCGCCCTGCGCCACCGTGTCGAAGGCCATGAGCGAGCTGATGTGCACCGACGCGGGCAAGCAGCAGATGCTGCGCACTGGCGGCGGCTTTGCGCGCATCTACGCGCCCGACGGTTCACCCCTGGGCACGCCGCTGGCGGAAGACGAAGAGGGCCTGGTCATCGCCGACATCGACCTCGGCATGATCTCGCTCGCCAAGGCGGCGGCCGATCCCAGCGGCCACTACTCGCGGCCTGACGTCACCCAGCTGCTGCTCAACAAGACGCGCCGCGAACCCGTGGTGGTGCAGCACACGCCCGAGCCTGAAAGCAGCGTGCCCGAGCCGGTCGCGGCCTGAACCCAAGGAGGCACGCCATGGAATCCGCCATTGCCGAGCATCTGAAGTGCCCTCGCACGCGGCACCGCCGCGTGGAAGACGACTACACGCCGCCCTACCCCGTGTGGTCGGCCCGTGCGCCAACATCGGTGAAGCAGGTCGTGATGGGCTACTTCGGCGTGCAGTCGCGCGGCCCCGAAATGCAGGGCCGCGCCTGCGCCGCGCTGATGAAGATCGCCCGCGACTTCGCCCTGCCCGACGGCCCGGGCCACCATGACCTGACGCACTACGTCGATGCCGACGGCTTCGACAACATGGTCGCCATCGCCTACTGGAGCGACGCCGCGGCCTACGCACGCTGGTGCGCCACGCCCGCAATCGATGCATGGTGGCGCTCCGACGATCGGCTCAACGAAGGCCTCGGCTACTTCCGCGAGATCGCGTCGCCGCGCGTCGAGCACTTCGAAACCATGTTCAACACACCCGACCGCTTCGAGGGCGTCGGCGCGGTCATGGGCGAGGTCAGCGGCGAACTGCAGGAGCACGGCTACTGGGGTTCGATGCGCGACCGCATCCCGCTCTCGCAGACCGATGCGATGGCGCCTTCGGGCACGCGTGCAGTGATTGCCGGCACGCCGGCTCCGGGCCAGCGCGTGCGCATCGCGGGCCACGAGAACATCGCGATGATCCGCTCCGGCCAGGAATGGACCGACACCACCGGGCAGGAGCGCACGCTCTACCTGGAAGACATGGAGCCGGTGCTGCGCGAGGGCATGGACTTCCTGCGCGACCAAGGCTTGGGCATCGGCTGCTACAGCAACCGCTACATGCACCACCTCGACGCGAAAGGCACACCGCTGCAGAAGTCCTTCGGCCTGAGCTACTGGCGTTCGCTGGCCGACATGGAGCGCTGGGCCGAATCGCACCCCACGCACGTCGCGATCTTCGGCAGCTTCATGCGCTATGTGCAGGCGCTGAACTTCCAGCTGCAGCTGCGCGTGTACCACGAGGTGTCGGTGCTCAAGGCCGACGAGCAGAGCTACGAGTACATCAACTGCCACGCGCGCAGCGGGCTGATGAACGGGCTGGCGCCCGTTGCATGAGCCGATTCGATCAGGCCGCGAACAGCGCCTTGTGCTCCGCGCGCAGCAGCGCCTTCTGCACCTTGCCCATCGCGTTGCGCGGCAGTTCCGGCACGACGAAGCAGCGCTTCGGAATCTTGAAGTTCGCGAGCTTGGCCTTCAGGTCGGCCACGATGGCCTCGGCATCCAGCGAAGCACCTGCCTTCGCGATGACGATGGCCACGCCCACCTCGCCGAAGTCGGGGTGCGGCACGCCGACCACCGCGCTCTCGGCCACGCCGGCCATCTCGTTGATGTAGCCCTCGATCTCGGCCGGGTACACGTTGTAGCCGCCGCTGATGATCAGGTCCTTGCTGCGCCCGACGATGACGATGTAGCCCAGGCCGTCGATCTTGCCCACATCACCCGTCTTGAAGAAGCCGTCGGAGGTGAACTCTTCCTTCGTCTTCTCGGGCATTCGCCAGTAGCCCGCGAACACGTTGGGGCCGCTGACCTCGATGTTGCCGATCTCGTCGGTGGTGCAGTCGCGGCCGCTGTCGTCGCGCACGCGCAGTTGCACGCCCGGCAGCGCAAAGCCGACAGTGCCGCCGCGGCGTTCGCCCTGTGCGGCGGTGTAGGGGTTCGACGTGAGCATGACCGTCTCGCTCATGCCGTAGCGTTCGAGAATGGTGTGGCCGGTACGCTCGCGCCACTCGTCGAAGGTTTCGATCAAGAGCGGCGCCGAGCCCGCGACGAACAGGCGCATGTTTCGCACCGCCTCGCGCGTGAGACCCGGCTCAGCCAGCAGCCGCACATACAGGGTGGGCACGCCCATGAACACCGTGGCTTCGGACAGCTTCTGCACGACGCGCTTCGGGTCGAACTTCGAGAACCACAGCATCTTGCTGCCGTTGAGCAGCGCGCCGTGCAGCGCGACGAACAGGCCGTGTACGTGAAAGATGGGCAGCGCGTGGATCAGCACGTCGCCTTCGGTCCAGCCCCAGTAGTCCTTCAGCACCTGGGCGTTCGACAGCAGGTTGCCGTGCGTGAGCATCGCGCCCTTGCTGCGGCCGGTGGTGCCGCTGGTGTAGAGGATCGCGGCCATGTCGTCGGCCTTGCGCTGGGCTACGGTGTGCTTGTCGCTGCATTGCGCGGCAATTTCGAGCAGCGTGCCGGTGCGGTCGTCGTCCAGCGTGAAGACGTGCTGCGTGCCCGCCGCGTTGGCGATCGGCCCGACCCACGGCGCATTGCGGCTGGTGCACACCACCACGGCCGGCTCGGCGTTGCCGATGAAGTATTCGATCTCGGCGCTCTGGTAGGCGGTGTTGAGCGGCAGGAACACATAGCCCGCGCGCAGCGTGGCGAGGTACAGCAGCATGGCCTCGACAGATTTCTCGACCTGCACCGCGATGCGCGCGCCCTTCTCCAGCTTCAGCGCATCGAGCAGGTTGGCGATCATGGCGCTGGCGCGCTCGATGTCGCGCCAGGAATAGAACAGGCCGTTGTCGGTTTCGACGGCGATGCTGTCGAGGTCGGCGGGGAAAGCCGCGCGCAGGGCGGCGAACAGGTTGGCGTTGGCGGTCTTCTTCATCTGACGGTTTCTTATCTTCAGAAATTCGGGGTGCGCTTGGCGAGAAAGGCGGCGATGCCCTCGCGATGTTCGGCGGAGTCGGCGTAGTCGTAGGCGGTGGCCAGCAGGTCGTGGGCCGATGGGGCTCCGGCCCGCAGTGCTGCAAAGGTCTGCTTGTGCAGGCGCGCGGCCTGCGGCGCGAGCGCGGCGATGCGCGTGGCGTGTGACTGCACGGCGGCAGCCACTTCGTTGTCGGGCGGCACCTGCAGCAGGAAGCCCGCGTCGTACAGGCGCTGCGCACCGTGCACGCCGGCGGCGAGCAGCATGTCGCGCGCGAGCACGTCGCCAATGGCGCCATGCACCAGCGCGGCTTCGCGCGGCGCCATCGGAAAACCGAGCTTTGCGATGGGCGCGCCGAACTTCGCGGACGCGCCGGCCAGGCGGATGTCGCAGCAGCTCGCGATCTCGATGCCCGCGCCCATGCAGGCGCCCTCGATCTGCGCGACGAGTGGCAGCGGGCAGTCGAGCATGGCCTGCAGCGCGGCCCACACTTCGTTCTCGTGAAATTCGCGCAGGCTGGGCTCTTCGAAGCGGAACGACGGGTACTCGGAGATGTCGCCGCCCGCGCAGAAGGCCCCGCCCTCGCCGCGCACGACGACGCAGCGCAGGCCGCCATCGTCGTTGCGCAGGCCGTCGAACACGGCGCGCAGCTCGCGCCACATGGCGCGCGTCATGGCATTGAGGCGCCCCGCGTTCGACAACGTAACGAACGCGATGGCGCCTTCCTGGCGCAACGAGATGCCGCTGCCGCCTGTCATTCGATCTTTGCGCCCGAGGCCTTCACCACCGTGGCCCAGCGCTTGATCTCGGAACTCACGAAGCTGCCGTAGGCAGGGCCCGTGAGGGTCGGGATTTCCGAGCCGTTCTGGGCCCAGATGTTCTTGATGTCGTCAGCCGCCAGCACCTTCTGCATCTCGGCGACGATCTGGGGCTGCACGTCGGCGGGCGTGCGCCGTGGTGCCCACAGTCCGTACCAGGTGGTCACGGTGTAGTCGGGCAAGCCCACCTCCGCGGCGCACGGCACATCGGGGAACGCGGGGTTGCGCTTGGTGCCGGCCACCATCAGTGCCTTGATGCGGCCACTCTTGATGTACTGGGCCGAGGAGCCGAGGCCATCGAACATCAGGTCGACATTGCCGGCGATCAGGTCCGCCAGTGCCGGCCCGGCACCACGGTAAGGAATGTGCGTGATGAAGGTGCCGGTCTGGATCTTGAACAACTCGCCGGCCAGGTGGTGCGAGGTGCCGGCGCCGGCCGAGCCGTAGTTCAGCTTGCCGGGGTTGGCCTTGGCAAGCGCGATGAATTCCTTGATGTTGTTGGCCGCCACGCGGCGCGGATTGACCACCACCACCTGCGGCACGTTGGCCAGCAGCATCAGCGGCACGAAGTCTTTCTCGATGTCGTAGTCGAGCCTGGGATAGACGGACGGCGCAATGGCATGGTGCACCGCGCCCATGAACAGCGAGTAGCCGTCGGCCGAAGCCTTCGAGGCCACGCTCGCACCCAGCGTGCCGCCAGCGCCGCCGCGGTTGTCGATGATGAGCGACTGGTTCGTCAGCCTCGAGAACTGCCCCGACAGCGGCCGCGCGAACGCGTCGGTCCCGCCGCCGGCCGGAAACGGCACGATCATCGTCACGGGCTTCGTCGGCCAGCCCTGCTGGGCCCGCGCTGCGCCGCAGAGAACGGCCGCACCGGCGGCAGCCACGCGCAGGACGTCGCGGCGTTGAAAGCTTGGGTTCATATGTCTCTTCTCCTGTCTGTCGTTGTGGATCTTGCCGCACCATGCGGCAGTTGCAGGCGCTTGTGGCGCCGGCGCTTGGGACTTTCCGATAAGGACTTCAGCCTTTTTTGAAGTACAGGCTTTCGACGTCTCCCGATACTGCCACCTTGCCGTCCGCCAGCCAGGTGCGATGCTTGTCCAGGCGCTTGAGGTCGTAGAGGTAGTTGACCATGAGCCCGTAAGACTGCCTGTGCCCCTTGGGCGACGGATCGCCGGCCCAGTTCAGGCGCTCCACGCGGGCGCCGTTGCCCAGGTGGAAGCGAGCGACCGGGTCGGCCGGCGTGCCGTCGACCAGCGCGCGGCCGAGGTACTCGGCGGCGGCCTGCATCAGCCATTGGCGCAGCGGCGACTTCGCATCGAAAGTGGCGGCCGCGTCGACCGCGGCGAGCAAGCGCTCGGCGGTCGGCGGCAATGAGCCGACGAGGCGGCCGAGCTCGGCTTCGCGCTTCTCGTCGAGGCGCGGCAGCAGGTCGGCGGCGTTCTTCGCGAGCCAGGTGCGAAAGCCCGGAATCGGCGAGAGCGTGGCGAAGGTCTTCAGGCGCGGCAGCTCGTCCTGCAGGGTCTCGACCACGCGCTTGATGAGCGAATCGCCGAAGCTCACGCCGCGCAGGCCGTTCTGAGTGTTGCTGATCGAATAGAAGATCGCGGTGGTGGCCCTTGCCGGCAGCACGGGCACGGCGGCTTCGTCGAGCAGCGGCGTGATGCCGTCGCTGATGCGATCGACCAGCGCCACTTCGACAAAGATCAGCGGCTCGTTGGGCAGGCGCGGATGGAAGAAGCCGTAGCAGCGGCGGTCGCTGTCGTCGAGCCGGTTCTTCACGTCAGACCAGCTCTTGATGTCGTGCACCGCTTCGTAGCGAATGAGCTTTTCGATCAGCGAGGCGGGCGAATCCCAGTCGATGCGGCGCAGTTCGAGGAAGGCCACGTCGAACCAGGTGGAGAAGAGTTGCTCCAGCTCGGCGTCGAGCGCGAGCAGGCGCTTGTCGGCCTTCAGGCACGGAAGCAGGTCGGCGCGCAGGTCGACCAGGAAGCGCATGCCTTCAGGCTCGACCGCAAAGCGCTGCAGCAGGCGCATGCGCGGCGACACCAGTGCGCGGCGCAGGCGCAGCTCGGCCTGGCCTTCGTCGGGCGTGCCGACCGCCGCCTGGTGCTGGTCGCGGGCAGTCTTGAGCTTTTGCGCATCGGCGGCGAAATGCTCGCTCATCAGCGCCCAGTAGTCGCGGCGCTCCTCGGCCGTGGCGGCGCGGTAGGCGTCCGCGATGGCGTGGGCGCGGCGGCCACCCTCGACCTCGCTCACGCGCGGGTCGATCACGGCCTGCAAGTCGGCCAGCACGCGGCGCAGCGCGCGCGGCGACAGGGCTTCGTCAGCCTTGCGCAGAGTGACCTGCAGGCGCTCGGCGGTCGAGCGTGCGCTGGGCTTGGGCGCGTTCTTCGGCGCGCTCTTGGCAGCGGCTTCGGGCGCCACGGGCACCTTGGACTTTTCGCCAGAACGCAGCCGCGCCTGGAACCATTCGGTCGCACTCATCGGGGCACTCCATTTTTTGAGGGGATGGTCACGGCATCACCCTGGATTTCTGATTGCGCATGACTTCGCGCAGCGCCTCGCGCTGGCGCGTCATGTGCGTGCGCATGGCGGCGTCGGCGCCTTCGCTGTCGCGCGCCTTGAGCGCGGCGAACACGGCCAGATGCTCCGACAGGCTCTGGTCGAGCCGACCCGGCGCATGCAGCTGCTGCAGCCGCGCAAGCTTGAGGATCTTGCGCAGGTCGCCGATCACCTGCGCCAGCCACTTGTTGTCAGCGAGCTTGATGATCGCCTCGTGAATGATGTGATTGGTGGCGTAGTAGTCGTTGATGCGGCGCGCCTTGGCGTGGCGCACCAGCCGCTCGTGCAGCGCGTCGAGTTCGTGCAGCTCGGCGTCGCTGGCGTTGCGGGCGGCCTCGTAGGCGCAGCGGCCTTCGAGCAGCGCGATGACGGGAAAGATCTCGTCGAGGTCACGCTCGGTCACCTCGTTGACGAAGCAGCCGCGCCGCGGCTCGTGCCGCAGCAGGCCTTCGGCGGTAAGCACCTTGAGCGCCTCGCGCAGCGGCGTGCGCGAGATGGAGAGCCGCTCGCACAGGGCTGCCTCGTCCAGGAAGCTGCCGGGAGTCAGCGTGCCGTCGAAGATCTGCTCGCGCAGCGTGGCGGCGACTTCATCGTGCAGGGAGTTGGGGACCAGGCGCATACGGATCGGGGCAGCAAGTGCGACGTAATTTCCTGTAATTACGCGTAATTCTGAGCCTGCACCCGATCCGGCACGGCTGGTACTTACCCTGCGAACTTCCGATTCAAGAGGCTCAAGCGCGCGCGGCGGCGGCCTTGCTGCCCGAGCGACCGAACCAGAACCACAGCGCGATACCGGCAATCACCATCGGCACGCTGAGCCACTGCCCTTGGCTCAAGTTGAGTGCACGCAGGCCGAGGAAATCGTCAGGCTCGCGGAAGTACTCGGCCACGAAGCGCAGCACGCCGTAGCCGATCAGGAACACCGCGGCCACCTGCCCCTGCTTGCGTTCCTTGCGCGCATAGAGCCACATCACCACGAAGAGCAGCAGCCCTTCGAGCAGGAACTGGTAGACCTGCGAGGGATGGCGCGGCAGCATCGATCCGCTCTGCGGAAACACCATGCCCCAAGGCAGATCGGGGCTGCTGAAGCGGCCCCACAGCTCGCCGTTGATGAAGTTGCCCACGCGACCGGCAGCCAGACCTGTCGGCACGCAGGGCGCAACGAAATCCATCACCTGCCAGAACGGCCGTGCGCGCGAACGCGAGAACCAGACCATTGCGCCAATCACGCCGAGCAGCCCGCCGTGGAAGCTCATGCCGCCCTGCCACACGTAGAGGATTTCGAGCGGATGCGTGAGATAGAACTCGGGCTTGTAGAACAGGCAATAACCCAGCCGCCCGCCGACGATGACGCCCATCACGCCGAGGAAAAGAATGTCCTCGATGTCCCTGCGCTGCCATGCGCCTGCGCCCACCAGCGAGCGGTACGGCTCATGCCGCAGCCGGCGCGTGCCGAGAAAATAGAAGAGCGCAAACGCGGCCAGGTAGGTCAGGCCGTACCAGTGAATGGCCACCGGCCCGAGTTGCAGGGCGATGGGGTTGATCTGCGGATACATGAGCATCCGCGGATTGTGCCCCGGCCGAATGTCGGGGCCGGGACGGGGATATTCAGGCCGCTACTAGAGAACTAGCGCCCGAACTTCCACCACAGCAGCCCCGCCACCACGGCCGGCACCGCGAAGATCAACAGGAAGATCGGCAGTTCCTCGGCCACCGAATACCCCGCCTTGATCACGCCCACGGCCATGTTGATGCCCGCGCCGATGAACCAGGCCGGAATGAACCACTTGGCCGCCACGGCCAGCGCAGCCGAAGAGCCGTCGCCCATGAAGCGCGCGGCCAGCAGGAACACCACCAGCAGCACGAAGCCGCCGCCCATTACCATGATCGTGTGCATGTCGTTCGTCCTCCAGGCGGCATCTTGCCGGATCAGCGTGTGGTGTAGCCGCCGTTGGCAAAAATCGTCTGCCCGGTGATCCACCAGCCTTCGGTGACGAGGAAGCGCACGATGGGTGCGATGTCTTCGATGTCAGTGAGGCCCTTCTTCGAGAACTTGCTGAGCGCGGCGGCGCTGCTGTGGTATTCGACGGCCTCCTTGCTCTCCTGCCCGTAGAAGAACGGCGTGTCCATCGGGCCGGGGCCGATCGCGTTGACCGAGATGCCGCGCTCGCCGAACTCCTTCGACGCGGCGCGCGTGTAGTGCTCCACCGCCGCCTTCGAGCCCGGATAGATCGCATAGAACGGCGTGTAGGCCGCCAGCAGCGAGCTCACCAGCGTGACGATGCTGCCGCCGTCGGCCATCGTGCGGCCGGCCTGCTGGATGAAGAAGAAGGCGGCCTTGGCGTTGGCGTCGAAGCTCTTGTCGTAGTCGGCCTCGGTGACATCGAGAATCGGCTTCTTGATGACCACGCCGGCAGTGTTGATGGCGATGTCGACCTGCCCGAAATGCTTCACGGCCTGGTCGAACAGCTTCACGCTGTTGTCGACCACCGAGAGATCGCCCTGCACCAGCAGCGTGTCGGCGCCCTTGGCCTTGAGCGCGGCGGCGGTTTTTTCGGCATCGGCGCGCGAGGCATCGCTGTTGTAGTGAATGGCGACGCCGCGGGCGCCGCCGTCGACCATCTGATGCCCGATGAGGGCGCCGAGGTTCTTGCCACCGCCGGCGATGACGACGACCTTATTCTTGAGAGTGCGTGCGGACATGAATGGACTCCTTTGTAGAGGGTGATGCGTGACGGGAGCATTCAGTCTATTGATCAGCACGCCGCAGATAAATCACCCAGTGAAGGCTAGACTGTTCAATAAATCACGAACAATTCAGATTACCCATGGACCGCATCGATCTCCTCCAGGTTTTCGTGCGCGTGGCCGAAGCCGGCAGCTTCACGCGCGCCGCCGACCGTCTGGGCCTGCCGCGCGCGACCATCTCGACGGCCGTGCAGCAGCTCGAAACCCGCCTCGGCTCTCGCCTGCTGCACCGGACCACGCGCCGGGTGGGACTCACGCCCGACGGCGAAGTGATGCTGGAGCGTGCCCGCGCGCTGGTGGCCGACATGGAAGACATGGAGCAGCAGTTCCTGCCCGCGCACGGCCAGGTGAGCGGCAGGCTCAAGGTCGACGTGCCGAGCCGCATCGCGCGGCGGCTGATCGCGCCAGCACTCCCGGGCTTCTTCGAGCGCCATCCGGCCATCGAGCTCGAACTGGGCTCCAGCGACCGCGCGGTGGATCTCGTGCTCGAAGGCGTCGACTGTGCGCTGCGCGTGGGTCCGCTGGCCAGCAGCAGCCTGGTGGCAAGGCCGCTCGGGCATTTCACGTTGATCAACTGCGCGAGCCCGGCCTACCTGACGCGCCACGGCACGCCGCGCACGCCCGCCGACCTGCCGCAGCACATGGCCGTCAACTACGCCTCGCCGACCAGCGGGCGCGCCGCTCCCTGGGAATGGCAGCGCGACGGGGAAACCGCGAGCTTGCGCATGCGCAGCCAGGTGGCGGCGAACAATGCCGAGACCTACATCGCCTGCGCACTGGCCGGCCTGGGCCTGATCCAGATTCCGGCGTACGACGTGCGCGAGCACCTCGTGGCCGGCGAACTGATCGAGGTGCTGACCGACGCACGTGCCGAGCCGCTGCCGGTGCAGCTCGTGTACCCGCACCGGCGCAACCTGTCGCGGCGCGTGCAGGCCTTCGCGGGCTGGCTCGAAACCCTGCTCTCCGATTCGCTCGACCCGCGAGCGGTGTCGAAGACGGGTGGCGCGCGGGCATCGCGCAGATAGAGGCAAAGGCAGGCGCCCTGCCCGCTATTTCTCCTGGGCCTGCTCCGTACGCTCGCGCACGAATGCCACGAAGCGCGCCAGCGCCGGATGCGCGGCCTGTGCGGGCCACACGAGGCTTGTCTCGCAGGCCGGCAAGGCCACGCGGCGCCGCCCCACGCCCTTGAACTCGTCGACCTGCCGGTAGACGACGCCCGCGCGCCGGAACTGCATCACGCTGTGCGGCACCCAGGCAACGCCGATGCCGCCCGACACCAGATTGACGATGGTCTGCATCTGGATTGCCTCCTGCGCCACCTGCGGCACGCGGCCGGCCGCGTGATAGAGGTCGAAGACCGCGTCGTGCAGCGAGGGCACGATGCGGCGCGGAAAGATCACCAACGGCTCGGCCAGCACCTCCGCCAGCGGCACGGGCCGCGCGCGGGCGAGCCGGTGCTGCGCCGGCAGGGCCAGCACCAGCGCCTCTTCCTCCACCGGCAACCGGGCCAGCCCGGGCGGCGCCGCACCGGGCGAATGCAGCATCAGCCCCGCATCGATCTCGCCACGTGCGAAGGCTTCGAGCTGCACGTCGCCGGTGGCCTCGACCAGTTCGAGCGCCACCTCGGGGCACAGCACGCGGAACTCGC
Organism: Variovorax sp. YR266; assembly: GCF_900107295.1. NCBI lineage: Bacteria > Pseudomonadati > Pseudomonadota > Betaproteobacteria > Burkholderiales > Comamonadaceae > Variovorax > Variovorax sp. YR266. Next base: position 123,944 of record NZ_FNPM01000005.1, read on the forward strand.
GCACCCAGGCCGGCAGTTGCTCGAAGCCGACGGTCGAGACGAAGGCGATGCGCACCCGGCCCACCTGCCCCGCCGCCGCCGCGCGGGCCCGGGCGGGCAGCGCCTGCGCGCGGGCCAGCAGCTCGCGCACATCGGGCAGCAAGGCCTCGCCGGCCGGCGTGAGCGCCACGCGCCGCCGGGTACGGTCGAACAGCACCACGCCCAGCGTCTTCTCGAGCTGGGCAATGGCTTGCGTGACCGGTGGCTGCGTCATGTGCAGCCGCAGCGCAGCGCGGCCGAAGTGCAGCTCTTCGGCCACGGCGACGAACTGGCGCCAGGCCCGCAGGTCGATCAGGGCTTCATTCATATGCCAAGCATATCAATCTGTGCTTGAAAATGGATTGGAAGCAATCAATCAGAAGTCCGATACTTGGGCTCCCCCGATCTCCCCACGATAGAAGAGACACCATGGACACCAAGCCAATCCAGATCAACCGCCGCAGCGCCAACATCGTCGAAGGCAAGAGCCGCGCGCCCAACCGCTCGATGTTCTACGCCATGGGCTACGAAGAAGGCGACTTCAAGAAGCCGATGGTCGGCGTCGCCAACGGCCACAGCACCATCACACCCTGCAACTCGGGCCTGCAGAAGCTGGCCGACGCGGCCATCGCGGGCATCGAGGAAGCCGGCGGCAACGCGCAGGTGTTCGGCACGCCCACCATCTCAGACGGCATGGCCATGGGCACCGAGGGCATGAAGTACTCGCTGGTCAGCCGCGAAGTCATTTCCGACTGCATCGAGACCTGCGTGGGCGGCCAGTGGATGGACGGCGTGCTGGTGGTCGGCGGCTGCGACAAGAACATGCCCGGCGGCCTCATGGGCATGCTGCGCGCCAACGTACCGGCCATCTACGTGTACGGCGGCACCATCCTGCCGGGCCGCTACAAGGGGCAAGACCTGAACATCGTGAGCGTGTTCGAGGCCGTGGGCCAGAACGCCGCCGGCAACATGAGCGACGAAGACCTGCACGAGATCGAGAAGCGCGCCATCCCCGGCACCGGCTCGTGCGGCGGCATGTACACCGCCAACACCATGTCCAGCGCATTCGAGGCGCTGGGCATCTCGCTGCCCTACTCGTCGACCATGGCCAACCCGCACGACGAGAAGGCCAACTCGGCCAAGGAATCGGCCAAGGTGCTGATCGAGGCGATCAAGAAAGACCTGAAGCCGCGCGACATCGTGACCAAGAAGGCCATCGAGAACGCGGTGGCGGTCATCATGGCCACGGGCGGCTCGACCAACGCGGTGCTGCACTTCCTGGCCATTGCGCATGCGGCAGAGGTCGAATGGACCATCGACGACTTCGAGCGCATGCGCAAGAAGGTGCCGGTGATCTGCGACCTGAAGCCCTCGGGCAAGTACCTCGCGGTCGACCTGCACCAGGCCGGCGGCATTCCGCAAGTGATGAAGGTGCTGCTGAAGGCCGGCCTGCTGCATGGCGACTGCATCACCATCAGCGGCCAGACCATCGCCGAAGTGCTGAAGGACGTGCCGGACGTGCCGCGCGCCGACCAGGACGTGATCCGCCCCATCGACAAGCCCATGTACGCGGAAGGCCACCTCGCCATCCTGAAGGGCAACCTGTCGCCCGAAGGCGCGGTCGCCAAGATCACCGGGCTGAAGAACCCGGTCATCACCGGCCCGGCGCGCGTGTTCGACGACGAGCAGTCGGCGCTCAAGGCCATCCTCGACGGCAAGATCAAGGCCGGCGACGTGATGGTGCTGCGCTACCTCGGCCCCAAGGGCGGCCCGGGCATGCCCGAAATGCTGGCGCCGACCGGCGCGCTGATCGGCGCGGGTCTCGGCGAAAGCGTGGGCCTGATCACCGACGGCCGCTTCTCGGGCGGTACCTGGGGCATGGTGGTGGGCCACGTGGCACCTGAAGCCGCAGCCGGCGGCACCATCGCCTTTGTGAACGAGGGTGACTCGATCACCATCGACGCGCACGAACTCAAGCTCGAACTGAACGTGCCAGAAGCCGAGATCGCCAAGCGCCGCGAAGGCTGGAAGGCACCGGCTCCGCGCTACACGCGCGGCGTGCAGGCGAAGTTCGCGTTCAACGCCTCGAGCGCGAGCTCGGGTGCGGTGCTCGACAAGTTCTGAAATCCACCAATCAGGCCATCATCCACGCGCCGTAGCCGAAGGCCAGAAACCCGAGGCCTACGATCGCGAGGATGCTGCGAGCCTGGAACTCCAGTGCCGGCGGCAGGCTTTGCACGAGAAAGTGCAGCATGGCGCTGGCGCCGATGGTCATGAAGCCCGCGCCGAACTGCTTCATCGGTTCCGGGTCGGGATAGAGAAACACCAGCGCGAAGCCGGCCAGGAAGACGATGTTGGCGAGCACGGTGCCGCGCGTGCGCCAGCGCTTCTGCACAGGCGTGGGCTCGCGCACCGGCGGCGGCCTGCTGCCGTAGCCGTATCTGCTGCGCCCCTCCTTCAGCGCCATGCCGATGAAGAACAGGCCGAACATGCTCGGAAACGCACCGAAGATGCCGAGTCCCCAGACCCCGCCCCACATGTTCTGGAAATCGGCCACCAGCGCCTTCGAGGGATCGGCCACGCTGTAGCGCACCTCCACCGCGTCGCCCCACTCCTTGCCCGACAGGCCGCCGCCCAGCCCCTTGACGCGGCGCTTCTCCCCGTCGGAAGCGGTGTATTCGACGATGGGCGCGCGCGAAACCGTGGTGCGGCCGTTGCTGTCCTTGCTTTGTTCGTCGACGAACTCGACCAGGCTGCCCTGCACGCTGGTGGTTCCGGCAATCGACTGGTAGCGGTGCCAGCCGATGGTGGCCGCACCGTAGAGGCCGGCGAAGCCGATCACCAGCGCCCCGACACCCACGCCCCAGAAAAAGCCCTTGAGCCACCCCACGAGGCCGCCGAGGGCCGGGCCGAGCAGCAGGGACAACCCGAAGACGATCAGCGCGTGGGTGGTGGCTTCTTCGTCCATGGCACTTCTGCTTGATGCATGCGGTGCCGGGACTTCGGCCGATGGCGCTGACTCAGCGGCGCGGGCGCTGCCCGTTGCTGGTCTTCATGCCCATGTTGGTCTTCTGGCGGTCGATGCGGTCCTGCTTGCGCCGCTCTTCCCGCTCGATGACCTTGCGCTTGGTATAGCCCGACGAATCGGCCCAGGCCCACCACGCGACGGCCATCGCGAACGGAGACAGCACGATCCACCAGCTCCAGCCGGCGACCATGCCTACTTCGAGATACTTGAGGGCCAGTCCAAGCAGGCCCAATGCCAGAAACCACATTGCGAATCCCTCCGGGTCGTACTGGCAACGCATCCGTACGCCGTGCACGGTGCTACCTACAATCGCGTTGAGTCGAATGTAACTCAGCCCTTACCAAATAGATCCCCCATGAAAAGAGTCTTGTTGTCGGCAGCTCTGGGCCTCGGCCTCGTAACGCTCGCCGCGCCCGCCTTCGCAGACCTGGCCCTGGCGACTTCGAAGAACTGCATGAGCTGCCACGCGGTCGAGCGCAAGGTCCTCGGCCCGTCGTTCAAGGACGTGGCCGCCAAGTACAAGGACGACAAGGGCGCCGTCGACACCCTTGCCAGCAAGATCATGAAGGGCGGCTCCGGCGTGTGGGGACCGGTGCCGATGCCGGCGAACAACCAGGTCAGCGAAGCCGACGCAAAGAAGCTCGCGGCCTGGGTGCTGTCTACGAAGTAGGCCCCTCGGGCATCACGCCTGCGGGTTGATGTCTGCCGGCACCGGCCGGCGCTCGATGCGGTCTTCGAGCTGGCCGATGTGTGCGGCGACGGTGTTGTCGGTCTGGTCCGAGCGCAGGCGGATCGCGGTTTCGAGCTGCTCCAGGCGCGCCAGCATCGCCGCCTGACGATCGGCGTTCTGCGCCATGTGCTTGTTCTCCTGCGCCTCCAGGAAATTGCGGAGCTCGGTGAAGCGTGAGGCCTCGGCCTTGTCCGCCAGGTCGCGCTGGACCTGCATTTCCTTGGTGTGGCGCTTGGTGTCGATCAGCACCGAGCTGTGCAGGTACAGCACGTAGACGAGGAAGAAGGCGGCCAGCACCACTGTCAGGCCCAGCATGATCAGGCCCAGCGGCGCCGAGACGGTCATGAAGCCCAGCCACACATCGGTGGATGCAGACAGCGTGCCCCAGTTCAGCGCGGCGAGCGCCGCGATGAGCAGCACGATGACAAAAAGAAAAGCGGATCTCACGCCCATGGGGGCCTCCTTCGGAAAGATCGAACACGTCGAAAACCCGTGCGCGTCGAGGCGCACGGTGGTTGCAACGGTTTTACCTCAGCGAAGAGCTCCGTTCGGCGCAGATGGCCGCATAGACGGCCATGTCCTACAGCACCGGTCAGTTGGTCTGTGACAACTGTTCGAGGATCGCGGGATTTTCGAGCGTCGAGGTGTCCTGCGTGATCGCCTCGCCCTTGGCAATGCTGCGGAGAAGCCGTCGCATGATCTTGCCGCTGCGCGTCTTGGGCAGGTTGTCGCCGAAGCGGATGTCCTTGGGCTTGGCGATGGGGCCGATTTCCTTTGCGACCCAGGCGCGCAACTCGTTGGCAATCTGCTTGGCTTCCTCGCCTGTCGGGCGTGCCCGCTTGAGCACGACGAAGGCGCACACTGCCTCGCCCGTCACGTCGTCGGGCCGCCCTACCACCGCGGCTTCGGCCACGAGGTCGGTCTTGGACACCAGCGCCGATTCGATTTCCATCGTGCCCAGGCGGTGGCCCGACACGTTCAGCACGTCGTCGATGCGACCGGTGATGCGGAAGTAGCCGCGGTCGGCACTGCGCACCGCACCGTCGCCGGCGAGGTAGATCGTGCCGCCCATCTCCTCGGGGAAGTAGCTCTTCTTGAAGCGCTCGGGGTCGTTCCAGATCGTGCGGATCATCGAGGGCCATGGCCGCTTGATGACCAGCATGCCGCCCGCGCCGTTGGGCAGGTCCTTGCCGGTCTCGTCGACGATCGCGGCCATGATGCCCGGCAGCGGCAGCGTGCACGAGCCCGGCACCAGCGGCGTGGCGCCCGGCAGCGGCGTGATCACGTGGCCGCCGGTCTCGGTCTGCCAGAAGGTATCGACGATGGGGCAGCGCTCGCCGCCGATATTGCGGTGGTACCACATCCACGCTTCAGGATTGATCGGCTCGCCGACCGAGCCGAGGATGCGCAGGCTCGTGAGGTCCCAGTTCTTCGGGTGCACTCTTTCATCGCCCTCGGCCGCCTTGATGAGCGAGCGGATGGCGGTGGGAGCGGTGTAGAACACGCTGACCTTGTGCTTCTCGATCATCTGCCAGAAGCGGCCCGCATGCGGGAAGGTCGGGATGCCCTCGAACACCACCTGCGTGGCGCCGGCCGCGAGCGGCCCGTAGGCGACGTAGGTGTGGCCGGTGATCCAGCCGATGTCGGCCGTGCACCAGAACACGTCTTCGGGGCGGATGTCGAAGGTCCAGTCCATCGTGAGCCTGGCCCACAGCAGGTAGCCGCCGGTGGCGTGCTGCACGCCCTTGGGCTTGCCGGTGGAGCCCGAGGTGTAGAGGATGAAGAGCGGGTGCTCGGCGTTGACTGGCACGGGGGCGCACTCGGTGCTCTGGCCCTTCAGCGCTTCGGCGAATGTCTTGTCGCGACCTTCCACGCGGTTCCACGCGCTAGGCGTGCGCTCGTACACGAACACCGTCTTGATCGACTCGCAGCCGCCGAGCGCGATGCCGTCATCCACGATGGCCTTGAGCGGCAGTTCCTTGCCGCCGCGCAGTTGGTAATTGGCCGTGATGACCGCTACCGCGCCCGCGTCGATGATGCGCTCCTGCAGCGCCTTGGCCGAGAAGCCGCCAAACACCACGCTGTGGGTGGCGCCGATGCGCGCGCAGGCCTGCATGGCGATCACGCCCTCGACCGTCATCGGCATATAGATGACGACGCGGTCGCCCTTCTGGATGCCCTGCGCCTTCAGCGCGTTGGCGAACTGGCTCACGCGGGCGAGCAGTTCCTTGTAGGTGACGTTGGTGACGGTGCCGTCGTCGGCTTCGAAGACGATGGCCGTCTTGTTCTCGACCGGGGTGCCGATGTGCCTGTCGAGGCAGTTGGCGCTCGCGTTGAGCTCGCCGTCGCCGAACCACTCATAGAACGGCGCCTTCGACTCGTCGAGCGTCTTGGTGAAGGGCTTGGTCCAGTCCAGGTTGTCCTTGGCAAGGCGGGTCCAGAACCCTTCGAAATCCTGCTCGGCCTCCTTGCACAGGGCCTCATAGGCGGCCATGCCGGAAATGCGGGCGCCTTCGGTGGCACGGGCGTCGGGCGGGAACACGCGGTTCTCGACCAGGACGGATTCAATGTTCTTCGATGCGCTGCTCATGCTCTATGTCTCCTGGATGGGTGCGGCCGTAATGTCGACGGGTCCACTTACGGGTCACTGACGGGCTTGCGAAGGTCAGATGTTAGTTCTCGGGGTTATCACGAGTGCGTCACGGGGGCACCTCTAGAATCCCCGGTCCCCAACCACCGCCTTGCCGATGTCCGCTCCCGAACCTTTCGACCCCCGGAACCCGCCCGTACCAGCCCGCGCTTCACCGCTGCGTCCCCTGCCCAAGCTGATCTTCGCGAGCCGCTGGCTACAGCTGCCGCTGTACCTGGGGCTGATCGTGGCGCAGGCCGTGTACGTCGTGCACTTCCTGGTCGAGCTGCTGCACCTGGTCGAGGCCGCGTTCGGCAGCAAGGAAGCACTGCAGGCGCTCATTACCAGCATCGGCTACAAGACCACGGCGCCGGTCGGCACGCTGAACGAGACGGTGATCATGCTGGTGGTGCTGGCGCTGATCGACGTGGTGATGATCTCGAATCTGCTCATCATGGTGATCGTGGGCGGCTACGAGACCTTCGTGAGCCGCATGGACCTCGAAGGCCATCGCGACCAGCCCGAATGGCTGAGCCACGTGAACGCCTCGGTGCTCAAGGTGAAGCTGGCCACCGCCATCATCGGCATCAGCTCCATCCACCTGCTGAAGACTTTCATCAACGCGGACAACTACACCGACCGCGTGCTGATCGCGCAGACCGTGATCCATATCGCCTTCCTGTTCTCGGCAATGGCCATTGCCTACACCGACCGGCTGATGGCCCCGGCGCCTCACGCCGGCGACGGCCACTGAGCCTCGCCCCCTAGCCTGCGTGCGGCGCGTCCCACGCAGGCACTTCGGTGAATCGCTCGGCCAGGAAGTCGAGCATCGTGCGCAAGGTGGCCGGCATGTGCTTGCGAGAGGCGTACACGGCGTACATGCCCACCACCTGCGGCTCGAAATCGCCGAAGAGCCGCACCAGTTCTCCCTTCTGCAGCAGCTCCGACGTGAGATAGGTCGGCAGCATAGCGATGCCGGCCCCTGCCCTTGCCAGGTACATCAGGCTCGCCGCGTCGTTGGCGGAGACATTGCCATCCACGGCCACGGACACCGGCTCCCCGTTGTCCTTGCGCGTGAAGTTCCAGAGGCTGCGTCCAAAGTAGGAATGCGTGAGGCAGTTGCGCTGGGCCAGTTCTTCCACGCGCAGGGGTTTTCCGTGCTCCTTCAGATAGGCGGGTGAAGCGCAAACCACCGATCGGCACGTGGTGAGCCGGCGAGCGATCAGATTGGGGTCGATCTCTGCCGCTGTACGAATCGCGAGGTCGATGCGCTCGTCCACGAGGTTGACGGTTCGATCCAGCAACACCAGGTCGACCATCACGGCCGGATAAAGCCGCACATAGTCGGCAATCGCGTCGGCCAGTTGCGCCTGCGCAAACGAGGTTCCTGTGGTGATGCGCAATTGCCCGCGCGGCGCCTCGGCCGGATGCCGCACCGCGGCCTGCATGTCGCCCGTGAGCTCCAGCACCTGGCGGCAACGCGGCAGCAGCTCTTCGCCGGCCGCAGTGAGGCTAAGGCGGCGCGTCGTGCGGTGCAGCAGGCGCGCGCCGGTCCATTGCTCCAGTTCGGCCACGTAGCGCGTGACTACCGGGCGGGACATGTCGAGCTTGTCGGCGGCAGCCGAAAGGCTGCCCGAATCGACCACGTTCACAAACACGCGCATGGCGTTCAATCGGTCCATTCGAACGATTTTAGGAATAAACAAGCGCGCAAATCGAGGTATTTCTTTCGAAACCAGAAACCTAAGATGCGGTTCATCCCATCCGATCTTTCACAGGAGTCACTCATGAGCCACATCGCCATCATCGGCGCCACCGGACGCGCCGGCGGCCGCCTTCTGGAAGAAGCCCTGCGCCGCGGCCACACCGTCACGGCCATCGCCCGCAAGGCCACCGACAAGCTGGCAGGCCGCGCCGACGTGAAGGCCGTCGACCTCGACGTGCTCGATGGCGCAGCGCTCGAAAAAGCGCTGGCCGGCCACGACGCCGTGTTCAGTGCCGCGCACTTCTCCACCGTGCCGCCCGCGGCCATCATCGAGCCGGTCAAGCGCTCGGGCGTGAAGCGCCTGCTGGTGGTCGGCGGTGCCGGCAGCCTGTTCGCGGCGCCCGGCCTGAAAGTGATCGACACGCCGAACTTCCCCGATGCCTACCGCGCCGAAGCTTCGGCCGGCGGCGTGTTCCTCGACACGCTGCGCAACGAGAAAGAACTCGACTGGACCTTCCTGTCGCCATCCGCCGAGTTCGTCGAAGGCGAGCGCACCGGCAAGTTCCGCCTGGGCAAGGACGACCTGCTGGTAAGCGCCGAAGGCCGCAGCTGGATCACCTTCGAGGACTACGCAATCGCGTTCATCGACGAGCTTGAAAAGCCGGCGCACTCCCGTCAGCGATACACGATCGGCTACTGAAACAAAAAAGGACCCGATGAGGGTCCTTTTTCAATGGGCTGACCGAATCAACGGCCAGTCATGTTCTCCGGCACCACCCACTGGTCGAACTGTTCGGCCGTGAGGTGCCCCGAGGCAATCGCCGCTTCGCGCAGGCTCGTGCCTTCCTTGTGCGCCTTCTTGGCGATGTAGGCCGACTTGTCGTAGCCGATGTGCGTGTTCAGCGCCGTCACCAGCATCAGCGAACGCTGCACCAGCTCCGTGATGCGTTCGCGATTCGGCTCGATGCCCACCGCGCAGTGGTCGTTGAAGCTCACCATGCCGTCGGCCAGCAGGCGCACGCTCTGCAGGAAGTTGTGCGCCACCATCGGACGGAACACGTTCAGCTCGAAGTTGCCCGAGGCGCCACCGATGTTGATGGCCACGTCGTTGCCGAACACCTGCGCGGCCAGCATCGTGACGGCCTCGCTCTGGGTCGGGTTGACCTTGCCCGGCATGATCGACGAGCCCGGTTCGTTCTCGGGAATGCTCAGTTCGCCGATGCCGCTGCGCGGACCGCTCGCGAGCCAGCGCACGTCGTTGGCGATCTTGTTCATGCTGGCGGCGAGCGTCTTCAGCGCGCCGTGAGCGTGCACCAGCGCATCGACGCTGGCCATCGCTTCGAACTTGTTCGGCGCGGTCACGAACGGCAGGCCCGTGAGCTTCGCCAGCTCGGCGGCCACCTGCTCTGCATAGCCCTTGGGCGCGTTCAGCCCGGTGCCGACTGCGGTGCCGCCCAGCGCCAGTTCGCTCAGGTGCGGCAGCGCGGCGCGCACATGCGCCTCGCCGTGCGCGAGCTGCGCCACGTAGCCCGAAAACTCCTGGCCCAGCGTAAGCGGCGTGGCGTCCTGCAGGTGAGTGCGGCCGATCTTCACGATGTCGGCGAAGTCCTTGGACTTCTGCTCCAGCGTGCCGCGCAGCTTGGCAATGGCCGGCAGCAGCTTGTGCGTGATGGCCTCGACGGCGGCCACGTGCATGGCGGTCGGGAACACGTCGTTGCTCGACTGGCTGCGGTTCACATCGTCGTTGGGGTGCACGAGGCGGCCTTCGCCGCGCTCGCCGCCGAGGATTTCGCTGGCGCGGTTGGCCAGCACCTCGTTGACGTTCATGTTGGTCTGCGTGCCCGAGCCGGTCTGCCAGACCACCAGCGGGAACTCGCCCGGGTGCTTGCCGGCAATGACTTCGTCGGCGGCCGCCACGATGGCCTTGGTCTTCTTTTCGTCCTGCAGGCCCAGCGCGTGGTTGACCACGGCCGATGCGCGCTTGACCTGCGCCAGCGCCTTGATGATCTCGCGCGGCTGCTGCTCGCCGGAGATGTCGAAGTTCTGCAGCGAGCGCTGCGTTTGCGCGCCCCACAGCTTGTCGGCCGGCACGTCGATCGGTCCGAAGGTGTCGCGCTCGGCACGGGTCTTGGGGGAAGTCGTCATGAGAAAAAGCTCCGCAGGATCATGAAAGGTCGCGCCGCTCGGCGGGCGCGAGCCCGAGTATCGGCCAATAGGAATAGCTCGCATCTGACGGGGCCATTGGCTGGCCGCTGACATCACGATACGCCTCCCGCCTTGACCGCATCATGTCGAAAAGTTATGATCAAAGGCTTCTGACGACCAACAAGTCATGATGAGTTCGGGTTCCCCGCTCTCTTGAACTTGCAGGTCACCCCTTCACTACTCGCGGATCTCCGAATCCCGTCGCGGTGCAAGGTTCTCCCGCCGGGCCCAGCCCGGCAAACCGGCCGGATCTTTTCCGTCCCCATTGCCACGTCACGCTCATCCAGGCGGCGCCCCTCGACCAGGCCCGTTGCCCTGCGAATGAAGCATCCGGCGGGCACTGGCTTCGTCGCCATGTCGTCTTCAGTGCCTGTCGGCAGCCCATCCAATGGGCTGGGGGCGTGGTCGCGTCGCCCTTGCGGGGGTGGCGATCTGTCAACCCCTCACCAAAGGAGCCCCGACGTATGGCCAAAGGAATTCTCATCGACCATGTCTTCAAGGTGTTCGGCGACGAGCCCGAACAAGCCCTGGAGCTGGTCCGGCAAGGTTTTTCCAAGAAGGAGATCCTGGCGCGCACCGGCCAGTCGATCGGCGTGTTCGACGCCACCTTCGAAATCCAGGCCGGAGAAATCTTCGTCATCATGGGCCTCTCGGGTTCGGGCAAGTCGACGCTGGTGCGCCTCTTGAACCGGCTGATCGAACCGACCGCGGGCCGCATCGTGATCGACGGCGCGGACATCAACGAACACTCCGACACCAAGCTGCGCGCGCTGCGCCGCAAGGACATCAGCATGGTGTTCCAGTCGTTCGCGCTGATGCCGCACATGACGGTGCGCGAGAACACTGCGTTCGGCCTCGAACTCTCGGGCACGAGCAAGAAGGAGCGCCTGGCGCAAGCCGACCTCGCGCTCGCGCAGGTGGGGCTGGCGGGCTGGGGCGACAGCTATCCCGACGAGCTCTCGGGCGGCATGCAGCAGCGCGTGGGACTGGCACGGGCGCTGGCCTCGGACCCGTCGATCCTGCTGATGGACGAGGCCTTCTCGGCCCTCGACCCGATCATCCGCACCGAAATGCAGTCGGAGCTGCTGCGGCTGCAGCAGGAGCAGCGCCGCACCATCGTCTTCATCTCGCACGACCTCGACGAAGCCATGCGCATCGGCGACCGCATCGCGATCATGAAGGACGGCCAGGTGATCCAGGTCGGCACGCCCGACGAGATCTTGCGCAGCCCCGCCAACGACTACGTGCGCAGCTTCGTGCGCGGCGTGGACGCGGCAGCCGTGTTCAAGGCGGGCGACATCGCGCGCAAATCGCTCACCGTGGTGTGCGAGCACCCAGAGCGCGGTGCGCGCGCGGCGCTCAAGCTGCTGGAAGACCAGGACCGCGACTTCGCCTACGTGACGAGCCCCAACAAGCGCTTCCTCGGCGTGGTGTCGGCGGACACGCTGCGCGGCGCGCTCGATGGACATTCAGGCCCGCTGGGGCTGCAACACGCGTTTCTCAACGAGCTGCCGCGCATCGACGCCGAAGCCCCCGTGGCAGGCCTGATCGGCCAGCTCGCGCAGGCGCCGTGCGCGCTGCCGGTAGTGGCGAGCGACGGCCGCTTCTGCGGTGCGATCAGCAAGACGACGCTGCTCAAGTTCCTCGACCGCGACACGCCGCCGATCGAGCCCGTCTTGCCCAACGCTGCCCTTGCTCTCGCCGCCGAGCCGCACTGAATTCACGAAGGACCTGAACGATGAACGACAACACACTTCCTTCCGACCTGAGCACGCCTGCCGCCCCTGCCTTCGTCGATCCGTGGGAAGCGCTCTCGGCCGCGCCCGACACCTCGGCCACCAGCGCCTGGCTCGACGCGCCGGTGAATGCCGCCCACCAACTTGCGGGACAAGCCGACGCTGCCACCAGCGGCTTCCAGCTGCACCGCCTGTGGGACGGCTCCCTGCCCGTCGAATCGTGGATCAACCAGGGCCTCGGATGGGTGGTCGAGCACTTCCGCCCCTTCTTCCAGACCGTGCGCCTGCCCATCGACAGCACGCTGAACTGGGTGCAGGGCCTGCTCACCGGCCTGCCCACGCTGGCGATGATCGCCCTCATCGGCCTCTTCGCCTGGCAGTTCGCCGGCCGCGCGCTGGCCATCGGCACCACGGTGGCGCTGCTGCTCGTGGCCATGCTCGGCATCTGGCCCGAGGCGATGGTGACGCTGTCGCTGGTGCTGACCTCTCTGGTGTTCTGCATGGTCATCGGCCTGCCGCTGGGCGTGCTGCTTGCAAGCAGCGACCGGGCGCAGCGAATCATGCGGCCGGTGCTCGACGCGATGCAGACCACGCCGGCCTTCGTGTACCTCGTGCCGGTGGTGATGCTGTTCGGCATCGGCAACGTGCCGGGCGTGATCGTGACGATCATCTTCGCGCTGGCACCGCTGGTGCGCCTGACCAACCTCGGCCTGCGCCAGGTGCGCCCCGACCTCATCGAGGCCGCGCGCGCCTACGGCGCTTCGCCCTGGCAGATGCTGGTGAAGGTGCAACTGCCGCTGGCCATGCCGTCGATCATGGCTGGCATCAACCAGGCGCTGATGCTGTCGCTGTCGATGGTCGTCATCGCATCGATGATCGCCGTGGGCGGCCTGGGCCAGATGGTGCTGCGCGGCATCGGCCGGCTCGACATGGGCCTGGCGACCGTTGGCGGGCTGGGCATCGTGCTGTTGGCGATCTCGCTGGACCGGCTGACGCAAGCCATGGGCAAGTCGCGCCGCAGCGCTGGCCGCCGCTGGTGGCACACCGGGCCGGTGGGCTTCGCGCTGCGAGTGCTGCAGCGCCTCGTGGGTTCGCCTTCGCAACCGGGCAACCAGCCGGTTCCCGCCCTGTCCACGCAAGCGCAATAAGCCGCACGGAGGAACACAACGCATGAAGAAAACCAGTTTCATCGCACGCGGCCTGCTGGCCCTCGCCTTCGTGGCCTCGGGCATGGCCGCCCATGCTGCCAACGACCTGCCCGGCAAGGGCGTTACCGTGCAGCCGCTGAAAAGCTCGCTCGCGGAAGAAGCCTTCCAGACGCTGCTCGTGATGCGCGCACTCGAAAAGCTCGGCTACACCGTCGAGCCCATGAAAGACCTGGAGCCCGCCACCGAGCATCTGGCCATTGCCAACGGCGACGCCACCTTCATGGCCAACCACTGGAGCCTGCTGCACGCCGACTTCTACAAGAACAGCGGCGGCGACGCCAAGCTGTGGCGCAAGGGCGTGTACTCGGACGGCGCCGTGCAGGGCTACCTGATCGACCGCAAGACGGCAGAGCAGTACGGCATCACGAACATCGCACAGCTGAAGGACCCTGCCATCGCGAAGCTGTTCGACGCAGACGGCGACGGCAAGGCCGACCTGACGGGCTGCAACCCGGGCTGGGGCTGCGAGCTGGCCATCGAGAACCACCTCACGGCCTATCAGCTGCGCGACACCGTCACGCACAAGCAGGGCAGCTACGCCGCGCTGATGGCCGACACCATCGCCCGCTTCAAGCAGGACAAGCCGGTGCTGTACTACACGTGGACGCCGTACTGGGTGAGCGCCGTGCTGCGCCCGGGTACTGACGTTGTGTGGCTGCAGGTGCCCTTCTCGTCCTCGCAAGGTTCCTCGCAGGGCGGCAACGTCGACACGCAACTGCCCAACGGCAAGAACTACGGCTTCCAGGCCAACCAGGAGCAGATCGTCGCCAACCGGGCCTTCGCCGAGAAGAACCCGGCCGCGGCCAAGCTCTTCGAGGTGATGAAGCTGCCGATCGGCGACATCAATGCCCAGAACCTGCGCATGAGCCAGGGCGCCAACACGCAGCAGGACGTGGAGCGGCACACCGACGGGTGGATCCGGGTGCACCGTCCTCTGTTCGACGGCTGGATAGAGCAAGCCCGAGCCGCAGCGCAGTAGGCGCGTCGGCTGAGATAATCGGGGGGCGTTTCACACTCCAAAAAAACTCCCCCCACCATGACGACCACGATCCAGCAGGCCGACCTGATCGAATCGATCAGCGCCGCGCTGCAGTACATCAGCTACTACCACCCCGCCGACTACATCGCCCACCTGGCCCGCGCCTACGAGCGCGAGCAGAGCCCCGCGGCCAAGGACGCCATCGCGCAGATCCTGACCAACAGCAAGATGAGCGCCACGGGCCAGCGCCCGATCTGCCAGGACACCGGCATCGTCAACGTGTTCCTCAAGGTGGGCATGGATGTGCGCTGGGCTGGCTTCACCGGCAGCCTCGACGACGCCATCAACGAAGGCGTGCGCCGCGGCTACAACCACCCCGACAACACACTGCGCGCCTCGGTCGTGGCCGATCCGCAGTTCGACCGCAAGAACACCAAGGACAACACGCCCGCGGTGATCTTCACCGAGATCGTTCCCGGCAACACCGTTGAAGTGACGGTCGCGGCCAAGGGCGGCGGCAGCGAGAACAAGAGCAAGCTGGTCATGCTGAACCCCGGCGACAGCGTGGTCGACTGGGTGCTCAAGACAGTGCCCACCATGGGCGCCGGCTGGTGCCCGCCGGGCATGCTGGGCATCGGCATCGGCGGCACGGCCGAGAAGGCTGCGCTGATGGCCAAGGAAAGCCTGATGGACGACCTCGACATGCATGAGCTGCAGGCCAAGAAGAAGTCGGGCGCCGAGCTGAGCAAGGTCGAGGCGCTGCGCATCGAGCTGTACGAGAAGGTCAACGCGCTGGGCATCGGCGCACAGGGCCTGGGCGGCCTGGCCACCGTGCTCGACGTCAAGATCCAGATGTACCCGACGCACGCGGCGAGCAAGCCCGTTGCGATGATCCCCAACTGCGCGGCCACCCGCCACGCGCACTTCACGATGGACGGCAGCGGCCCTGTCTACCTCGACCCGCCGTCGCTCGACCTGTGGCCCGACGTCAACTGGGCGCCTGACGAGAAGAAGAGCAAGCGCGTCGACCTCGACAAGCTCACGCCCGCCGAAGTGGCAAGCTGGAAGCCGGGCGACACGCTGCTGCTCAACGGCAAGATGCTCACCGGCCGCGACGCCGCGCACAAGCGCATCCAGGACATGCTGGCCAAGGGCGAGAAGCTGCCGGTGGACTTCACCAACCGCGTCATCTATTACGTCGGCCCGGTCGATCCGGTCGGCGACGAAGCCGTGGGCCCCGCCGGTCCGACCACCGCCACGCGCATGGACGGCTTCACCGAAATGATGCTGGCGCAGACCGGCCTGATCGCGATGATCGGCAAGGCCGAGCGCGGCCCGGTTGCCATCGAGGCCATCAAGAAGCACAAGAGCGCCTACCTCATGGCCGTGGGCGGCGCCGCCTACCTCGTGAGCAAGGCCATCAAGACGGCCAAGGTCGTGGGCTTCGAAGACCTGGGCATGGAAGCGATCTATGAATTCGACGTGGTCGACATGCCCGTGACGGTGGCGGTCGATGCCGGCGGCACCAGCGCGCACATCACCGGCCCGGCCGAGTGGCAGAAGCGCATTGCCAGCGGCGAGTTCAAGACCATCATGATGGAAGAAGCTTGAGCGCTGTAGGCGTCTTCGACAGCGGAGTCGGCGGACTCAGCGTGCTGGCCGCGCTGCGGGCCGAACTGCCGCACGAACGCTTCGTGTACTTCGCCGACACGGCCTATGCGCCGTACGGCGAGCGCGGAGACGCCTATGTGATCGAGCGCTCGCGCACCGTGGTCGAACACCTGCGGCGCGAGCACGGCATCAAGGCGCTCGTGGTGGCCTGCAACACGGCGACCACGGCTGCCATCCATCTGATGCGTGCCGAGAATCCCGACCTGCCGATCGTCGGGCTGGAACCTGGCCTCAAGCCCGCCGTGGCCGCGAGCCGCACGGGGCGCATCTCGGTGATGGCCACGCGCGGCACGCTGGCCAGCGCCAAGTACGCCACGCTGCGCGCCTCATTCGCCGGGTCGGCTGATGTGCGTCCCGTGCCCTGCGACGGGCTCGTGAAGGCCATCGAAGGCTTCGACTCGGCGGGCATCGCGGCACTGTGCGAACGCTACATGGCCGAAGCCGGCCCTTTCGGCGATGCGCCTGGCGAAGTCGACACGGTGGTGCTTGGCTGCACCCACTACCCGCTCGTGAAGGACGAGTTGCGCCGGCATGCGCCGGCCACGCTGCGGTTCATCGACACGGGCGTGCCGGTCGCGCAGCAGACGCGGCGCCTGTTGACAGCGGCGGGCCAGTTGGCGGACAGCGGCAGTGGCGGCCTGCTTCTGCAGAGCAGCGGCGACGTCGCCGTGCTCGAAGCCGCGGCCGCGCGATGGCTCGGGCTCCCTTCTGCTGCGGCCACGACCTGACCTGGTCCGAGTCATGCGTCTCCTGCGCCACGCCGCCCTCCTCCTGTGCCTCTCGGCCGCCGGCCTGAGCCACGCGGCCTGCGAGAGTGGACTGGCCGAGCGCATGCATGCCAAGCTGCATCCCAACCGCCCGCTCGACGAGCGGCTCGCGGCCTGCAAGGTCTGGCCGGCCTTTCCCGGACGCAGCATCGTCGTGCTGCCGATGCCGCGCGAAACCACCGACCGGGGCGCCAAGGTCTTCGACCTGGAAATCCTGCTGATCCAGCGCCCCGACAACGGCAACACCGATCGCGACACCGTCATCGGCCGGCTCGTGCAGCCCGAGGCACTCGACGAAGACGCCACCACGTCGATCCAGGACATCCGCATCGACACCTCGCGCTACGTGCTGTCGCCCGAGGCCCGCGCCTTCGGCCTGCGCGTGCGCTACCGGGGCAGCAACGCGCCCGGCAGCCCCCTGGCCAGCGAAACCGTGCGGCTCTACGTGCACCATGGCAAGCAGTTGCGCCAAGTGCTGCAGGAGATCGAGCTCGACCACGACCACGGCGGGTGGGACTCCACTTGCACCGGCCACTTCGAGAAGCTGCGCACCATGCTGTCGGTCGGCAAGGGCAGCAGCAACGGCTTTGCCGATCTGCAACTGTCGCGCACGCTGCTGCAGAGCCGTGCGCAGGAGCAGGAAGACCAGGGCTGCGTGGAAAAGGCACTGCCCGCGAAGTTCGACACGGTCACGCTGCGCTATGACGGCGAGCGCTTCAAGGTGCCGAAGTCGCTGCGACAACAGACGCCCTGACGGGCGCCTGACTCACGGCCGGTTTTTCACCGAGCCGTCACACTAAGGTAACAGGATGCGCGGTTTAGCCAAAAGAACTACCGCGCACAATGACTTCACTCTCCCAGACCCGCATCCCCTTCAAGCCCCTGTTGCTCGCCAGCGCACTCGCGTTGCTGCTGGGCGCCTGCGGCGGTGGTAACAATTCAGGCGGTTTCAGCGGATTCATTCCGCCCACCAGCACTGCGCCGCCACCGGCCCAGCCGCCCGCCGCACAGCCGGAGCCCGACCAGCTCGTGTCGAAGGCACGGTTCACGCCCAATGCGGGCACCACCAAGGGATCGTCCGACGCATCGACCGCCATCGCGCTGCCCGACAACTTCATGATCGTGGCGGACGATGAGGCCAACGTGCTGCGCGTCTACCCGCGCGGCGGCGGTGCCGCGGTGAAGGAATGGAGCTACGAGCTCGAAGGCCCGAAGCTGGCCAAGGAGCTCGACCTGGAGGCCGGCACGCGCATCGGAGACACGCTGTACTTCACCGGCTCCAACAGCAACAAGAAGGACGGCGCCGACGCAGCCGCCGACCGCTCGCACCTCTTCGCAGTCAAGGTCAGCGGCACGGGCGCCGCCACCGCCTTCGACTATGTCGGCCAGTTCTCGCTGCTCGAAGCGCAGCTGATCGCCTGGGACACGGGCAACCTCCATGGGCTCGGCGCCAACCGCTTCGGTTTTGCCGTGTCCGCCGCGGCCGGCATCGTGCCCGAGCGCGTCGACGGCTTCTCCATCGAGGGCATGACCAGCGCACCGGGCGACACCGCCCTGTGGCTCGGCTTTCGCGCTCCGCAGACGGGCACTCAAGTACGCGCCAAGGCATTGATCGTGCCGCTGCAGAACTACGCCGCGCTGATGGCGGGCACCACTACGCAAGCCACCTTCGGCGCCCCCATCGAGCTGGAGCTGGGCGGCCGCGGCATCCGCTCCATCGACAAGGGCACCGACGGCAAGTACCTGATCGTCGCTGGCCCGGCTGGCGCCGCCGTGCCCGAGGTGGACCGCAACTTCGCCCAGTTCGCATGGGACGGCAACCCGAACAGCGCGCCGGTGGAACTGTCGAACGACCTCGATGCGCTGCGCAAGGAAACCGGCGGCAGCTTCGAATCCACCGTCGAAGTGCCTGGCCCCGTGACGGCCGGCACGCAGGTGCAACTGCTGCTCGACAACGGCGACACCAAGTGGGACGGCAAGACGGCCTCGAAAGACCTGCCCGCCGCCGACCAGAAATTCGACGGCTTCGTCGTGCGCCTCGGCAAGCCGTGGGTCGACACCGCCGCGCCGAAGCTGCAGAAGTCAATGCCGGCGGCCGGCCGCGTGGGCGTCAACCTCGACACGTCGATCACGCTGTCGTTCAACGAGGCCGTGCGCCTGGGCTCGGGCAGCATCGTGCTGCACAAGGCCGACGGCAGCGTGATCGAGACCTTCCACACCAACAGCCCCGCCGCGCGCCTGCAGGTGGCCTTCAACGTGCTGAAGCTGGTGCCGACGGCCCCGCTCGAGCTCAGCACCGGCTACTACATCACGGTGGATGCCAATGCCATCACCGACGCGGCTGGCAACGCCTTCGCGGGTATTTCCGATGCGACGAAGCTGAGCTTCACGACCACTGCCGGCGCCACACCGCTGGTGGCCGGCGACCTGCTCTTCATGGCAGCCAATGCCGAAGCGCCCGACGCTTATGCCTTCGTACTGCTGAAGGCCGTGAATGGTGGCACGCAAGTGCTGTTCACCGACCGCGACCGCAAGGCGGGCACGACCGAATTCACCGGCATCACCAACGAAACAGCATTCTTCTGGACTGCGGACCAGAACCTGCCGGCTGGCACGATCGTGACCATCCAGACCGACGTCACCGGCAATCCGATTGCGGACAAGGGCTTCACGCTCGGGTCGCCGGGCGGCATCGGCAAATCGGAAACCATCTACGCGATCGCGGGCGGCACCATCGCCGGACTGGGCGACGGCCAGGCGGGACAGATCACCGCTGTCGGCAACCACCTCGCGACCATCACGCTGGGCGGTGCTGCGGGCACCATCCCCGACGCGGTCACGACGGCCGGCACAAGCATCAGCTTCACGGTGCTGCCCGCCAACCAGACCAACGCGATCTACAACGGCTCGCTCGACCGCTCGGACCTGGCAGCCTTTGCTGCCCGCGTGAAGGACCCGGCGAACTGGATCAAGCGCTACGCACCGGAAGTCGGCTATCCGCTGACCAACGACAGCCTGTTCGGCGACAAGCTGCCCTGATTGTTGGCTAGGCGCGCAGCGCGGCTTGCCGGCCGCGCTGCATGTTGATTGGCAGCAGCAGCAAAAGCCCCGCCGCGAACAGCACCGCAGTCGACAAGATCGCGATGCGCTGGTTGCCGCCGGTCATCCACGTGATGGCGCCGAAGCTCAGCGGACCGACGATGCTCGCCAGCCGTGTCGCGAAAGTCCAGAGCCCGAAGAACTCTGCGAGCTGTTGCGGCGGCGCCAGATAGCCCGTCATGGCGCGACCGGCCGATTGACTCGATCCCATCGAGAGCCCTGCGATGGCGGCGGCCCACCAGAAGCCGCCCTTGGTCGTCACCAGCGCGGCGATCACACAGACCGCGATCCACGCGACCAGCGTGCAGGCCAGCGAGACCTTGTGGCCGATGCGGTCCTGGATGTAGCCGAAACTGAAAGCGCCCAGCGCAGCCGCGATGTTGAGCACGAAGATCAGCACCATGGTTTCGCTCGCGACGAAGCCGATCACCTGCTCCGCGTAGATCGCCGCAAGCGTGATGGCCACGGCCACGCCGCCCTGGTAGCAGACCGTGCAGGCCAGCAGCCACATGAAGTCGCGATAGGCCCGGGCCTGCCGATATGTGGCGCGGAGTTGCCGCCATGCACCGCCCTGCTCCGCGCGGGCCGCCTGGGGCTTTGCGCGCTCGGGCAGCAACACGAAAGTGACGCAGGCGGCCCCACCGTAGATGACTGCCGTGATCAGCATCGTCACCGGCACGAAATGCGCCGCCGGCAAGCCCTTCGATTGCGACCACAACACATAGGCCAGGCAGATGCCCAGCGCCAGCATGCCGCCGACGTAGCCGAAGGCCCAGCCCCACCCGCTGACCTTGCCCATTCCCTCGGCCGTGGCCAGTTCGGGCAGGAAGGCGCCCGTGAGGGACTCGCCGTAGGAATAGAAGGCGTTGGAGACGATCACCAGCGCCATCGCCAGCGCGACACCGGATGCACCCGAAAAACCCGGCGTGATGGCAAGCGCCGCTGTCGCGAAGACGCAGCCAATGGTCGCGAAGACGAGTACCCGCTTCTTGGCCGCGCGCAAGTCGGCCCAGGCGCCGATGGCGGGCATCGTGAGCATCACGATTGCGTAGGAGGTACTGAGCGCCGCTGTCCACGCGAAGGCGGCCCACGGCGCGCCCTTGGCAATACCACCCACGAAGTAGGCAGCGAACACGGCTGTTATGACGACCGTGGTGTAGCCCGAGTTGGCGAAGTCGTACATCGCCCAGCCGAACACCTCGCGCTTGCGAACGCCCGGGCGCAGCGCGGAGGCGGGAAACAGGGCCATGCGGCCTTGGACCGGGGCGTGGGGTTGCTTAGTGCAGGTGACGCGGACGGCGACCGCCGCCATGGCCACCACCGCTGCCGCCACTGCCCGGGCCACCGGTGCCGCGCGGGCGCTTGCCGATTTCGAGCGAGTTCACCAGCGCGTCGAAACGATCGCTGAAGAGGCGGTCGATCTCGGAGACCACGCCACCCAGTTCGGCGCCGTCGAAGTGGCGTTCCATGAGGTTGACGACGTCTTCCACCAGCAGGTCGCGTTGCACCTGCATGATCGCGGCCGGGTTCGGGCCGACGAACAGCATCAGGAAGTCGTCGCGCGATTCTTCTTCGGGGTCGCCCTCTTCCTCGTCGAAGTCGGTGTCGTAGAAGGTGACCTCGATGGCCGCACCGCGTTCGGAGAGCTCGTTCAGGCCCATGCACATCTCGTCGAGTGCCTGGCGGAAATCTTCGTCGCCGGGCACGGTCCAGCACATCTGCAGCGTGTGGTCCTTCTGCTCGAAGCGGATGCCGGGTTCTTCTTCGTAGGTGCTCGTGGCACCGTCGGCCAGCGACTTGGCACCAGCGTACTTCCAGAGCGGCTTGAGCGCTTCCTGGATCTGGTCGAAGGTGACGTCCGAACGCAGCGGCACGTCGCCGTGCACATGGATCTCAAATGGAGCGTTGTAGCGAGGCATCGAATGCTCCCTTGTAAGTTTGGTACCCGGAACGGGGGTCGAACCCGTATGCCCCGATTAAGGAAGCGGCGGATTTTAAGTCCGATGTGTCTACCAATTTCACCATCCGGGCGTCAGGTTGAACATCGACGATAACCCAAACAAAACAAGCCCCGGCAACGTGGGTTGGCGGGGCTTGGTAGTCGGGGTCGAATCTGGTTGAACCGAGAGAGTGGAGGCGCGACCCGGAGTCGAACCGGGCTAGACGGATTTGCAATCCGTTGCATAACCGCTTTGCTATCGCGCCACGCAGAAATACGAAATCGAACTAGCGAAAAAAAGGGAAGCTGTTGCTTCCCTTTTTCAAAACTGGAGCGGGAAAAGAGTCTCGAACTCTCGACCTCAACCTTGGCAAGGTTGCGCTCTACCAACTGAGCTATTCCCGCGTTTCGAGCCTCGAATTATATACCAGTTTTTCGAGGCTCCACAAGTTTTGCGATCAACCGGTCAGTGCTTGACCGAACCTTCCGAAGCTGGCGCCCCTGCGCGCTGCTTGGCCAGTTCTGCCACTGCAGCCGCGGATGCAGCCACTTCTTCGTCGGACAGCGGTTCGGGCATTTTCTCGAGAGCGATCTCGAGCACCTTGTCGATCCACTTCACAGGCACGATCTCGAGGCCGTTCTTCACGTTCTCGGGAATCTCCTGCAGGTCCTTGGCGTTCTCTTCCGGAATCAGCACGGTCTTGATGCCGCCGCGCAGCGCGGCCAGCAGCTTTTCCTTCAGGCCGCCGATGGCCGTCACCTCGCCGCGCAGCGTGATCTCGCCGGTCATCGCGACGTCGCTGCGCACGGGGATGCCCGTGAGCGCCGACACGAAGGCCGTCGTCATCGCCGCGCCCGCGCTCGGGCCGTCCTTCGGCGTAGCGCCATCAGGCACGTGGATGTGGATGTCGCGCTTCTCGAACGCCTCGTCCTTGATGCCCAGACGGCGCGAACGGCTGCGCACCACCGTGCGCGCGGCCTCGACCGATTCCTTCATCACGTCGCCCAGCGAACCGGTGCGGCTGATCACGCCCTTGCCGGGCATGGTCACGGCTTCGATCGTCAGCAGGTCACCGCCGACTTCAGTCCATGCGAGGCCAACCACCTGGCCGACCTGGTTCTGCTTCTCTGCGAGGCCGAAGCTGTACTTGCGCACGCCAAGGAACTCGTTGAGATTCGTGCCGTCGACCGTGACCTTGGGCGTGAACTGCTTGAGCAACAGGCCCTTCACCACCTTACGGCAGATCTTGGACAGTTCGCGCTCGAGCGAACGCACACCCGCTTCACGCGTGTAGTAGCGCACGATGTCACGCACGGCCTCTTCGGTGACAAGGAGTTCTTCTTCCTTGACGCCGTTGTTCTTCAACTGCTTCGGCAGCAGGTACTTGATCGCGATGTGCGTCTTCTCGTCCTCGGTGTAGCCCGAGAGGCGGATGACTTCCATGCGGTCCAGCAGCGCCGGCGGAATGTTCATCGAGTTCGATGTGGCGACGAACATCACGTCGCTCAGGTCGAAGTCGACTTCCACGTAGTGGTCGCCGAAGGTGTGGTTCTGCTCGGGGTCGAGCACTTCGAGCAGCGCGCTCGAAGGGTCGCCGCGGAAGTCCGTGCCCAGCTTGTCGATTTCGTCGAGCAGGAACAGCGGATTGCGCGTGCCGATCTTGCTCAGGCCCTGCAGCACCTTGCCCGGCAGTGCGCCGATATAGGTGCGACGGTGGCCGCGAATTTCGGCTTCGTCGCGCATGCCACCCAGCGCCATGCGCGTGTACTTGCGGCCGGTCGCCTTGGCGATCGACTGCCCCAGCGAAGTCTTGCCCACGCCCGGAGGTCCCACGAGGCACAGGATCGGCGCCTTGACCTTGTCGACGCGTTGCTGCACCGCGAGATATTCGAGGATGCGGTCCTTGACCTTCTCGAGGCCGTAGTGGTCGGCATTGAGCACGGCCTCGGCATTGGCCAGATCGTGCTTGATCTTGGTCTTCTTGCTCCACGGCAGGCCGATGAGCACGTCGATGTAGTTGCGCACCACCGTGGCTTCGGCCGACATGGGCGACATCAGTTTGAGCTTCTTGAGCTCGCCCTCGGCCTTCTTCAGGCCTTCCTTCGACATCTTCGCGAGCTTGATCTTCTTCTCGATCTCCTCGATGTCCGCGCCCTCTTCGCCTTCGCCGAGCTCCTTCTGGATGGCCTTGACCTGCTCGTTGAGGTAGAAGTCGCGCTGGTTCTTTTCCATCTGGCGCTTCACGCGGCCACGGATCTTCTTGTCGACGTTGAGGATGTCGACTTCGCGCTCGAGTTGCCCGAACAGGTTCTCCAGGCGCGCCTTGACGTCGTCGAGGTCGAGCACGGCCTGCTTGTTGTCGAGCTTGAGCGGCAGGTGCGCTGCGATGGTGTCCGCAAGGCGGCCCGGATCGTCGATGCTCGAGATCGAAGTCAGGATCTCGGGCGGAATCTTCTTGTTCAGCTTGACGTACTGGTCGAACTGCTGCATCACCGCGCGGCGCAGCGCCTCGACCTCGGTACCCTTCTCGCCGCCCTCGGGCGCCTCGACGGGCGTCACGTTGGCCGAGAAGTGCGTCTCGCCGTCATCGATGCGGTTCACGCGTGCGCGCTGCTGGCCTTCGACCAGCACCTTCACCGTGCCGTCGGGCAGCTTGAGCATCTGCAGGATGGTCGAGACGCAGCCGACCTCGAACATGTCCTCGACCGAGGGCTCGTCCTTGGCAGCGGCCTTCTGGGCCACCAGCATGATGCGGCGCTCCGCCTCCATGGCCAGCTCGAGCGCCTTGATGCTCTTGGGGCGACCCACGAAGAGCGGGATCACCATGTGGGGAAACACCACGACGTCGCGCAGCGGCAGCAGCGGCAGGTCGAGGGCTTCGGGAGGCAGAGGGGTATGGCCAGACATGCAGATCCTTCGCGTCTTTGGCTTTAGGCCTTTTTCGCCGCTTCGCGGTACACGAGCAGCGGGGGCTTGTTTTCGTCGATGGTCGATTCCTCGACCACCACCTTGTCGACATTGGTCGCGTTCGGCAATTCGAACATGGTGTCGATCAGCGACTGTTCAAGGATCGAGCGCAAACCGCGTGCACCGGTCTTGCGAGCCAGGGCCTTGCGAGCGATCGCCTTGAGCGCCGCAGGGCGAATCTCGAGGTCCACGCCTTCCATCTGCAGCAGCTTGGTGAACTGCTTCACCACGGCATTCTTGGGCTCGGTCAGGATCTGGACCAGCGCATCCTCGCTGAGTTCCGCGAGCGATGCGACCACGGGCATGCGGCCCACGAGTTCGGGGATCAGGCCGAACTTGATCAGGTCTTCGGGTTCGACTTCGCGGAACACCTCGGTGATGCTACGTTGGGCCTTGCTCTTGACCGCGGCGCCGAAGCCAATGCCCGAGGCCTCGGTACGGTTTTCGATGACCTTCTCGAGGCCCGCGAACGCGCCGCCGCAGATGAACAGGATGTTGGTCGTATCGATCTGCAGGAAGTCTTGATTCGGGTGCTTGCGCCCGCCTTGCGGCGGCACGCTGGCCATCGTGCCTTCGATGAGCTTCAGCAAGGCCTGCTGCACGCCCTCGCCCGACACGTCACGGGTGATCGAGGGGTTGTCGGACTTGCGCGAGATCTTGTCGATTTCGTCGATGTAGACGATGCCGCGCTGGGCGCGTTCGACTTCGTAGTTGCAGCTCTGCAGCAGCTTCTGGATGATGTTCTCGACGTCCTCGCCCACGTAACCGGCTTCGGTCAGCGTGGTGGCGTCGGCCATCACGAAAGGCACGTCGAGCATGCGCGCGAGCGTTTGAGCCAGCAGCGTCTTGCCCGAGCCCGTGGGGCCGATCAGCAGGATGTTGCTCTTGCTGAGCTCGACGTCGTCGCCCTTGGCCTTTTCCTTGTGGCGCAGGCGCTTGTAGTGGTTGTAGACCGCCACCGACAGCATGCGCTTGGCCGGCTCCTGGCCGATCACGTAGTTGTCGAGATTGGTCTTGATCTCCAGCGGAGTCGGCAGATCGCTGCGTGCTTCACGCGCTTCTTCGCCCGCGGGGAGCTCGTCGCGGATGATCTCGTTGCAAAGGTCGATGCACTCGTCGCAGATGAAGACCGAAGGGCCCGCGATCAGCTTCTTGACCTCGTGCTGGCTCTTGCCGCAGAACGAGCAATAAAGCGTTTTTTCGCTGGAAGAGCCTTTTTTATCGGCCATGGACTTTTGCCTCGTGACAGGGTATGCACAATGATAACTAAACAAAAACGGCGTTTCCCGTGTGGAAAACGCCGTTTTTTGCCATTTGGCGCCACCGGCGCCCCGCAGCTTTAACCGCGCTTGGCGACGACCTGGTCCACCAGACCGTATTCCTTGGCCTCGTCAGCCGTGAGGAAATAGTCGCGCTCGGTGTCGGCTTTGACCTTTTCCAGCGGCTGGCCGGTGCGCTCGGCCAGGATGCGATTCATCTGGTCCTTGGTGCGCAGGATGTCGCGCGCATGGATCTCGATGTCGGTCGCCTGGCCGCGTGCGCCGCCCAGCACCTGGTGGATCATGATCTTCGAGTTGGGCAGCGAGAAACGCTTTCCCTTCTCACCGGCCGCCAGCAGGAAGGCGCCCATGCTGGCCGCAAAACCGAGGCACATGGTCGACACGTCAGGCTTGATGAACTGCATGGTGTCGTAGATCGCCATGCCGGCGCTCACGCTGCCGCCCGGGGAGTTGATGTAGAACGAGATGTCCTTGTCCGGGTTTTCGCTCTCGAGGAACAGCAGCTGGGCCACCACGAGATTGGCCGTCTGGTCGTTGACCTCGCCCACCAGGAAAATGATGCGTTCCTTGAGGAGACGCGAATAGATGTCATAAGACCGCTCGCCGCGGCCCGACTGCTCGATGACCATCGGAACCATGCCGAGGCCTTGAATTTCGTTTGCGATCATGAATTAGCTCTCCGGGAAGATGAAATCGTTCGCTGTTCTGAACTGTACGCCTGAGTGAAATGGGGCTCGTGCCGTAAAGCACAAGCCCCATTGGCGTAGCGGGCGGCGGCGGAAATCAGCCTTGCTGTTGCGCCATCAGTTCGTCGAACGACACCGACTTTTCGTTGACCTTTGCCTTGCCCAGGACGAAATCGGTCACGTTGTTCTCGATGACAACGGCTTCGACTTCGGCCAGGCGGTTGTTGTCGCTGAAGTACCAGCGCACCACGTCGGCCGGCTTTTCGTAGCTGGCGGCCAGCTCGTCGATGTGGGCCTTGATCTGCTCGGGCTTGGCCTGCAGGTTGTTGGCACGCACCAGCTCGGCCACCACGAGGCCCAGGCGCACGCGGCGCTCGGCTTGCGGGCGGAACACTTCGTCGGGGATCGGGGCCTTGTCGGCGTCCTTGATGCCGCGCTGCTTGAGCTCGGCGCGGGCGCCTTCGACCATGCGGTTGACTTCCGACTGCACGCTGGCGTTCGGCAGGTCGAGCTCGGCATTGGCCACCAGGGCGTCCATCACGGCGTTCTTGTTGCGGGCCAGCAGGCGGAACTTCACTTCGCGCTCGAGGTTGCGCTTGATGTCGGCGCGCAGGCCTTCGACCGTGGCTTCGGCGATGCCGAGCGACTTGGCGAGCTGCTCGTTGACTTCGGGCAGGTGCGAGGCTTCGATCCTCTTCAGGGTGACCATGAAGTCGGCTTGCTTGCCGGCCACGTCCTTGCCGTGGTAGTCGGCCGGGAACGACAGCGGGAAGGTGCGGCTGTCGCCAGCCTTCATGCCGCGCACGGCGTCTTCGAATTCCTTCAGCATCTGGCCTTCGCCGACGACGAACTGGAAGTCTTCGGCCTTGCCGCCCTGGAAGGGCTCGCCGTCGATCTTGCCTTCGAAGTCGACGGTCACGCGGTCGTCGTCTTGCGCAACAGCGTCTTGCGCGCGCTGGGCGAAGGTGCGGCGTTGCTTGCGCAGGATGTCGAGCGTCTTGTCGATCGCGTCGTCGCCCACTTCGGCCGAGAGCTTCTCGACTTCGGCGCCGGACAGGTCGTTGATCTTGACTTCGGGGAACACTTCGAAGACCGCGTCGAAGGCCAGTTCGCCTTCGGGTGCGTCTTCTTTTTCAGTGATGCGGGGCTGGCCGGCAACGCGCAGCTTGGCTTCGTTGGCGGCTTGCGAGAAGGCCTCGCCGACCTTGTCGTTCATGACTTCGTAGTGCACCGAGTAGCCATAGCGCTGGGCCACGACGTTCATCGGCACCTTGCCGGGACGGAAGCCGTCCATCTTGACGGTGCGCGCGAGCTTCTTGAGGCGCGAATCGACTTCGGACTGGATGGTGCCGACCGGCAGGGTCAGCGTGATCTTGCGTTCGAGCTTCTCGAGAGTTTCAACGTTCACGGTCATGATGTCTTCCTTGTGAGGGGGCTGGTGCGCGGGGCCTGCATCTTTTTATCAATACAGATCAAGGACTTACACGCGCTAGCGGGATTTAAGCGGAGGCACACGCGTGCCGCGCGCAAAACTGGGCAACCCGCGATTCTAATCGGCTGGAGACACCCCTTTTGGCCAGGCCGGGGGTCCGCACGCGGAGATTTCGCCTCCATCGCCTTTACAGTGGCTGCGATTCGCCATTGCCCACAGGAATGCCCATGCCCCTACAGCGACTGTTCGCCGCCCTCGCCTTCACCCTGATCCTCGCATTCGGCATGCCTTCGCCCGCGCTGGCCAAGACAGCGGGCGCGCCAGCGACGAAAGAGCCGACCATCCAGCAGATCTACGAAGCGGCGAACGGCGGCAGGATGGCGGAAGCCGACGCGATGATCGCGAAGGTGCTGAAGAACCATCCCAACAGCGCGAAGGCCCACTACGTTCACGCCGAACTCCTCGCGATGAACGGCAAGCTCGACGACGCCAGGGACGAACTGTCCCAGGCCAAGGAGCTTTCGCCGGGCCTCAAGTTCGCGAAGGCCGAATCGGTCGCAAAGCTTGAACGCAAGCTCGAGAAGCCGGCCGAGATCAAGGCCGAGCCACCGCCGCCCGTGCCCAGCCCGGTCGCCGCAACCGCCCTTTCCCCCGAGAAGACGGACACCGCGTCGTCGTCTGGACCAATCCCCTGGACACCGATCGGCATCGTGGCCCTGTTCATCGTCGCCTACCTCGTCTTCCAGCAGCGCAGGCGCGCCACCACGTTCGACGTGCCTGCCGCCGCTGGCGCGCCACGGTTCTCCAGGCCCACCAGCGACTCGTCCATGGGCTATGGCAGCGCGGACCAGGACAGGGACTATTCCGCCTCGCCCCCCGCAACCAGCCAGGGCCCAGGCATCGGCGGTGCGCTGGCGGCCGGGGCCGTGGCAGGTGTCGGCGCGGTGGTCGCGGGCGAAGTGCTGCGCCACCTGCTGAACGACCGCTCCGACGACAACCGGGGCAGCACGATCAACATCTTCAACAACCACCGCGACAGCCACGGCAACGCCAGCATGGGCCGCAGCCTCTGGCCCTCGTCCGACCCGGAGCCCGAGCAGCAACCCGACCGCAGCTTCGTGG
This sequence comes from Variovorax sp. YR266, assembly GCF_900107295.1. Classification (NCBI taxonomy): domain Bacteria; kingdom Pseudomonadati; phylum Pseudomonadota; class Betaproteobacteria; order Burkholderiales; family Comamonadaceae; genus Variovorax; species Variovorax sp. YR266. The sequence goes on from NZ_FNPM01000005.1 coordinate 153,146, forward strand.
ACAACGACTTCGGCATCAAGGACACGAGCTCGTGGGACGACTCGAGCAGCAGCAGCAGTTCCGACAGCAGCAGTGACAGCGGAAGCAGCGACAGCGGTAGCAGCAGCGATTGGTAGAAGGCAGAAAAGAAAAAGCCCCGTTCCTTGCGAAACGGGGCTTTTTCACTGCTCGATAGACGGGCTACATAGCAGGGCTGGTGCGCGGGGCCGGACTCGAACCGGCACGTTCTTGCGAACGTCAGGACCTAAACCTGGTGCGTCTACCAATTTCGCCACCCGCGCAGTGCCAATCTTTCAGGTGAATGCAAAAGCGGACGGTCCCTTTGCACCATGGAAGCCCATGGGCCAAAGACCATCCGCTTGAAATCGGTCAATTTTCGATTTTAAACGCTAATCGGCGCCTCTTTCGGCTCCCGCTTCACACGAAATGCCGCTGCATACATTGCCGGCAAGGCCAGCAGCGTCAGCACCGTCGCGACGATCAGGCCGCCCATGATGGCCACCGCCATCGGCCCCCAGAACACGCTGCGCGACAGCGGGATCATCGCCAGCACCGCCGCCGCGGCCGTCAGCACGATCGGCCGCAGCCGCCGCACCGCCGACTCCACGATCGCGTCCCACGCCGGCACGCCCGCCGCGCGGTCGAGCTCGATCTGGTCGATCAGGATCACCGCATTGCGCTGGATCATGCCCATCAGCGCGATCACGCCCAGCAGCGCCACGAAGCCGAAGGGCCGGTTCAGCACCAGCAGTGCACCGGCCACGCCGGCAATGCCCATCGGGCCGGTGATGAACACCAGCAGCGAGCGGCTGAAACTGTGCAACTGCAGCATCAGCAGCGTGAACACCAGGAACAGCATGATCGGCACGCCGGCCACGATCGAGGCCGAGCCCTTGCTGCTCTCCTCCACCGCGCCCGCCACCTCGATGCGGTAGCCGCCCTGCCCGGCCGCCACCCAGCCGGCTTCGAGCTCGCGCAGCTTCGGCAGCAATTGCGCCGTCACTGTCGCGCCTTGCAGGCCCTCGACCACGTCTCCCTGCACGGTGATGGCGTAGTCGCGGTTCTCGCGCCACATCACGCCCGGCTCCCAGGTGAACACCGGCTTGGCGATCTGCGTGAGCGGAATCGAACGGCCCGAGGTCGTCGGGATGTAGGCGTTGCCGATGTCCGAGATGGCCTGGCGCTCGTCGGGCGCCTGGCGCAGCACGATGTCGATCAGCAGGTCGTTCTCGCGGTACTGGCCCACGGTGGTGCCGCTGAACATGGTCTTGGAGGCCTGCGCGATGGCCTGGCTCGTCACGCCAAGCGCGCGCGCCTTGGCCTGGTCGATCTCGAGGCGGATCACCTTCACCGACTCGTTCCAGTTGTCGTTCACGCCGCGCATGTTGGCGTTGTCGCGCAGCACGGCCTTCACTTCGTCGGCATGGCCGCGCAGCAGCGCCGGGTCGGGGCCGATCACGCGGAACTGCACCGGGTACGGCACCGGCGGCCCGTTGGGCAGCAGCTTGACGCGGCCGCGCACCTCGGGAAACTCCTGCGCCAGTACCAGCGGCAGCTTGATGCGCAGCGTCTCGCGCACCTTCAGGTCCTTGGCGAGCACGATCAGCTGCGACACGTTGGTCTGCGGGAACACCTGGTCCAGCGGCAGGTAGAAGCGCGGCACGCCGGAGCCGATCCAGGTGCTGACCGTCTTCACGCCGGCCTCCTGCATCACGCGCTGCTCGACGCGCTTGGCCACTTCTTCGTTGGCGGCGAAGGAGGTGCCTTCAGGAAACCAGAGGTCGAGCAGGATCTCGGGCCGGCTCGAATCGGGGAAGAACTGCTGCTGCACCTTGCCCATGCCGACAATGCCGAGTGCAAAGATCAGAATCGTGGCGCCGATGGTCATCCAGCGGTGCTGCACGCACCAGTTCACCGTGCGGCGGAAGACGTTGTAGAACGGTGTGTCGAACAGCTCGTGCGGCGGTGCATCGGGGTCGTGCGGCTTCACCTTCAGCAGCAGCGTGCCGAGGTACGGCACGAAGTACACCGAGACGATCCACGACAGCACCAGCGCGATCACCGTCACCGCGAAGATCGCGAAGGTGTACTCGCCCGTCACTGACTTGGCGATGCCGATCGGCAGGAAACCCGCCGCAGTGATGAGCGTGCCCGTGAGCATCGGCTTGGCCGTCACGTCGTAGGCGAAGGTGGCGGCGCGGACCTTGTCGTAGCCCTCTTCCATCTTCCGCACCATCATCTCGACCGCGATGATGGCGTCGTCCACCAGCAGCCCGAGCGCGATGATGAGCGACCCCAGCGATATCTTGTGCAGCCCGATGCCGAAGTAGTTCATCGCCAGGAAGGTCACGGCCAGCACCAGCGGAATGGTGATTGCCACCACCAGCCCCGGGCGCATGTCGATGTACCAGCCGAAGCGCCCGCCCTTGTGCAGGCCGAGCGAGATGATGCTCACGGCCAGCACGATGGCCACGGCCTCGATCAGCACGCCGACGAATTCGTTGACCGAACTCGCCACCGACACCGGCTGGTCTTGCACCTGCGCCAGCTTGACGCCGGCCGGCAGGCGCTGGTCGATGGTGGCGGTGGTGGCCTTCAGCGCCTTGCCCAGCGCGATGATGTCGCCGCCCTTGGCCATCGACACGCCCAGGCCGATCACTTCCTTGCCCTGGTGGTGCATCTTGACCGACGGCGGATCGATGTAGCCGCGGTGGATGTCCGCAATGTCGCCGAGCTTGATCTGGTTGCCCGAGCTGCCGCGAATGGGCATCTCGCGCAGCTGGTCGACGCTGGTGAACTGGCCCGCGACGCGCACCTGCACCACGTCCTGCGGCGACTGGATCGTGCCCGCGCTCTCGATCGCGTTCTGCGAACCGAGCTGCGCCAGCACCGCGTTGAAGTCGAGCCCCAGCTGCGCCAGGCGCTTCTGCGAGATCTCGATGTAGACCTTCTCGTCCTGCACGCCGAACTGGTCGACCTTGGCCACGTCCTTCACGCGCAGCAGCTGCTGGCGCACGTCGTCGGCCAGCGTCTTGAGCTCGGCGTAGCTGAACCCGTCGCTCTCCAGCGCGTAGATCACGCCGTAGACATCGCCGAAATCGTCATTGAAGAACGGCCCCTGCACGCCGGCGGGCAAGGTGGCGCGCATGTCGCCGATCTTCTTGCGCACCGTGTACCAGACGTTGGCAACCTCAGTGGACTTCGACGAGTCCTTGATGTTGAAGATGATCTGCGACTCACCCGGCTTCGAGTAGCTGCGGATCTTGTCGGCGTACGGCGCTTCCTGCAGCGTGCGCTCGAGCTTGTCGGTGACCTGCTCGGCCACCTGCTGCGCGGTGGCGCCGGGCCAGTAGGTGCGCACCACCATCGCGCGGAAGGTGAACGGCGGGTCTTCGTCCTGGCCGAGCTGGAAGTACGCGAAGGCACCCAGCACCATCAGCACCACCATCAGGTAGCGCGTGAGGGGCGCGTGGTCCAGCGCCCATTTGGAGAGGTTGAAGCCGGCGGGCTTTTCAGTGGGAGTCGCTGCGCCGCCGCTCATTTGCCGGCACCCGCTGCGATCTCCTTGTTCGTCGCAGCGACAGCCGCGACGGGCTGCGCCGATTCCTTCGCACCGGCATTGGCGGCGGCCGCGGCCGCCTCCTTGGACTGGTAGATGGTGACCTTCTGCCCCGGCGACAGCACGTGCACGCCAGCGGCCACGACCATCATGCCGGGCGCGATGCCGCCGGCGATCACGGCCTCATTGCCGTCGGCCGTGGCCACCTGCACGGTCTGCGAACGCACCGTCATGGTCGACTTGTCGAGCACCCATACGGCCGAGCCCTTGCCTTCCTGGCGCAGCGCGCTGGTCGGCAGCTTCATCACCGTGGTGGTGCCGTGCGCGAGCGCCTGCGGACGCGCATAGACCGTGGCGCCCAGCGGCGGCGAAGTGGCCGCGTTGATGGCAACCTTGACCGAGTAGGTGCGCGTCACCGCGTCGGCGCTGGCCGCCACTTCGCGCACCTGGCCCTCCAGTTCGTTGCCGCCCGACCAGCCACGTACCGTGACGGGCGAGCCGGCCTTGATCAGCGTGGCGCGGTCTTCAGGCACCGCGAACACCACGTCGCGCGCGCCGTCCTGCGCAATGCGAACGACCGGCGTGCCGGCCTGCACCACCTGGCCCGGTTCTGCCTCGATGGCGGTGATGATGCCGGCCACGTCGGCCACCAGCGTCGTGTAGTTGGCCTGGTTGCCCTGCGAGGCGAGCTGCGCCTGGGCCTGCTCGAGCTGGGCCTGCGCGGCCTTCCAGGTGGTCTCGCGGCGCTCCAGTTCGGCGCCGCTGATGAAGTTCTGCGCACGCAGCTCGGCGTAGCGCTTGAGATCGGCGGCCGCGAGGTCGCGATTGGTCAGCGCGGCGGCCTGCTGGGCTCGTGCGGCTTCAGCGGCGAGGCGGTAGTCCTGCGGATCGAGCTGTGCCAGCACCTGGCCGGCCTGCACGTGCTGGCCGAGTTCGGCCTGGCGCTTGGTGATCTTGCCCGCCACGCGGAAGCCAAGGCGCGATTCGACACGCGCGCGCACCTCGGCAGAAAACTCGGGCTGGGCATCGAATTCGCTCGCCCCAACGGTCACGAACTTGACCGCGCGAACGGGGTCCTCGGCCGCAGGCTTCGGCGAACAGCCGGCCAGAAAAATGGCGGGAAGCAGCAACCAGGCGGCGCTGCGGACACGGGAGGAGAGGACGGCGGAGGCGGTCATGAAACACCCTGGAAAGGACGAACCGGATCATTACTGACCCACTGGTTAGTAATTTAGGGTAAACGTGAACTACTGTCAATGACCCGCCGGTCACTAGGTGCGTTGACCCATCTCCACAAGCCGGTTGTCCGGCAGCTCGAAGTAGTCCGAAGCCCGCCCCGCATTGCGCTGCAGCCAGCCGAACAACACACGCCGGACCGGGTTCATGCCCGGCAGGTTTTCCTCGCCGACCGAGGCGCGCGAGACGAAGTAGGACGTCTTCATCGAATCGATCGCCAACGTCTTCTGGTACGCCAGGATGCGGATGAACTCGGGCACGTCGGGCCGCTCCATGAAGCCGTGGCGCGCCGTGACCATCCAGATGCCTTCCATCAGCTGCTCGGCCTCGATGCGGATGCGTGCATCGACGCGCGGGGTGTCGCAGGGCAGCACGCGCAGCACGATCACCTGCTCGTGCAGCACCTGGTTGTGCTTGAGGTTGTGCAGCAACGCATGCGGCACCGCAGTGGCGTCGGGGTTCAGGAACACGGCCGTGCCGCTCACCCGGTGCGGCATGTGCAACGCCAGCGATTCGACGAACGGCCGCAGCGGCAGGCTCTCGGCCGCTGCGGCCTCCAGTCCCAGCCGGCGCCCCTTGGCCCAGGTGGTGAAGACCACCATCACCACGGCCGCCACCGCCAGCGTGAGCCAGCCGCCCTCGGCCACCTTCAGGCTGTTGGCAATCACGAAAGTCAGGTCGACCACCGCGAAGGCCGCCACGCCGACCACCACCGCCACCTTGTTCCAGCGCCACAGACCCCAGGCCACGATGCCGGCCAGCAGCGTGGTCGTCACCATCGTGATCGACACCGCGATGCCGTACGCAGCCGACAGCGCACCGGAGCTGCGGAAGCCCAGCACCAGCAGCAGCACGCCCACCATCAGCAGCCAGTTGACGGCCGGCACGTAGATCTGCCCGATGGCCGTGCCCGAAGTCTGTATCACCCGCATGCGCGGCAGGTAGCCCATGCGCATCGCATGCGCCGTGAGCGAGAAGGCGCCCGAGATCACCGCCTGCGAGGCGATCACCGTCGCCATCGCGGCCAGCACCACCATCGGCAGCACGCCCCACGCGGGAAAGAGCCGGAAGAACGGGTTGTCGATGGCCGCCGGGTTCGCCAGCACCAGCGCACCCTGCCCGAAGTAGTTCAGCACCAGCCCCGGCAGTGCGATGAACATCCACGCCAGACGAATCGGCTTGGCGCCGAAGTGCCCCATGTCGGCATACAGCGCCTCGCCGCCCGTGAACGCCAGGAACACCGCGCCCAGCACCGCCAGCGACTGCGCCCGATGCTCGACGAGAAAGCCGAGGGCGCGACGTGGGTCCAGCGCCGCCAGCACCTGGGGCTGCTGCAGCACCTGCCACAACCCGGCTGCCGCCAGCACAACGAACCAAAGCAGCATGACCGGCCCGAAGATCTTGCCGACCACGCCCGTGCCCTTCTTCTGCACCATGAAGAGCGCAACCAGGATCACCACCGTGATCGGGATCACCGCGCGCTGCAGCACCGGCGCCTGCACCTCCAGCCCCTCGACCGCCGACAGCACCGAGATGGCCGGCGTGATCAGGCTGTCGCCGTAGAACATGGCCGCACCCACCAGGCCCAGCATGCCGATGACGCTCCACACCCACGGCTTGGTCTTGGGCCCCGCAACCGCGCTGCGCGCCAGCGCCTGCAGCGCCAGGATGCCGCCCTCGCCGTCGTGGTCGGCGCGCAGCACGAACACCACGTACTTCAGCGTGACCACGAACATCAGCCCCCAGAAGATCAGCGAGAGCAGGCCCAGCACCGAATCGGGCGAGAACGGCACGCCGTGCTCGGGGTTCATCGTTTCCTTGAAGGCATAGAGCGGCGAGGTGCCGATGTCGCCGAACACAACGCCCAGCGCCGCGATCATGAGCGTGGGCCCCTTCGGATGCGCCGCCTCGCCGTACGCTGAAACCTGGGGCCCGGAAGCCGAAGCGGATGCTTTCATGAAGCAGAAGTTCAAAGTGGCGACGCTGCGAGCATAGTGCCGGGGCTTTGCATCGTCGCTGACAATCGTGGCGTGTCCGCCACTCCCCACCTCGCTGCGCCGCCTGCGCACTACGAAAACTTCCCCGTCGCCTCGTGGCTGTGCCCGCCGCACCTGCGACCGCCGATCGCGGCTATTTACCACTTCGCGCGCACCGCCGACGACATTGCCGACGAAGGCACCGCCTCGCCCAGCGAGCGCCTGGCCGAGCTGCACGCCTACCGTGAAGAACTCGCCGCCGCCGCCGCGCGGGGCGAAGTGCTCCCGTCGTCGCGCTGGCCCCACGTATTCGGCCCGCTGGCCCACAGCATCGCCCAGCACGGCCTGCCCGAAGACCTGCTCGCCGACCTGCTGAGCGCCTTCGTGCAGGACATCGAGAAGACCCGCGACCGCGGCACCTACGCCGACCGCGCCGAACTGCTCGACTACTGCCGCCGCTCCGCCAACCCCGTCGGCCGCCTGTTGCTGCATCTCTACGGCGTGCACGACTCCGAGGCGCTGGCGCAGAGCGACGCCATCTGCAGCGCACTGCAGCTCATCAACTTCTGGCAGGACCCGAGCGTCGACCTGCCGCGCGACCGCTTCTACTTTCCGCTGACCGACTGTGCCCGCCGCAAGATGACGCGCGAAAACTTCAAGGTCTTTGCGCCGCTCTCGAACGCCCCGCCGCCGCAGGAAGCTATCAATCTGATAGCAGTCGTATCGCACTGGGCCCGCGAACTCATGCACGAAGGTGCCCCTCTCGTGCACCGCCTGCCCGGCCGCGCCGGCTGGGAGCTGCGCCTCGTCGTGCAGGGCGGCCTGCGCATCCTCGACAAGATCGAGGACCTGGGCTTCGACACCTTCTCGCAGCGCCCCACCATCGGCAAGACCGACGCGCCCGTGCTGCTCTGGAAGGCCATGCGGATGCGGAGACAATGGCGGCCCATGAAAGCAGCGCCTCCCCGATGAATCCCGAGCAATACGTGCAAGACAAGGCCGCCGCCTCGGGCAGCAGTTTCTATTACGCCTTCCTGTTCCTTCCCAAGCCGCGCCGCGCCGCGATCACGGCCTTCTATGCCTTCTGCCGCGAGGTCGACGACGTGGTCGACGAGGTCACCGACCCCGGCGTGGCCGCCACCAAGCTCGCCTGGTGGCGCACCGAGGTAGCCCAGTCTTTCGCGGGCACGCCGCGGCATCCGGTCATGCAGGCGCTGATGCCGCACACCGCGGCCTACGGCATCGAGGCGCGCCAGCTCCACGAAGTGATCGACGGCTGCCAGATGGACCTGGACCAGACCCGCTACCTCGACTTTCCCGGCCTCGCGCGCTACTGCCACTTGGTGGCCGGCGTGGTCGGCGAAGTCGCGGCCCGCATCTTCGGCCAGACCGATCCGAAAACCACCGCCTACGCCCACAAGCTGGGCCTGGCGCTGCAGCTCACCAACATCCTGCGCGACGTCGGCGAAGACGCCCTGCGCGGGCGCATCTACCTGCCGGTGAACGAACTGCAGAAGTTCGACGTGAAGGCGCACGAGATCCTGAACCGCGTGCACTCCGACCGCTTCGTCACGCTGATGAAGTTCCAGGCCGCGCGCGCCCATGTGGCGTATGACGAAGCGCTCGCCCTGCTCCCGCTCGCCGACCGCCGCACGCAGAAGCCGGGCCTGATGATGGCCAGCATCTATCGCACGCTGCTGCGCGAGATCGAGCGCGACAACTTCCAGGTGCTGAACCAGCGGGTGAGCCTGACGCCGGTACGCAAGTTCTGGCTGGCGTGGAAGGTCCAGGCGCTCGGGCGCATCTAGTCTTGAAGAAGACAGCTGTCATCGGTGCCGGTTGGGCCGGCCTCGCCTGCGCAGTCGAGGCCACGCGTCTCGGTCACGCCGTCACGCTGTTCGAAGCGGCGCACATGCCGGGCGGCCGCGCGCGGCGGGTCGACAACATGCATGGGCTGGCGCTCGACAACGGGCAGCACATCCTGATCGGCGCGTACACCGCCACGCTGAAGCTCATGCGCGACGTTGGCGTCGATGTCGACAGCGCGCTGCTGCGCCTGCCGCTCTCGCTGCGCTTCGCCGATGGTGGCGGGCTCAAGCTGCCGCGCCTGCCCGCACCGCTTGACCTGCTGGCCGGCATCTTCGCGGCTCGCGGCTGGACGTGGCGCGACAAGTCTTCGCTGCTGCGCACGGCAATCGGTTGGCGGCTTGCGGGCTTTCGCTGCGCCGCAAGCACCACCGTCGCCGACCTGTGCACCGGCCTCACGCCCCGCGTGATGCAGGAGCTGATCGAGCCGCTGTGCGTCTCGGCCCTCAACACGCCCGTGGCGCAGTCGAGCGGTGAAGTGTTTCTGCGCGTGCTCAAAGACGCTCTCTTCAGCGGCAGCGGCGGCGCCGACCTTCTGCTGCCGCGTGCTGACCTGGGCGCACTGCTTCCCGACGCGGCGATCCGATGGCTGGCGCAGCACGGTGCCGTGACGCTCATCGGTGCCCGCGTGCGCGCCATCGCCCCCGGCGGCGCGCAATGGCGCGTCGACGATGAAGTCTTCGACCAGGTCGTGCTGGCCTGCGCGCCGTGGGACGCCGCCCGGCTCGTCCGTGCGTCTGGCCTGCAGGCGGATGCCTGGTGCGACACCACTGAAGCCCTGCGCTTCGAAGCCATCGCCACCATCTACGTGCGCGGCGCCTCACCACTTGCAGAACCGATGCTCGCGCTGCGCAGCAACCCGGCCACGGCACCGGCGCAATTCGCGTTCGACCGCGGCCAGCTCACCGGCCTGCAAGGCGTGCTCGCGATGGTCGTGAGCGCCAATGAAACACCGCGCGAGGTGCTGGAAGAACAGGTAGTCGCTCAAGCGGCCGCACAGTTGGGCCAGACAAACCTGCAGCTCGTGCAGACAGTGGTCGAGAAGCGCGCCACCTTCGCCTGCACGCCCGCACTTTCGAGACCCGCTTCGGCCATCGCCCCCGGCCTGCAGGCCTGCGGCGACTACATCGAAGGCCCCTACCCCGCCACGCTCGAAGGCGCGGTGCTCAGTGGGCTGGCAGCCGCGAAAGCATTGGCGACCTCATGACGACCGAACTGCGCTACCTCGATTTCGACTACAGCGAAGACACCGAAGGCCACGGCACCTTCGATGCGATGGCATCCACCACGCCCGACAAGACGCCCGAGGTGCAGGCCGAAATCGCGCAGGTGCTCGCCTGGGCCGAAGCCACCTTCCCCGATGCGCGCGGCGCGCTCGAAGAAGGCGCGATGTGGGACTACGACCTGCAGCAGACGCAGGAAGACGATGCGCGCTTCGACACCGTCACCCTCTCGCTCAGCGGTACAGCCGATTTCTGCGCGGCACTGCGCGAGCAGTTCGCGCTCGACTGAGCAAGAAGAAAAGAATCAGGCCGTCTTGTTGGGCAAGCGCAGCAGGCTCAACCCCAGCAACACGAACGCGCCACCCGACAGCTTGTTGAACAGCCGCGTGCGGCGCGGGTCCGACAGCTGCTTGCGCAGCAGGCGCGCCAGCAGCACGTAGAACGCATGCGACAGCACCGAGGCAGCCGCAAAGGTGGTCGTCAGCACCGCGAACTGCATGGCGAGCGGCGCGTCCTGCGTGAGGAACTGCGGGAACAGCGCCGAGAAGAAAAGAATGCCCTTGGGATTGGTCAGCGCCACCGTCAGGCCATGCCCGAACAAGCGCCAGCTCGAACGCGGCGAGGCCCCTGCCGACGAGCCCTGCAGGTCGGCGAACACGCTGCCCTGGCTGCGCCATTGCTTGATGCCCAGGTAGATCAGGTAGGCCGCGCCGGCCAGCTTCAGCACCATGAAGGCATGCGCCGAGGTGGAGAGCACCACGCCCAGCCCGGCCATAGCGGCGGCCGACACCATGAACAGGCCCATTGCATTGCCGAGCGAACTGATCATTGCGCGTCGCGGGCCCACGCTCATCGAATTCGAGACCGCGAGCAGCACCGCCGGTCCAGGCGTGAAGGCGACAAGCAGCGTGACGCCGCAGAAGATGAGCCAGTTGGAGAAATGCACTTTGGGGTTCCTGCCCGGCGCGAGGCCGCAAGACGGTGAGACAGACGGGAAACTATAGTCAGCCCGGCGAATCGCTGCAGACGCCGCGCCAATACCCCTCATCAGCCCACCTCACGGAACAGACACCCATGGTCACCTGCTACCTGCGCTACATCGTCGATCCCTACAAGCTCAAGGAATTCGAGCATTACAGCAAGCTCTGGATTCCGCTGGTCGAGAAGTTCGGCGGCCAACACCATGGCTACTTTTTGCCGTCGGAGGGCGCGAACGACGTAGCGCTGGCAATGTTCACGTTTACTAGCCTGGCCGCCTACGAAAAGTACCGCGCCGATTCGATGCAAGACCCGGAGTGCCAGGCTGCGTTCAAGTACGCGGAAGAAACCCGCTGCATCCTCAGCTACGAGCGCAGCTTCTTCCGCCCCGTCTTCAAATAGTGCCTCAGGCGCCCAGCGCCATGCACAGCGCGTGCAGGTTCGGCACGATCAGCTGCGGCCGTGCGCCATGCACCCACGGCCGCTCGTCGCGCACCAGCCACGCGGCCTGCATGCCGGCGTTGAGCGCACCGACCACGTCGAGTTCGGCGTCGTCGCCCACGTGCAGCACGTCCTTCGGCAGCAGGCCGACCGAAGCTGCGGCAGCGCGGAAGATCGGCGCGTGCGGCTTGCCGCTGCCGAAGGCGCGTGCGTTGAAGGCGGTGCGGAACCAGCGGCCCACGCCGGTCTTGTGGATGTCGGCGTTGCCGTTGGAGACCGCCACCAGCGGATAGCGTTCGCTGAGCCACTTCAGCGCCGGCAGCGCGTCGTCGTACAGCGTCACGCACTGGCGCTCGGCGAAGAAGGCATCGAAGGCCGGCTCGGCCAGCGCCGGGTCTTCGCCCGCTCGCGTGAGCGCGGTGCGAATCGACTCGCGTCGCAGCGCGCTCAGGTCGTGCGCGAGGTCTGAGCGCTCCTTGGCCGTGGCTTCACGCAGTTCGCGCAGAATGCCCGGCGTCATGAGCAGCGAGGCCGTCTTCGGCGCTTCGCGCAACAGCCATTCGTGCAGCACGGCCTCGGCGCGTTCGATGGTCGGCCAGATCGGCCACAGGGTGTCGTCGAGGTCGAGAGAGATCGCCGAGATGCGCTTGAGATCGAGAGGCGCGGCGCTTGCGGAGGCCGTGGGAGCGGAAGTCATGCCCGAGAATATCGCATGCCTCCAAGCCACGAGACCGCCTCTCCAAGTACCCCCCGTACCCCGCGCACCGCTGTGCTCTGGTGCAACCTGGGCTCGCCCGACGCCCCTACCGCCGCCGCCGTTCGCCCCTATCTCGCCGACTTCCTGGGCGACCCGCGCGTGGTCGAGATCCCGAAGGTGCTCTGGGCGCTGATCCTGCACGGCATCATCCTGCGCACGCGGCCGGCAAAATCTGCCGCCAAGTACGCGAGCATCTGGATGCCCGAAGGCTCGCCGCTCAAGGTGTGGACACAGAAGCAGGCCACGCTGCTGGCCGGCTGGCTCGGCGAGCGCGGCCACCGCGTGACGGTGCGCGACGCGATGCGCTATGCCAGCCCATCCATCGCCTCCCGGCTCGACGCGCTGCAGGCCGAAGGCGCCACCCGCGTGCTGGTGCTGCAGGCCTACCCGCAGTACTCGGCCACCACCACCGCGAGCGTGATCGACGCGGTGAACGCCTGGAGCAGCAGGCAGCGCCGAGTACCCGAATTCCGCTTCGTCAACGACTACCACGACGACCCCGCCTACATCGATGCGCTGGCTCAAGGCATCGAGCGCCACTGGAAGACCGAAGGCCGCGGGGAAGTGCTGCTGATGAGCTTCCATGGCATCCCCGCGCGTAACATCGCGCTGGGCGATCCGTACCAGGCGCAGTGCCTCGAAACCGCGCGCCTGCTAGCCACTCGGCTCGGCCTTTCCACAGCCCAGTACCGCGTGACCTTCCAGTCGCGCTTCGGCCGCGCCAAGTGGCTGGAGCCCTACACCGAGCCCACGCTGCGCGAACTCGGCGCCTCCGGCGTGAAGCGCGTGGACGTGGTCTGCCCGGGCTTCCCGGCCGACTGCCTCGAGACGCTCGAAGAAATCTCCATGGAAGGCCGCGAAGCCTTCCTGCACTCAGGCGGTGAAGCCTTCAGCTACATCCCCTGCCTCAACGACAGCCCGGCATGGATCACCGCGCTCGCGGACATTGCCGAACGCAATCTGGCGGGCTGGCCGACAACAACGTCACAGCGTCCTTGAAGAAAGAACTGGGCGCTGCCCCGGCGTTCAGCCGGCCGACCTGCGCGCCAGCAACGCCTCGATCGCAGCCTCCATCTCGGCGTATTCCCCTTCGCCGAAATGCTGCCGCATCACCTGCCCCTTGCTGTCGACCAGGTAGAACGCCGGCCAGTACTGGTTGCTGTAGGCCTTCCAGGTGGTGAAGCTGTTGTCCTGCGCCACCGGGTAGCGGATGTTGAAGCGCTCGATCGCGTCCTGCACATTGCGCGTCGACTTCTCGTAGGCGAACTCGGGCGAATGCACGCCGACCACCACGAAGCCCCGGTCCTTGTACTTCTCGTACCAGCGCACCACGTGCGGCAGCGTGCGAATGCAGTTGATGCAGGAGTAGGTCCAGAAGTCGACCAGCACCACCTTGCCGGCCAGCCCCTGCATCGTGAGCGGCTGCGAGTTGAGCCATTTGTCGATGCCCGCGAACTCGGGGGCCTTGCCATAGTCCCGCAGGCCCGGTGACTCAGCCAGCGCACTACGCGCCGGCCATCCGCCGCCCGCTGCCGCAACAAGCGCAGAGGACCCCACGGCGAGCCCCGAGAACGCCCTTCTGGACAACATCTTCATGATCGCAAACCTCGTTCGTGTGTCAGACCGACAGCGGTCTGGCGCGATTGTTTGCGGCGCACGCCGTGCGTGCGCATGTGTCACGGCAATTTGAAGTTTGTCCCGGCGGTGTGAAGGCCGCCGGCCTTCAATGCCTCAGAACCTGCCCAGATAGTCCATCTTGCCGATGGGCATGCCCTTGTGGCGCAGCACGTCGTAGGCCGTGGTCACGTGGAAGAAGAAGTTGGGCAGCGCGAACTGCAGCAGGTAGCGCTGAGCGGTGAAATGTGCTTCGCCTTCGCGCGCCTTGATGGTCACGGGGCGCTCTTCCTGGCCGTCGATCTGCGCGCGCTCGACGCTATTCAGGAAGTCCTGCGTCTTCACGATGCGCGCCAGCAGGTCGTCCCAGGTCTTTTCTTCGTCGGGAAAGCTCGGCGCGGTGATGCCCGCGATGCGGGCCGTGCCCAGCTTGCAAGCATCGCTCGCGCGCTGGATCTGGCCGGCCAACGTGAGCATGTCGGGCGCCAGGCGCGCCTCGACCAGCGTGGCCGGGTCGATGCCGTTGGCCTTGGCATGCGCAAGGCTCTTGTCGAGCAGGTGGGTGAGTTGGCCGAGTCCGCGGGTAAAGACGGGCACTGACAGGTCGTACAGAGAGAGCGTCATGGTGTTCGAGGCCTTGTTGTGGTTGGAATCGGCGGCGATTGTCACGCCGCCGCTCCTTCAACGACCGGCCGCCCGAATAAACCCTTCGATCGGCTCCAGTTGTCCGGGCACGTTCAGCGCGGGCGCGTGACCGCAGGCAGGCACTTCGATGACCTGCAGCCTGCCGGCCGCGCCGGGGCCCCGGCGCTCCATCTCCTCGATCACGCCGGGCAGCACCAGGTCGGACTCGGCGCCGCGCAGGCACAGCACCGGAGCTTCGATGGCGTCGTAGTGCGGCCAGATCAGGTAGTCGTTGTCGTGCGCGCTGAACTGGCGAACCATGGCCGGGTCGTAGTGCGGCGTGACGCGGCCGTCGGGCAGGCGGCGCGTGGAGCTCTCGGTCAGCCGGCGCCACTGCGCGTCGCTGAGCCAGCCGTAGGGCTTGTAGACGGTGCGGAAGAAAGCCTCCAGCTCGGCCACCGTGTCGAACGCGGGCGGCTGGCCCGCATAGGCACGGATGCGCTCGATGGCGGGCTGGGCCAGTTCGGGCGCGTTGTCGTTCAGCACCAGGCTCGCGATGCGCGCCTTCATGCGCGGCTCGAACAGGCCCGACGCGCAGACTGTGCCGATGGCGCCGCCCATCGAGGTGCCGACCCAGTGCACGCGCCCCAGCCGCAACTCGTCGCACAGCGCATTGGCGATGCGCGCGTAGAACGCGAGCTTGTATTCCTCGTCGGGCAGCGGGCTCCACTGACTCAGGCCGCGGCCGATGGTGTCGGGGCAGATCACGCGGAAGCCGCGTGACGCGAAGTGCTGCGCCAGCTCGTCCATGTCGCGGCAGGTGCGCGCCAGGCCATGCCAGGCAATGACCACCGGCGCCTCGGGCGCGCCCCATTCGAGCCAATGGACTTCGCGGCCCGCGAGCTGGGCGTAGCGGGAGAGCGGAATGTTGTTGTCGCTCATCGCGCCGCCCTCGCCCGCAGCTTGCCCACGATGCCGGTCGGAAAGTAGTAGACCGACAGCACGAACAGCACGCCCAGCCACAACAACCAGCGATCGGGCGACAGCAGCGCAGCCAGCCACGGCAGCCCGCTCGCGGCCTCGCTGCCCAGGCGCAGCAGGTCTTGCAGATAACTCTGCGCCACCACGAACAGCACCGCGCCGATGGCCGCACCGTAGATGGTGCCCATGCCGCCGATCACCACGATCAGCAGCACGTCGATCATGATCTCGAAGCTCAGCGAGGTATCCGGCCCGTTGTAGCGCAGCCAGATCGCAAGCATCGCGCCGGCCAGCGTGGCGAACAGCGCCGACAGCACGGCGGCCGTGGTGCGGTACACCACCACGCGATAGCCGATGGCTTCAGCGCGAAACTCGTTTTCGCGAATGGCCTGCAGCACACGGCCGAAGGGCGAGTTCACGATGCGCAGCAGCGCCAGCACCAGCACCACCGCGGCCACGAACAGCAGGTAGTAGCACAGCAGCCGCCCATCGAGCGAGACGCCGAAGAACGGCTCTTCTGAGAACTCGAAGCTCGGCGAGATCAGCTCGGGCAGCTTGAAGGTCAGGCCGTCTTCGCCGCCGGTGAAGTCCGACAGCTGCGAGGCCAGCGTCTGGAAGGCCGAGGCCACGGCCAGCGTGATCATCGCGAAGAAAATCGCGCGCACCCGCAGCGAGAACAAGCCGATGGCGAACGAGAGCACCAGCGAAATCGCCAGAGACGCGCCCAGCCCCACCAGCACAGCGCCCCAGCTGGGGCCGAGCCGCGTCGCCGAAATCGCGATGCCGTAGGCCCCGATGCCGAAGAACATGGTGTGCGCAAAGCTCACGATGCCGGTGTAGCCCAGCAGCAGGTCGAAGCTGGCCACCAGCACGACGAACACCAGGATCTTGGCCGCGACGCTGAGCGCCTTCACGCCCGGGAAGATGAACGGCGCGAACGCCAGGGCGATGAACAGCGCCACCAGCAGCAGCGCCAGCAGGCGGCTGCGCGGCATGTCGTTGGAGAGAAGTCGTTTCAGGAACATGTCGTCTTCTTCCTCAACGATTCGCCACGGGGTACACACCCTGCGGTCGCCACAGCAGCACGGCCACCATCAGGAAGATGCTCGCGAACTGCGTGAGCGTGGGCAGCAGGAAGCCGATGTAGTTGGTCATCAGCCCCACCAGCAGCGCGCCAATGAGCGCCCCGCCCGTCGAGCCCAGCCCGCCGATGATGATCACGATGAAGATCAGCACGTTGACCTGCGCGCCCATCTGCGGCACCAGGTTCTGCTGGAACAGCCCCCACATCACGCCGCCCAGGCCAGCCAGTGCGCTGCCCACCACGAACACGCCGACGAACAGCCGGCCGATGCGGTAGCCGAGCGACTCGACCATCTCGCGGTCTTGCACGCCGGCGCGAATGAGCAGGCCGATCTTGGTGCGGCCCAGCGTCCATGCCAGCACACCGAACACGACCACGCCCACAGCCACCGCGAGCAGCCGGTACTTGCTGATGGCCGCGTCGCCGATCAGCAGCGAGCCACGCAGCGCCTCAGGCAAAGGCAGCGGAATCTGCGCCGGCCCCCAGATCACCTTGATGAGCTCTTCGCCAATGATCATGCCGCCCATCGTGATGAGGATCTGCTTCAGGTGTTGGCCGTACACGGGCCGCACGATGAAGCGCTCGAAGGCCAGGCCCACCGCCCCGGCGACTGCCATCGCGACCAGCATGGCCGGGAACACCGCCACGAGGTTGCGCCACAGTTCGCCCGAACCGGTCCAGTCGCCCATCAGCCCGAGCACGCTGCTCGCCACGAAGGCGCCGAGCGCGATGAACACGCCGTGGCCGAAGTTCAGCACGTCCATCAGCCCGAATACGAGCGTGAGGCCCGAGGCGATGATGAAGATGATCATGCCCATCGCCAGCCCCGCGACCGTGAGCGTGAGCCAGGTCGAGAACGAACCGGTGAGCGGCAGCGCGACGAGCGCGAGGATCGGGGCCAGCAGCAGCGGCCTCCAGTCGAAGTCGAGTTTCTTCATAGAGCCAGTCCGAGCAGCGATTGCTGCAATTGCGCGTCCGCCGAGAACGCCGCCATGGAGCCGCTGTGCACCACGCGGCCGTTGTCCATCACCGCGACGTTGTCGCCCAGGCGTTGGACGAAGTTGATGTTCTGCTCCACCAGCAGGATGGTCACGCCGCTGCGCTTGAGCTCGGCGAAGGCGTCGATCATGTTGTTGATCATCACGGGCGCAAGGCCCTTGCTGGGCTCGTCGATGATGAGCAGCTCGCGCGGCTCCACGATGGCGCGCGACACGGCCAGCATCTGTTTCTGCCCACCCGAGAGCTTGCCCGCCGGGTGGTTCCAGAACTTCTCGACCGCAGGAAAGAGCTTGAAGATCCACTTCAGGCGCGTGTCGTCGATCTGCGCTGCATTCTTCGCACCGCGCGCGGCGAGCAGCATGTTCTCCTTCACCGTGAGGTCGGAGAAGATGCCCATGTTCTCGGGCACGTAGGCAATGCCCAGGCCGGCGATCTGCGGCGTGTGCTGCGCGGTGATTTCCTTCTCGCCGAAGCGCACCCTGCCCTGCGACGCATGCCACAGGCCCATGATGGTTCGCAGCGTGGTCGTCTTGCCCGCGCCGTTGCGGCCCAGCAGCATCGTGAGCTGGCCCTTGGGCACCGCGAGGTCGACGCCATGCAGGATGTGATACGCCCCGATGTGCGTGTGCACGCCTTCGAGCGTCAAAAGATTCTGGGTGCTCATGCGGCCTCCTTCGCGACGCCCAGGTAGGCCTCTTGCACCACCGGCGAGGCAATCACCTCCGCTGGTTCGCCGTCGGCCACCAGCGTGCCGTTGTGCAGCACGATGATGCGGTCGGCAAGCTCGCGCACCACGTCCATCTTGTGTTCGACCAGCAGGATGGTCTTGCTCTTGTCCTGCTTGAGCTTGCGGATCAGGTCGAGGATGACGGGCGCCTCGGCCGCATTCATGCCAGCCGTGGGTTCGTCGAACATGAAGACCTTGGGCTCCAGCGCCATCAGCAACGCCACTTCTAGCTTGCGCTGGTCGCCGTGCGGCAGGCTCGCCACCGTCGCGTACTCGCGCGATTTCAGCGCCACGTCGGCCAGGATCTGGTCGGCGCGCTCCGTCAGCGCCTTATGGTCGCTCCAGATGCTCCACAGGTTGAGCCCGCGCCGGTGCGCGCCCTCGCGCGTGGCCTGTACCGCGAGGCGCACGTTCTCCAGCACCGTGAGGTTCGGGAACAGGTTGGTCAGCTGGAAGGCCCGCCCCAGCCCCGCATGCGTGCGCGCGGAGGGGGACAGGCCCGACAGCAACTTCCCGTCGAGCGACACCGTGCCCGCGCTCGCCTTGAGCTGGCCCGAGATCAGGTTGAAGTAAGTGGTCTTGCCCGCGCCGTTGGGGCCGACGATGGCCGTCAGCGTGCCCGGCGCAAAAGCGCAGCTCACACTGTTGACGGCCACGTGCCCACCGAAGCGGATGGTCAGATCTCGGGTCTCAAGCATCGTTGTTGGTCATTGCGAATCGAAAAGAGAAACGAAGAGCGGCCTGCCTCAACAGGTGCCGATCACGTAGTAGTTGGGGCCCGTCTGCTTCAGCGTGGTCGTGACGTAGATGTTCCACAGGCCCATCGACTGCCCCGAGCCGTAGGCATAGGTCAGGCCCCACAGTGCATAGGCGCGCCCGGCAACGGTGTGCGAATAGTTGCTCGCGGTGTAGCACGTTCCGCCGCCGCCAGAGCCCGCGGTGGTCGCGCCCGTGGCTGCGGTCGACATCGCGCCCTCCACGTTGCTGGCGTCCAGCGCGGCCACGGTCCAGCTGTAGGTGGTGGACGCTGCCAGGCCGGTGTCGGTGTAGCTGGTGGCGGCGACAGGCGCTGCGTTGACCTTGCTGCCGCCGCGGTACACGTTGTAGCCGCTCGCGCCCGTCACGCCGGCCCAGCCGATCACCATGCTGCTGCTGGTCGCGCCCGAAGTGCCCACGCCGGTGGGCGCAGGCAGGCCGCTTCCGCCCGAGGAGCCGGTGACGCGATCGATCATGGCCTTCATCGCCGCCATCTGCGGGCCCGACTTCTTCGCGTAGTTGGCGCTGTCGTAACCCCACCAGTCCCAGCAGCTGTTGGTGGCGGCCGTGCTGGTCTGCGGGTAGATCAGCACGATGTTGTTGGTGTCGGCCCAACGGTTGTAGCCAGTCTTGCGCACGTACTGGTCGCTCACGTCGGTGTAGTTCTGCTTGCAGCCGTGCAGCACCATGTGCACGCGGCATGAGGTGGTGGTGCAGGCCTGCGGCACGTAGATCCAGCCAGTGGTGGCCATGCCGTGGCCGGAGATGAACTCCGACTGGTTGAACTCGGTGAAGGTGCCGCCCAGCGTGCCGTTGTTGCGCGGGTTCAGCGGCCCGTAGAGCTGCGTGAGGATCTCGCCCGCGAGGTCGAAGCCGCAGTTGTTGATGTACGGTGCGGCGGTGGTGCTGCAGGCGCTGCCGTAGTCGTCGGTGACCATCGCGTGGCCCGCGCCGATGTTGTTCTTGTAGACCGTGTTGGCCGCGGGCACAAAGCTCTGGTAGTAGGTCTTCAGGTCGTCCATTACCGCCTGCTTGACGGTGTTGTCGGACGTGCCCGAGAACAGGTAGACCTTGGAGCCGCTCATGTTCGACACCGGGTCGACCGCCCCGCTGGCCGCCCAGCTGTTGGTGGTGCTCACGAGCGTCGACACCGGGATGCTGGTGCTGTGCGTCATGCAGCGCCCGGTGGCGTTGACCACCGAGCCTTCGGCGCAATAGAACGGTCCGCCCGCCACCACGCCGGCGCCGCGCTTGAATGTGGCCGAGTACGCCACGTGCAGTTGCACTGCCATGAAGCCGCCGGCCGACAGGCCCGACACGCTCACCTCCGCCGGGTTGGCGCCGAGCGCCGGCAGCGGCACCGCCGCCGTCGCGGCATGCGCCGCCACCGCCATTGCCGCAGCCGCGGCAAGTCCCTTCCAGTTCCATTTCATCGCTGGCATCGCTGTCTCCTTGTGTTGTGGGTATCGAACGCTTGCTTGCAGACTGACGAATCGGCCGTAGGTCGCGACAGGTTGCGCGGACGCAGGCTGGCGCTTCGCCCGGCGGCCATCCGGGGCGAAAGGGGAGCAGCGCTTCCTCGAGCGCCGCGCGGGTCAGGGGGTGATCGGCGCTGTCGTGTTCAGCGCTTGTTCTTGATCGGGATGTCCATTTCCTCAGGCTTGATCTCGTGCACCAGCTCCGGCACACCCCAGGCGAACGCCGGGTCGACCTTGATCTTGAAGTGGTACATCGACTGCATCGCCTGATGGTCTTCCTTGCGGAAGGTCATCTTGCCCTTGGGCGTGTCGAAGCTCATGCCTTCCATGGTGCTGATGAGCTTGTTGGTGTTGGTGTCGCCGTTGGTCTTCTTCAGCGCCGTCACCACCGCCATCGCGGCCGAGAAGCCGCCGGCGGTGAAGAAGTCCGGCGGCGTCTTGAACTGCTTGTAGTGCGCCGACACCATGGCCTCGTTCACCGGGTTCTTCGGAATGCCGAAGTAGTAGTACGCCGCGCCTTCCATGCCCGGCAGCGACTTGTAGGCCGCCATGGCCGGCAGGATGTTGCCGCCGGTGGCGATCTCGATGCCGTAGCGCTTCAGGTCGAGGTCGACGATCTTGAACGGGTTGCCCGCGCCGGCCCACACGATCCAGATGATCTTGCGGCCCGGCTGGTCCTTCAGCTTGTCGATCAGGCGCTGCGCGCCGGCCGTGAAGTCGGTGGTGGTGGGCGGCAGGTACTCCTCATGAACCAGCTTGGCTTTCTTGAGCGCGGCGCCGAAGGCCTTCACGCCGTCGCGGCCGAAAGCGTTGTCCTGCGCCAGCGTGGCGACGGTAACGCCGGCCTTGTCGACGGCCACAGCGTTGGAGATCGCGTCCTGGCTCGAATTGCGGCCGGTGCGGAAGATGTACTTGTTCCACTTGTCGCCGGTGATCGAGTCGGCCACCGCGGGCTCGACCAGCAGGATCTTCTTGTATTCCTCGGCCACTGGCAGCATCGCCAGCGCCACGCCCGAAGCGGTCGGGCCCACGGCCAGCGCGGCCTTGTCGTCGGAATAGGCCGCCGCCAGCAGCGACTTGCCGAGGTCGGGCTTGCCCTGGTCGTCCTTCTCGATGACCACGATCTTCTTGCCGTTGACCGTCATCGTGCCGCCGGTGGCGTAGTCCAGGCCCATCATGAAACCGGTCTGGGTCTGCTTGCCGTAGGCCTCCAGCGCACCCGTCTTGCTGTAGATGTGGGCAATGCGGATTTCGTTGGATTGGGCCCATGCGGGGGCGGCAGCGGCACACGTGGCGAGCGCAGCCAGCGCGACGAGGTGGCGACGATTCATATTCATGTCTCCTGATATTGGTGACTGAATATTGCACAGTTCGTGCCACGCGCCAACTCGTTGATAACAAAGGCTTCTTCACTCGGAAGATGTGCCTTTCGCCTGAATTCAAAACACTTCTATTGCCTGAAATTCAGACAAGTGTATTTTTTACAGTCAGGGTTTGCCAGAGGTTTGGCGCTGCGCGATCCACTGCTCGAACTGGCGCTGCGCCTGCAGCCTGAATTCGTTGCGCGTGTGGTTGCAGATGGCATGCGCGAGCCGCCGGTACTTTGGTTTTCGAACGCCGCCCAGGGTCGCGTCGAAAAGATGCTCGATGGTCGCCGAATCGGGCTTGTCGCGCGGTTCTTCGAAATCCATCGGCAGGCCGCACCAGTGACAGTTGGATCCGAAAGACGATCTGAGTGCTTGCACGCTCATGGGTGATACGAAATGGGGTGATGCGATGCCCCCATTCTCGGACCACCCGGATCGCCTACACCGCGAGGCCGATGACGGCACGCGCGGTGTAGCCAGCGCTGGCGCTGCCCGACATCGTGGGCGTCATCGCCGCAATCTGCGCGGCCGTGTTGTCGCCGAAGACGTTGTCGGTGGACAGCGACACCGCCGCCAGGTTGGCCACGCTCGCGCTGTAGCCAGTGACGTTCGGGTAGATCGCATTGCAGACGTCGCTGGGCATGGCCAGCTGCGAGGTGAGCACGGAGTTCTTGCCGGTGGTAGCGGCCGACAGGCTGGTGAACACCTCGAAGTGCATGTGCGGCCAGCGGCCCGAGTAGCAGGCCGGAAAGATGGTCGTGAAGCTCACCTGCCCCGCGCTGTCGGTGACCTGCACGCCGCGCAGGTAGCTTTCGGCCGACGCCGTGTACAACGAATAGTTGCCGCTGCGGTCGCAGTGCCACAGGTAGATCGCATAGCCCGCCAGCCCGGCGCAGCTGGCGTTGGTGTTCTGCAGCGTCAGCGTGATCGTCAGGGCCACGCCCTGCGCCACGGTGCTCGAACTGATGAAGCTGCTGCGGATGTCGCTTCGCACGATGCCACTGGCGGTGAGCACGTCGGAGGTCGAGCCGGAGGCGGTGTTGGTGCCGTCCGCGGGATAGGGGCCGGAGGTCTCAGCGGGCAACGCGGGGCAGGCACTATTGCTGGTGCTCGTAGTGGTGCTGGTCGACGTGCTGGAGGTCGTACTCGTGCTGGCTGCCGTGGTACCCGACGACGCCGCAGCGCTTACGGCGGCAGCGGTCAGCGCACTGGCGCCGCTCGAATCGCTGCCGCCACCTCCGCCGCAACTGGCCAGCAGCGCCGAGGAAGAAAGCCAGAGCAAAGCTCGGCGACGCTCCAGGAGTTGCGCCTCCATGCGCGGAAGGTCTTCTGCCAGGCTATGGCCGTGGTGTTGCGATTCGGGGTGGGCGCCGAAGGTTTTCATGCGGGGTTTCTTGCAGGTTAAAACCCGCAGCTTCCGCAAGCTGCTTTGCGCGCAAATTTCACCGTGTTGCAGCTTTGTTGCTGAACACGGCCGGCCCGCGGGCCCGGGCGCTTCCTCTTCAGCGGAGCGGATTCGTCATGCGCTCGTACAGCGTCGCGCGCGAAATGCCGAGCAGCCGCGAGGTGGCGAGCTTGTTGCCGCCCGTGCTCGCGAGCGCGGCGGCAATGGCCTTGTGCTCCAGCTCCGCAATCTGCTGGGCCAGTGGCCGCAGCAGCGCTCCCTCTTCGTCGCCTGACAGCTGCATGGCGTCAGGCGGCGCAATCTGGTCGAGCCCCGCTTCGCGCAGGATCCGTTCGAGCTGAACGGCGTCGATGCGCTGCGAGTCGCTGCGCATGGTCACCTGCTCCAGCACGTTGCGCAGCTCCCGGATGTTGCCGCGCCAATGCTGGCCCGCGAGCAGCGCGAGCGCGTCGGGCGTGAGTTCGGGCGGTGCCTCGCCGCTGCGCAGCGCCATGTCTTCGCCCAGTGCCTCGACCAGCGCGGGAATATCCGCGCGCCGCTCGCGCAATGGCGGCACGCGCAGCGGCAGCACATTGAGGCGGTAGTAGAGGTCTTCGCGGAACTGCCCGCGCCGCACCAGCTCGGGCAGGTCGCGCGAGGTGGCGGCGATCACACGCGCGTCGAAGGGCACGAGCTTGTTGGAGCCCAGCGGCTCGATCTCGCCTTCCTGCAGCGCGCGCAGCAGCTTGGCCTGCAGGCCGAGCGGCATGTCGCCGATCTCGTCGAGGAAAAGGCTGCCGCCGTCGGCCAGCTTGAATTTGCCTTCGCGGCCCTTGCGGTCGGCACCAGTGAAGGCGCCGGGCGCGAAGCCGAAGAACTCGGCTTCGAGCAGCGTGTCGGGCACGGCCGCGATGTTGACGCTGACAAACTGCCCCTTCGCGCGCGCGGACGAGGCATGAATCGCGTGCGCCAGCAATTCCTTGCCGGTGCCGGTTTCACCCAGCAGCAGCACCGGGCTGGCCGATTGCGCCGCACGGCGCGCGTGCCGCTTCACTTCCACCGCCGCCGGGCTGCTGCCGATGAAGCTCGCGAAGGTGTACTTGGAACGGCGCTGGCCGTCGGGCGCGTGCTGGTACAGCGGGTTGTTGCGCTGGCTCGCGAGTTCGCGCCGCGCATCGTCGAGGTCGCGCTGCAGCAGCGCGAACTTGCTGATGAGCGGCTGCAGCGTGGTCTCGGGCTGGTCGAACAGCACGATGCCGATGGCGCCGATCACCTCACCCATTCCTCCTTCGCCACCCTCGCGCTCTTCGCGCAGCGGAATGCGGCTGACCACGAAGGTGCCGGCCTTGTTGGTGAGCAGGTCGATCAATATCGGCTCGCCGGTCTCGAGCACGCGCCGCATCTGCGTGTTGGGAATCACGTCTTCCACCATATGCCCCATGAACTGGTCGATGGAAGAAAAGCCCAGCGCCGGCAGGAAGCGCCGGTAGCCTTCATTCACCCACACGATGCGCCCGCTGCTGTCCACCAGGAACATGCCCTGGCTGATGCTTGAAAACAAATGAAACATCGAGCGCGCGGCCAGCGCGAGGATCCCTTCGGCATCGAGGGGCAATGTGGGCGGTGCGGTGGGAGCGGCGGGCATGGCGCGAATCGTAGCGCGCATCAAACCGCAACAAATCGGGCATCAAATGCCTTCAGGAAATGCTCAGGATCCGGCGCACGGACAAAACCCTTCAGCAAGCCTTAAGTAAATCAATCGTTTGATTTCATGCGTGGTGTAATGCCGGGCATGAACGCGAGAGACCCGATTACCCAGGCCCCACGCCGCGCACCGCGCAGCGATGGCGCCGAGGCACGCCACCGGCTGCTCCACACCGCACTGCGGCTGTTCGCGCAAAAGGGGTTTTCCAAGACCTCCACGCGCGAGATCGCCCGCGAGGCCGAAGTCAACATCTCGGCCATCAGCTACTACTTCGGTGACAAGGAAGGGCTGTACACGGCCACCTTCTGCGAGCCGATGGGCGGCGACTCCAGCGACCTGATCGTCGCCTGCAACGCGCCCGGCCAGTCACTCGAAACCACGCTGCGCCTGTGCATGGTGTCCATGATCGACCCGCTCAAGCAGGGCGAGATCGTGCGGCAATGCATCCAGCTGCACATGCGCGAGATGCTGGAGCCCACCAGCCGCTGGGCCGAGGAGCTGGAGCGCGACATCAAGGGTCCGCACCGCGCCATTGCCGACCTGCTGTGCCGCCACCTGAAGGTGGAACGGGCCGATGACGACATCCACCGCCTGACCTTCGCGATCACCGGGCTGTCGATGCAGCTCTACGTGAGCCAGGATTTCATCGAGGCCATCCGCCCTTCGCTGCTGCGCACGCCGCGCGCCATCGACACCTGGGCCGACCGCCTCACGGGCTATGCGCTGGCGCTGGTGGAAGCCGAAGCGGCCCGCCGCCGCGCCGAGAGAAAGCTGAAGAAATGATGAGAAGACTCCGACTGAAACTGATGGCCACCCTCTGCCTGGGCATCGGCCTGGCAGGTTGCTCGTTGACGCGCCCGCCGACGCAGGTGGAAGCGCCCGTCCCCGCGCAATGGCACGCTCCCTTGCCCCATGGCGGCTCGCTCGCGTCGCTGGCCGACTGGTGGCGCCAGCTCAACGATCCGCTGCTGGTCGAGCTGATCGCCGCCGCCGAGGCTGCGAGCCCCAACGTCGCCAGCGCCGCGGCGCGCGTGGCCGAAGCGCGCTCCACGCGCGTGCAGGCCGGCGCCGCGCTGCTGCCGAGCCTGGACGGCACGGCATCGGCCAGCCGCGGCACCTCGGGCTTTTCTTCCAGCAGCAGTTCGAGCAGCAGCCTCTCGGCCAGCACGCCAATCACCACGCTTCAGGCCGGCCTGCAGTCGAAGTGGGAAGTCGATCTGTTCGGCCGCCTGCGCGCCGACCGCGACTCCGCCGAAGCCAAGCAGAACAGCGCCAACGCCAAGTGGCACGACGCCCGCGTGGCGGTGGCAGCCGAAACGGCCAACGCCTATTTTTCAGAGCGCGCCTGCCAGCAGCAGCTGCGCGTGTCCGAAGCGGACGCGCGTTCGCGCTCGGAAACCGCGCGGCTCAACGACCTCTCCGCGAAGGCCGGCTTCACCGCGCCGGCCGATGCCGCGCTGGCACGCGCCAGCGCCTCCGACGCCTCGGGCCGGCTCACGCAGCAGCGTGCCCAGTGCGCGGTGCAGCGCAAGGCGCTGGTGGCGCTCAGCGGCATCGACGAAACCACGCTCGAACAGAAGCTCGCCGCCTCGCCCGCGCAGCGCGCGCTGCCGGTCGTGGGCAGCATCGCCAGCGTGCCGGCCGAGGCGATCTCGCAGCGGCCCGATGTGTACTCGGCCGAACTCGGCGTGGCCTCGGCCAGCGCCGACGTGGGCTCGGCCGAGGCCGAGCGCTACCCCAAGCTCACAGTGTCGGGTTCCATCGGGCGCACGCAGTACCGCGTCGATGGCCTGCGCCAGTCGCTCGAAACCTGGACGGTGGGCCCGATCTCGCTGACCGTGCCGCTGCTCGACGGCGGCTCGCGCAAGGCGAACATCGATGCCGCCAAGGCGCGCTACGCCGAAGCCGTGTCGCTCTACCGCTCCAACGTGCGGCAGGCCGTGCGCGAAGTCGAGGAAGCGCTGGTCAACCTCGACGCCACCGACGCCCGCACCACCGATGCCGATGCCGCGGTAAAGAACTACCAAGCCTCCTTCGACGCCACGCAGGCCCGCTACAGCAGCGGCCTCGCGAGCCTGTTCGAGCTGGAAGACTCGCGCCGCACGCTGTTCACCGCGCAGACCGCGCGCGTCACGCTGCAGCGCGAGCGCACCGAGGCATGGGTTGCGCTGTACCGCTCGATGGGCGGCGGCTGGAATCGCCAGTCGGCCTCGGCCCCATCTTCCGAATCGTCCTCAATGACCTCCACCCCGGCCACCAAGGTCGCGACGTCGCCATGAAATCAATGAAGCGTTCCACCCTCGTCATCGCGCTGATTGCGCTGGTCGTCGTCATCGCGGCGATCTTCTTCATGACGCGCGGCAAGCCGTCGGACAAGTCGGCCGATCCTGCCGCAGCAGCCAAGACCAAGGACGGCGCCCACTCGCCCAAGCCCGCGCTGACCGTCACTGTCGCCAAGCCCGAAGCCACCGAGCTGATGCTCACGCTCGCAGCCAACGGCAACGTGGCCGCCTGGCAGGAGGCCGTGGTCGGCTCCGAGTCCAACGGCCTGAAGCTGGCCGAAGTGCGCGTGAACGTGGGCGACCTGGTCAAGAAGGGCCAGGTGCTCGCGGTGTTCTCGCCCGAGACGGTGCAGGCCGACATTGCGCAATCGCGCGCCTCCCTGGCCGAAGCCCGCGCCACCGCGGCAGACGCCGCAGGCAATGCCGCACGCGCCCGCACGCTGCAGGCCACCGGCGCACTGAGCCAGCAGCAGATCAACCAGTACCAGACCACCGAGCAGACCGCCAAGGCACGCGTCGAGGCAGCCGAGGCCGTGCTGGCCGCGCAGCAGGTGCGCGGGCGCAACACGCAGGTGCTGGCGCCCGACGACGGCGTGATCTCGGCACGCACCGCCACGGTGGGCAGCGTGGTGTCGGCCGGCACCGAGCTGTTCCGGCTGATCCGCCAGGGCCGGCTCGAATGGCGCGCCGAAGTGACCTCGGCCGAACTCAGCCGCGTCGCGGTCGGCACCACCGCCTTCGTGGTGAGTGCCAGCGGCGCACAGGTGCGCGGCAAGGTTCGCAGCATCGCGCCCACGGTCGATCCGCAGACCCGCGCAGCGCTGGTGTATGTCGACCTGCCCAACGTGCAGCAGAACACCGGCATCAAGGCCGGCATGTTCGCGCGCGGCGACTTCGAGCTGGGTCGCAGCACGGCGCCGACGGTGCCACAGGCCTCCATCGTGCCGCGCGACGGCTTCAACAACGTCTTTCTGCTGAAGCCCGACAACAAAGTGACCCAGCTGAAGGTACAGATCGGCCGGCGCCTGAACGATCGCATCGAGATCACCAGCGCGCTGCCCGACGGCGCCCAGGTGATCGTGCAAGGCGCGGGCTTCCTCAACGACGGCGACCTGGTGCGCGTGGTGGATGCGCCCGCATCCGCATCCGCGGCGCAGCCGGCCAGGTCTGCGGCCTCCGCTGCCGCGGCCAAGTAAGCAATTCAAAGGAACACGCCCATGAACGTTTCCGCCTGGTCCATACGCAACCCGATTCCGGCGGTGATGCTGTTCGTGCTGCTCACCTTCGGTGGGTTGCTGTCGTTCAACGCGATGAAGGTGCAGAACTTTCCGGACATCGACCTGCCGACCGTGACGGTCTCGGCGTCGCTGCCCGGCGCCGCGCCTTCGCAGCTTGAGACCGACGTCGCGCGCAAGCTCGAGAACTCCATTGCCACGGTGCAGGGCCTGAAGCACATCACCACCAAGGTGCAGGACGGCGCCGCCACGCTGATCGTCGAATTCCGCCTCGAGAAGCCGGTGCAGGAAGCCGTGGACGACGTGCGCTCCGCGGTGCAGCGCGTGCGCGCCGACCTGCCGGCCGACGTGCGCGACCCGGTCGTCACCAAGCTCGACTTCGCGGCCCAGCCGGTGCTGGCCTTCACCATTGCCTCGTCGGCCATGGACAGCGAGGCACTGAGCTGGTTCGTCGACAACGACGTCACCAAGAAGCTGCTCGCGCTGCCCGGCGTGGGCGCGGTGAACCGCGTGGGCGGCGTCACGCGCCAGGTGCACATCGACCTCGACCCGAGCAAGCTGCAGGCGCTGGGCGCCTCGGCGGCCGACATCTCGCGCCAGCTGCGCCAGGTGCAGACCGAAAGCGCTGGGGGCCGTTTCGACCTTGGCGGCAGCGAACAGCCGGTGCGCACCATGGCCACCGTGAAGTCGGCCGACCAGCTCGCCGACATGCAGATCGTGCTGACCGACGGCCGGCGCATCCGCCTCGACCAGGTGGCGCGCGTGAGCGACACCATCGCCGAGCCGCGCGCGGCCGCGCTGCTCAACGGCAAGCCGGTGGTGGGCTTCGAAGTGGCGCGCAGCCGCGGCGCCAGCGAAGTGGAAGTGGGCCACGCGGTGCAGAAGGCGCTGGCCGACATGCGCGCGCAACGCCCCGAGATCGAGCTGACCGAGGCCTTCAACTTCGTCGACCCGGTGGAAGAGGAATACAACGGCTCGCTGCACCTGCTGTACGAGGGCGCCATCCTGGCGGTGATCGTGGTGTGGCTGTTCCTGCGCGATTGGCGCGCGACCTTTGTCTCGGCGATTGCGCTGCCGATGTCGGTGATTCCGGCGTTCATCGGCATGCACCTGCTGGGCTTCTCGGTCAACGTGATCTCGCTGCTCGCGCTGTCGCTGGTGGTCGGCATATTGGTGGACGACGCGATCGTGGAGGTCGAGAACATCGTGCGCCACCTGCGCATGGGCAAGTCGCCCTACCAGGCGGCCATGGAGGCGGCGGATGAAATCGGCCTGGCCGTGATCGCCACCACCTTCACGCTGATCGCGGTGTTCCTCCCCACGGCCTTCATGAGCGGCGTGGCTGGCAAGTTCTTCAAGCAGTTCGGCTGGACGGCATCGCTCGCGGTGTTCGCCTCGCTGGTGGTCGCGCGGGTGCTCACGCCCATGATGGCGGCCTACATCCTGAAGCCCGTCGTCGGCGCCGAGAAGGAACCCGGCTGGCTGCGCTGGTACATGCGCGCGGTGGAGTGGAGCACGCACAACCGCTTCAAGACGATGGTGCTGGCCACCCTCTTCTTCTTCGGCTCGCTGGCGATGATCCCGCTGCTCAAGACCGGCTTCATTCCGCCGGACGACAACTCGCAGACGCAGATCTACCTGTCGCTCGCGCCCGGCTCCACGCTGGCACAGACCACTGCAGCCGCCGAGGAAACCCGCAACCGCGTGATGCAGATCAACCACGTGAAGAGCGTCTACACCACGGTGGCCGGCGGCAGTGCGGGCGGCGACCCGTTCGCGAACTTCGGCACGCCCGAGACGCGCAAGGCCACGCTCACCATCAAGCTCGATGAGCGCGGCGACCGGCCGCGCAAGCAGGTGATCGAAAACCAGATTCGCGCCGCACTCGAAACACTGCCCGGCGTGCGCAGCACCGTGGGCCTCGGCGGCTCGGGCGAGAAGTACATCCTGGCGCTGACCGGCGAAGACCCGGTGGCGCTGGCCAGCGCAGCCAGCGCGGTCGAGAAAGACCTGCGCACCATTCCTGGCCTGGGCAACATCACCTCCACCGCGAGCCTGATCCGCCCAGAAATTGCCGTGCGCCCCGACTTCGCACGCGCCGCCGACCTGGGCGTGACCAGCTCCGCCATTGCCGAAACGTTGCGCGTGGCCACTCTGGGCGACTACGACCAGTCGCTGGCCAAGCTCAACCTCGCGCAGCGGCAGGTGCCGATCGTGGTGAAACTGGAAGACTCGGCGCGAAAAGACATCGACCTGCTCGGACGCCTGGCAGTGCCAGGCACGCGCGGCCCGGTCATGCTGAACCAGGTGGCCTCGCTCACGATGGAAGGCGGCCCGGCCGTCATCGACCGCTACGACCGCTCGCGCAACGTGAACTTCGAGATCGAGCTGTCGGGCGTGGGCCTGGGCGACGCCAAGGACGCGGTGACGAAGCTGCCGTCGATCGTGAACCTGCCACCGGGCGTGCGCATCGCCGAGATAGGCGACGCGGAAGTCATGACCGAGCTGTTCGCGAGCTTCGGGCTCGCGATGCTGACGGGCGTGCTGTGCATCTACATCGTGCTGGTGCTGCTGTTCAAGGACTTCCTGCACCCGGTCACCATCTTGTGCGCGCTGCCGCTGGCCCTGGGCGGTGCATTCGTGGGGCTGCTGATCGGGCAGAAGGCGCTGTCGATGCCCTCGCTGATCGGGCTCATCATGCTGATGGGCATTGCCACCAAGAACTCGATTCTTCTGGTGGAGTACGCCATCGTGGCGCGCCGCGACCACGGCATGAGCCGCTGGGACGCGCTACGCGACGCCTGCCACAAGCGCGCGCGGCCCATCATCATGACCACGCTCGCCATGGGCGCGGGCATGCTGCCGATCGCGGTCGGCTTCGGCGCGGCGGATTCGAG
Organism: Variovorax sp. YR266; assembly: GCF_900107295.1. Classification (NCBI taxonomy): domain Bacteria; kingdom Pseudomonadati; phylum Pseudomonadota; class Betaproteobacteria; order Burkholderiales; family Comamonadaceae; genus Variovorax; species Variovorax sp. YR266. The sequence goes on from NZ_FNPM01000005.1 coordinate 184,315, forward strand.
CTTCCGCTCTCCGATGGCGATGGCGGTGATCGGGGGGCTGATCACCTCGACGGTGCTGAGCCTGCTGGTTGTGCCTGCCGTGTTCACCTACATCGACGACATCGAGCACTGGATTCGTCGCACCGTGCGCAAGCTGCGCGGGCAGCCGGCGGATCCGCATATCGACGACGACCTGGTCGAGACGCCTGCGGCGGGGCGGTAGGGCGCCCCGGCGGAAATAAAAAAAGCTGCGGCATTGCCGCAGCTTTTTTTTTGCCCCAAGGAAGATCAGGCGTCCAGCTGTGCCAGCCGCTTCAGCTTGCGTTCGCTCATGCGCTTGGCCAGGCGCGGAAGCACCAGCACGGCCACCACGATGACGACCAGCGCGATCGACATCGGGCGCTGGAAGAACACCACTGCGCTGCCTTCGCCGATCGACATGGCGTTGCGCAGTTGCGCTTCGGCGAGCGGGCCGAGGATCATGCCGACCACCACTGGCGCGGTCGGAAAGTCGAAGCGACGCATCACCACGCCCAGCAGGCCGATGGCGTACAGCAGAAACAGGTCGAACCCGCTCTGGCGCATGCCGTAGGCACCCACCGTCGCGAAGATCAGGATGCCGGCGTAGAGCTGGGGCTTCGGAATCTTCAGCAGCTTGACCCAGAGGCCGACCATCGGCAGGTTCAGCACCAGCAGCATCACGTTGCCGATGTAGAGCGAGGCGATCAGCGCCCACACCAGCGCGGCCGAGGTGGTGAAGAGTTGCGGGCCCGGCTGGATGCCGTAGTTCTGGAACGCGCCCAGCAGGATGGCGGTGGTGTTCGAGGTCGGAATGCCGAGCGTGAGCAGCGGAATCAACGCGGCCGTCACCGTGGCGTTGTTGGCAGCCTCGGGGCCGGCCACGCCTTCGATGGCACCGGTGGTGCCGAACTCGGCCTTGGCGTCCTTGTCCTTGGCGAGCTTCTTTTCCATCGCATAGCTCAGGAAAGTCGGAATCTCGGTGCCGCCGGCCGGAATGCAGCCGAAGGGCGTGCCGATGGCAGTGCCGCGCAGCCAGGCGGGAATGGATCGCCTCCAGTCGCGCTTGGTCATGTGCACGCGGCTGAGCTTGTTCTGGCCCTCGACCACCTTGCCTTCATACAGCACGGCGTACAGCACTTCGGCCACGGCGAACAGGCCCACGGCCACCAGCACGATCTCGATGCCGTCGAGCAGCTCAGGCACGCCGCCGGTGTAGCGGCCCTGGCCCGAGATCTGGTCGAGCCCGACGCAGCCGGCCGCCAGGCCGACGAACAGCGCCGTCATGCCGCGCAGCGTGCTCTTGCCGAGCACCGCGCTCACGGTGGTGAAGGCCAGCAGCATGAGCAGGAAGTACTCGGGCGGGCCGAGCTTGACCGCAAACTCGGCCACAAAGGGCGCGAACAGCGTGACGATGACGGTGGCAATGGTGCCGGCCACGAAAGAGCCGATGGCGGCCGTTGCGAGCGCCGCGCCCGCCCTTCCGCTCTTGGCCATCTTGTTGCCCTCCATCGCCGTCACCATGCTCGCGGTTTCGCCGGGCGTGTTCAGCAGGATGGAGGTGGTCGAGCCGCCGTACATGGCGCCGTAGTAGATGCCCGAGAAGAAGATCATCGAGGCCGTGATGTCGACCTTGCCGGTGATGGGCAGCAGCATGGCCACCGCCACGGCCGGGCCGATGCCGGGCAGCACGCCCACGGCCGTGCCCAGGGCGCAGCCGACGAGGCACCAGAGCAGATTGATCGGGGTGATCGCCGTGGCGAAACCCGCCATGAGTGCGTTGAAGATTTCCATGTCAGAACCACCCGGTGGAAGTGAGGCCAGGCAGGTTGATGGCCAGGAATTGCGTGAACATCCAGAACACCGGGGCCGCGATCAGCGCGCCTGTGACGATGTCGATGAGCCAGGTGCGCGGTGAGTTGACGCCGCCCTGTCCGCTGGCGCGGCGCAGGCCCTGCACGGCCAGCAGGTAGCACAGCGTGCAACTCAGGATGAAGCCGAGCGTGGTGATGAGCGCCGCGTTGAGCAGCAGCCCCGCCGACACCCAGACAAAGCCAGGCCAGTAGGCATGCTCCGCGCCCGAGGGCGCATCGAGCTCGCGGAAGCCGCCGGTGCGTGCCTCCCACAGGATCCACCCGCCGCACAGCACGAGCACCACGGACACCAGCCAGGGCAGGAAGTTGGGGCCGACGCCGCCGTAGCCGGCTTCGGAAGAAATGCCGATGGCGCCGAAGGCCAGCGCCAGGCCGGTCAGCAGCACGCCGACGCCGACCAGGGTTTGCGGCCAAGTGGCCGCGGGTTGCGCAGGGGCCGAGGATTCTGGAGTTGTCATTTTTTGTCCTGGAGTGGGAGTACGGGTGCCCCTTCCAGAAACACCGCGGAACCGGCTTTGCCGGGCCGCAGGTGTTGCCCCCGGTAGGGGGTTGGCGCGCGCGACACGAAGTGCGCGCAGCCTGGGGGCGAGCCGATTTCAGACCATGCCGGATTTCGTCATGATGGCGCGCAGGCTGGCGAAGTCGTCGTCGACGAACTTGGCAAAAGCTTCGCCCGACAGCACGGCCGGCGTCCAGTCGTTCTTCTTGAGCGATTCGGCCCACGACGCGCTCTTCATGGCGGCCAGCACCATGTCGGTCAGCGCCTTGCGCTGCTCGGCCGAGATGCCGGGGGCGCCGTACACGCCGCGCCAGTTGCCGATTTCGACGTCGATGCCCTGCTCCTTCAGCGTGGGCACGTTGATGCCCGGCAGGCGCTGCGCGGAGGTGACGGCAATGGCCTTCATCTTGCCGGCGGCGATGTATTCGGCGAATTCGCTGTAGCCGCTGCCGCCGACGGTGACGTTGCCGCCCAGGATGGCGGCGGTGGCTTCACCGCCTCCGCGGAATGCCACATAGTTGATCTTGGAAGGATCGGCGCCCACCTTCTGCGCAATCATGGCCGCGGCGATGTGCTCGGTGGACCCGCGCGAACCGCCGCCCCACTTCACGCTGCCCGGGTCCTTCTTGAGTTGGTCGACCACGTCCTTCATGGTCTTGAGCGGCGAATTGGCCGGCAGCACGAACACGTTGTATTCGGTGGTCAGGCGCGCAATGGGCGTGGCCTGCTCGAGCTTGACCGGCGGCTTGCCGGTGATGATGCCGCCCAGCATGACCGAGCCCATGACCATCAGCGCGTTGGCGTCGCCCTTGGAGCCGTTCACGAACTGGGCCAGGCCCAGCGCGCCGGCAGCGCCGCCCTTGTTGTCGTAGGTGACGGTGTCGGCCACCTTGGCGTCGCTCAGCGCCTTGCCCAGCGCACGGCCGGTGGTGTCCCAGCCGCCGCCCGGGTTGGCGGGGATCATCATCTTGACGTTGGCTGCAGCACGTGCCGAGAGCGGCAGCGCTCCGGCGGCGGCCAGTGCGGCCAAAGACTTCAGAAAGGTGTCGCGACGCATGCGTGTCTCCTGGAATTGGAAGGAACTTGAAAGGAAGCTGACTTTTAGCTGAGCGCTATCATGCGCCGCCCTGCTGTCAGTTGGCTGTCCGCCAGACTGGGGAAAACACCAAAGTAAACACGCCCGCCGCCACCGTATGAAGCTGCTGCTGGTCGAAGACGACCCCTCGATGCAAATCACCCTGCAGCGAACCCTCGGGCGCCGCCGGATCGACGTGCGCGTCTGCGGCGACGGGGCCGAAGCCGTCGCCCAGTGGCGCGCCATCGAGCCCGACGTGGTCGCCCTCGACCTGAGCCTGCCCAACCTCGACGGCCTGCAGGTGCTGGCCCAGGCCCGCGCCGAGGGCCTGCGCACGCCGGTGCTGCTGCTGACGGCGCGCGGCACGGTCGGCGACCGCATCGTCGGCCTGAACGCCGGTGCCGACGACTACCTGCCCAAGCCCTTCGACCTCGACGAACTCGAAGCCCGCATTCGCGCGCTGCGCCGGCGCAGCCACGGCGTTGCCGGACCGGACGCGGGGCTCAACCCGCAGGAGATAGGCGGGCTGCGCTTCGAGCCCGACAACGGCGCCATCTACAACCGCGCCGAACTGCTCGAACTCACGCCGCGCGAGCTGGCGCTGCTGAAGGCGCTGATGATGAAGCCGGGCCACGCCGTGACCAAGGAGCGCCTGTTCGAGCTGGTGTTTCCGGGCGAGACCGAGGTGCAGTACGAGGCTATCGAGGTGGTGGTGTACCGCCTGCGCAAGAAGCTCGCGGGCACCGGCGCGGTGCTGATGACCATGCGCGGCCTCGGCTATCTATTGCGCCCCGAGGCATGACCCGCGTCTCCTCGCTTCGTGCGCGGCTGCTGCTCGGCATCCTTGCGCCGATTGCGGTGTTCATCGTGATCAACAGCGTGAGCCTGTACCGCCAGAGCCTCGCGGCCGCCACCACGGCCTACGACCGCACGCTGCTCGCCTCGGCCAAGACCATCGGCGAACAGCTCGACGTGGAGGGCTACGACGACCTGGCGCAGCTGCGGGCCATCGTGCCCTATTCCGCGCTCGAGGCCTTCGAGGCCGACAACCGCAGCCGGCTGTTCTACCGGGTCTCGGCGCTCGACGGTGAAATGATCTCGGGCTTTGCCGAGCTGCCGTTCTGGCGCGGCCGCATTCCGGACCGCAGCGCGTATGCGGCGCTGGTCGACTTCTACGACGCGCAGTTCCGCAACCAGCCGGTGCGCGTCGCGGTGCTGCTGCAGCCGGTGGCAAGCGCAACCGGCCGCGGCATGGCCGTGGTGCAGGTGGCCGAGACGCTGGAGCTGCGCGAGACACTGGTGCGCAAGCTGCTGATCGACACGCTGTGGCGCCAGCTGCTGCTGATGGGCGTGATCGCGCTGGTCACCGTGTTCGTGGTGCAGCGCGCCACGCGGTCGGTGCGCGAGTTGGGCGAAGCCATCGAGAAGCGCCAGGCCGACGACCTCTCGCCCATCGATGCGCCCGATGCGCCGCGCGAGCTGCGGCCGCTGATCGACGCCACCACGCAGGTCATGGGCCGGCTGCAGCAGCTGCTCGACCACCAGAAGCGCTTCGTGCGCGACAGCGCCCACCAGCTGCGCACGCCGCTGGCCGTGCTGAAGGCGCAGGTGCAGTCGGCGCAGCGCGGCGACGTGGCGCCCGAGCAGGCGCTGGGCGAGATCAGCCACACGGTGGAGCGCGCGACCACGCTGGCCAACCAGATGCTGTCGCTCGCCAAGGTGGAGCAACTGCGCCAGCAGCCGGAGTCGGTAACGCTCGACTTCGGCGAGGTGGCCCGGCAGATCGCGCTCGACCTGTCGCCGCTGGTGGCCGACAAGGCGCTCGACTTCGAACTCGCCATCGACGAGCCCGTGCCGGTGCAGGCCCATCACTGGATGCTGCAGGAGCTCACGCGCAACCTGCTGCACAACGCGATCAAGCAGAGCCCCGCGGGCGCTGCGCTGTCGGTCTCGGTGCGCTCCGAAGGCGGGGACGCGGTGCTCACGGTGCGCGACAGCGGCCCCGGCATCTCGCCCGAGCTGCGGCAGCGCCTGTTCGCGCCCTTCTCCGCCGGCAGCACGTCGAGCGGCTCGGGGCTGGGGCTGGCGATCTGCCGCGAGATCGTGCTGGCGCTCGGCGGGCGCATCAGCCTCGACAACCGCAGTGCGCTGGCCGTGGAGGACGGCGCCGAACGGGTGATCGGGCTCGACGCCGTCGTGCGCCTGCCGCTGTCGTCGGTGCCGCTCTCACGGCACAATTCCTGAAATCCACTTCCGACACTCCATGGACCGTCTGCGCATCGACAAATGGCTCTGGGCCGCCCGCTTCTTCAAGACGCGCTCGCTGGCCGCGGAGGAAATCGGCAAGAACCGCGTGCAGGTGAACGGCGACGTCGCCAAGGCCTCGCGCGAGGTCAAGGCGGGCGACACCGTGGCCATGCGCATGGGCCCGCTGACGCGAACCGTGAAGGTGCTCGGCCTCAGCGGCCAGCGCGGACCGGCACCGGTCGCGCAGCAGCTCTACGAGGAAACAGCCGAAAGCGTGGCGGCGCAGGCCGCGTTCCGGGAGCTGCGCCGCATGGGCAGCGAACCGGCGCTGGCCATCGAGCAGGGCCGCCCCACCAAGCGCGACCGGCGCGATCTCGACGGCGCAGTGCGCCAGCATGCCGATTGGGACAACCGCTGGAGCGCCTCGCTGCCCCCTGAAGACGACGACCGCTGACGACCATCCGTCGGGTCGATCGCTTACGCTGTCGGCTTCGTTGTTCTTCACGGAGTCCCGCTTCATGGCCAGCTTCAAGAAATACCGCGTCAGCGGCAAGTTCAAGCTCTCGCACATCGACCCCGGCGACACGCCCTTCTGCGAGGGCGACGAAGCCTCCCAGCGCGCCGAAGTCGATGCGCTGGCCGTCGAGCTCGACGAGCTGCAGGACCTGCTGCACGCGGAGGGACGGCGCAAGCTGCTGCTGGTGCTGCAGGGCATGGACACCAGCGGCAAGGACGGCACCGTGCGCTGGGTGTTCTCGCGCACCTCGCCGCTGGGCGTGCGCGTATCGGCCTTCAAGGCACCGACCGTGGACGAACGCGCGCGCGACTACCTCTGGCGCTGCCACGCCGTCGTGCCGCGCACCGGGGAGATCATGGTGTGGAACCGCAGCCACTACGAAGACGTGCTGGTGCCCGTGGTCGAAGGCTGGATCGACAAGGCCGAGGCAAAACGCCGCTACGCGCAGATCAACGACTTCGAGCGGCTGCTCACCGAGACCGGCACGGTGGTGGTCAAGTGCATGCTCCACATCGACAAGGACGAGCAGCGCGAACGCCTGCAGGCCCGCATCGACACGCCCGGCAAGCAATGGAAGTTCAGCATGGACGACCTGGAGGTCCGCACCAAGTGGAGCGCCTACCAGCAGGCCTACCAGAACGCGCTGGGCGCCACCTCGACCGACCATGCGCCGTGGTACGTGGTGCCAGCCAACAGCAAGCGGCACCGCAACGTGATGATCGCGCAGCTGCTGGTGAAGACGATGCGTCAGATGAAGCTCAAGGCTCCGCCGCCGGACCCGGCGCTCAAGGGAATGATCGTCAAGTGAGCGACGGCTGAGCAGGCAGGGCCCTCGCGGGCCCATCGAAAGCTCAGGAGCGGCGGATCAACGCCTGCGCCAGCACGCGGCACTTACCGAACTCGCAGCGCACCGCCCATGTTCCGCCGTTGTCACAAGGCACGTTGTAGGTTTCGTAGCCGGGGCCCTTGGCCGTGAGTTCGGCGCGCGGCTGAAGGTTGCAGCGGCCGGCCTTGGCCAGCGTTTCGACGTTGTAGGTATCGACGCCGGTGCGGCGCGGCTTCATGACGACGCCGGGGTCGAAGGTGTTGCCATAGAACGAGTCGCGCACGTTGGGGTCGAGGTTGCGATAGCCGCGCTTGGCCATGCAATGCACGATGGCGATCTGCTGGTGCTCGGCAATCAGCTCCGAGTCGGGACGGCCGTTCCAGTCGATGACGGCGGCGGTGATGCCGGTGTACGACGCCGCGGCGACGATGCCCTGCCCGTACACCGTGATCAGGCCGACGCCCAGCGCGCCCCACATGGCGTCGCCGGTTTCGCTGCGCGCCGTGATGCGGTTCGACGCCGTGCGGCATTCGGCCACGTCGTTGTCGTAGCGCACCTTGTCCACGCCCTCCATGGCGACCATGGGCACATAGGAAGTGCCCCTGCCCGTTCCGGGCTCGGTGGGTGTAGTCGGTGCGCTGGCGCAACCGGCCAGGGCCACGGCAGCGAACGCAATGCTCAGCAGCAGCTTCATGCAATCCCTCGTCTTCTTCGCGATAGTTGCGGGGATTTAACCATACATATAGTTACTCTTGAACCGCATTTGTCGTGAATGCACTACGGCCGACCTGGATCAGTGGGGCCATACCGAGAAGCCCTGGGCGAGCAACATCGCGCGCATGGTTACAGAATGAGAAAATAGGTTACATAAGCGCTGCCGCATCAGCTTTGGGCGCGACTCATCCGAACACCCCTTGAACTACCGTCCCGCACCCTTCTTCGCCAACGTGGTGCTCGTCCTGTCGATGGCACTGCTGGGCGCCATCGGTGCCTTCCTGGGCGGGACGGCCGGCTTGCAGCAGTCCGACTCGCTGCTGCACCTGACGCGCGCCGACTGGCAGGTCGACGAAGCCTCGGGCTTCAGCACTCCGCCGTTGAAGCAGGACAGCGGCGCCCTGCCGGACACCTGGAAGCGGGTCGAACTGCCCCTGGCCCTTCCCATCGCGCTGCTGCGCCAGGCGGAGGCCTCCTCCACCAGGACGACGCGCACGACCTGGATCAGGCTGTCCACGCGCGGCCTGCCGCCCGACGCCGGGCCGCTGGCGTTGTACGGCATCCGGATCAAGACCGACGGCACCATCGCGGTCTATGCCGACGGGCAACTGGTCCATCGCGCGCAGCAGTCGGGCCCGCTGTGGAACAGCACCCGCACTCCGCTGTGGGTCCAGCTGGACAACAGTGCCGACAGCAAGCCGCCCAGCGAGATCCTCCTGCGCCTGGAGCACACCCGCAACGCCCAGGTGGCGCTGTCGTCGCTGTGGATCGGCCCCATCGACGCACTCAGGGGGCGCCATGGCATGCGCCAGTGGCTGCAGCAGGAGCTGCCCGCGATGCTCGGCGCGGCATTCATGGCCGTGGGCGTGTTCGCGCTGTTCGTGTGGTTCAGGCGCCGCGACGAGACGGGCTACCTGCTGTTCTTCAACCTCGCGGCCACTTCCTTCATGCGGGGCCTGCACTTCTACGTGAGCCTGCCCGTCGCCAATGACTGGTTCGCGTGGCTGACCGTCAACTCGCTCTTCTGGCTGGTGATGGTGGTGCACTTCTTCCTGCGCCAGCTGCACGGCCTGCAGCTCAAGTGGCTGACCGTCAGCGTGGTCGTGGCGACCACCACCATCGGCCTCGTCACCCTGCCCGGCTTGAACATCGTGCAGAACACGCCGCAGGTAACGCCCCTGATCTACGCTGTCGCGGCGCTGATGGGCACGCTGGTCTGCCTGGTGGGTAGCGTCAGCGCATGGCGCCGCTCCACCGAAGGCCGGCTGGTCGCGGTCGGCATCGGCATCTGCGTGCTGCTGGGCATGACCGACTGGCTGCTGCAGAACAACTTCATCAGCCCCGAAGGCTGGTATCTGGGGGCGTACACCAACGCCGTCACCTTCAGCGTTTTCGGCGCGCTGATGTACCGCCGCTACATGCACGCCATCGGCGAAGTCGAGCAGCTCAATGCGAGCCTTGCGCAGCGCCTGCAGAAGCGCGAGGCCGAACTCGAGCTCAGCCACCGGCGGCTGCGCGAGGTCGAGCGCCTGCAGACCATCAGCGACGAACGCCAGCGCCTGATGCAGGACATGCACGACGGCCTCGGCTCTTCGCTGATCAGCGCCATCCGCTCGGTCGAAGGCGGCGGCATGAGCGACGACAAGGTCTCGCAGATTCTCAAGAGCTGCCTGGACGACCTGAAGCTCACGCTCGACTCGCTGGAGCCGATCGAGGCCGACCTGCTGCTGCTGCTGGCCACGCTGCGCTACCGGCTGGAACCGCGGCTCGAAGGCACCGGTGTTTCGCTGCGGTGGGAAGTGCAGGAGCTGCCGGCCCTCGACTGGCTCGACCCGTCGAGTGCGCTGCACATCCTGCGCATCGTGCAGGAAAGCATCTCGAACATCCTGCGGCACACGCGCGCGACGGAAATTCGCGTGGGCACCTCGCTTGAAGGCGCGGGCGTGCAGGTGACGATCGAGGACAACGGCCAGGGCTTCGACGTCCAGAAGGTGATGGGCAATCAGTCCGCGGGGGGCCGAGGCCTGCAGAACCAGCGGCGGCGAGCGCAGGCGATCAAAGGCGTGGTGCAGTGGGAGTCCAAACCGACGGGAACGCGGTTCGTGTTGTGGCTGCCGTTGCAGCGGGAGAAGCAGGCGGCTTGAGGCCAGCCTTCAGATGGATACCGACTGCGCCGCCTCAGACACATCGGCGCGAGAGACGATTCCGCGCAGATCCGCCCCAGTGGCCAGAGTCCCCATCACACCGGCGTGCTTACCGCCCAGGCGCGACTCGACGAAGCGCTGTGCCACCGCGCCATCGCTGTGCCTGAGCATCTCGCTCGCCTGGAGCGCAAGAGCCATGCGCGTCACGATGGCGCGCGAATTGCCCTCATCGACTGCACCCGCAGAAAGATCGTCGCGCAGGCCGGCGATGAACTTCGCATACGCCGCGTTGGCAACTCCCGGCTGGGAGACTTCATCGAGAAAGACTTCGAGCGAGCCCTTCTCGCGGCCGAGCGCGCGCACCACGTCCATGCACATCATGTTCGTCGTGCCTTCCCAGATCGAATTGAGCGGCGCCTCGCGGTACAGCCGCGCGATGGGGTTCTCCATGATGAAGCCGTTGCCGCCGTGAACCTGCAATGCCTCGTAGACGAAGTACGTCGCACGCTGGCAGTTCCAGTACTTGACCACGGGCGTTGCCACGCGGGCAAGAAGCCGCTCGCGTTCGTTCGATTCCATGCTGTCGGTTGCGCGTGCGACACGCATCGCCGACAACATGGCCGCTTCGCTTTCCAGCGCCAGGTCCGCCAGCACATTCGTCTGCATGGGCAGGTCGGCCATCCGGCGACCGAAGCCGTCGCGTGTCGATGCGTGGTTGATCGCCAGCGTGAGTGCCTGGCGCATCAGGCCCGCAGAACCCACGGCAAAGTCGAGGCGGGTCAGGTGTGCATGCGACAGGATCTCGCGGATCCCGCGTCCCTCTTCGCCGACCAGCATCGCCCAGGTCTTGTTGAACTCGACTTCGCTCGATGCGTTGGAGCGGTTTCCGCACTTGTCCTTCAGGCGCTGCACGGCAACGCGGTTGGCACTGCCGTCCGGCAGGAAGCGCGGAACGAAAAGGCAGCTCACGCCCGAATTGGTTTGAGCCAGCGTGTAGAAGCCGTCGGAAGTCGGAACCGAAAAGAACCACTTGTGGCCCGTCACGTTGTAGATGCGAGCACCGTTCTCGGTTCCGACGAAGGTGGCCGTGGTCTGCGTCTGGCGCAGGTCGGAGCCGCCCTGCTTCTCGGTCATGGCATAGCCGATCACGGCGCCCGTTTTCTGCGGGAGCGGCAGGCGGCGCGGGTCGTAGCGACCGGAAAGTGTCTTCTCCCTCCAGAGTGCAAACTCCGGCCGCCCCGCAAAACCAGCACAGGCAGCGTATGCCATGCCAGTGGGGCATCCGGTGCCGTTCTCGACCTGGTTCCACAGGTAGCTCAGCACCGCACGCGCAAAATGGCCCGACGGCTCATTGGTTGTCCATGCAAGGCTCGGTACGCCATGCGCGAAACCCAGGGCCATGAGTTGATGCCACGCGGGATGAAACTCCACCCAGTCCAGGCGATTGCCGAACCGATCATGCGTGCGCAGTTGCGGACTGTGCTCGTTGGCCAATCGTGCAAGGTCCTGCACCTCTTCATTGCCCGCCAATGCGCCGACCGCCGTTGCATCGGGAATGCTCCAGGCCGCATGACGCTCCACGAGCTCTCGTAGAGCCACATCGCCTGTGAATGCGTTGTGGCCGGTGCAAGCACTGGCCTGGTTGAATACCCTGTGCGTCTCGACGCCATCGGCCAGGGGAAACTGAAACGCCAGAGCCGTACTTTCGAGGGGCATGTTCATGAAGGTCTCCAGAAGTTCGCCGCGCTACAGGCATAGTGAATCATTCTTCGCGATTCGTGAACCTGAATCCGTTCTTTCCCGGGCCGGGCACCCGACACACCAGGACCACAAAATGGCACAGTCTTTGCGTGCTCAAGCTACAGCGACCTGGCGCCGCCCCGCCCGCTCCCCAGATCGCGCCGTAGTCACTGGAATAGACAGCCTTGCTCACCATTCAGGTGCCATGCAACCGGTTGGACGCTGAAAGCGTTACAACCGCTGATCCAAACGGAGGCTTCGTTGGCCAAGCTGGACCCTCTGAATACATCGCGCTACTGGCATGTGCCCGGCATGCCGGGCATGGACATGCTGCATGCGGACTTCACGACGCATGAATACGCGCCCCACGTGCACCATTCCTTCGTGATCGCGGTCACCGAGGTTGGAGGCGCCGAATTCAAGAGCCGCGGCCGCACGGGCATTGCCAATCAGCAGGCGCTCCTCGTCTTCAACCCGGCCGAGCCCCATTCGGGCCGCATGGGCGGCAGTGCCCGCTGGCGGTACCGGGCCCTCTATCTTGCCGAGCCGGGCATCAGGCATCTGATGACGACGCTGGGCATCGATCAGACCCGGTACTTCGGATCGAACATCTACTGCGACCAGGAGCTCATCGGCAGCTTTCTGGAGCTTCATCGCGCCTACGACGGAAACAGCGATCAATGGGACCCTCTGCGGCAGCAGGAGTTGTTCGTTCATAGCTTCGGAACGCTCTTCCAGAGCCACGCACAGCCGGGACAACGCGTGCTCCCGGTGCCGGCAGATGCCAACGTGCTCGCGCCGGTGCTGGAACTGCTGCGCGACTCTTTTGCAGAGCGGTTGACCCTCGAGCAGATGGCGGCGGCCGCCGACCTGACGCCCTTCCAGCTGATCGGCGCATTCAACCGCACGATCGGATTGACGCCCCACACGTACCTCACGCAGTTGCGGCTCAGGGCCGCCATCAGTCACCTCACTGCCGGCCGGCCGCTGATCGAAGCCGCTGTTGCGAGCGGCTTTTACGACCAGAGCGCGCTCACCAGGCACTTCAAGCGCACCTTCGGCATGACGCCTCTCCAGTACGTCCGCGCCCGGACCTGCTGAGAAGCCGCTCCCCCCGCCCTCGGGCCATGCGCTGAGGGCCTTCTTTCCTCCGCTTCTTGTTTCCGCTCGGCTCGCGCGGAATTCGGATTCGTCTTTTTGGCGCGATTGCTCCTGGCCGCAATTTTTACCAATACGGGTTTCTCCGCGCTGACTATCGTGCAACTAAATGGTTTCGACCAGCGCAAAGTAATCAGTTCGTTTTCAATAGTGTTTAACCCACAGGTGACCCATGCAAAATGTTGATCGCGGCATTACTGGTTCCTCCCTCGCAGGATCCGCAATCCTGCTGGAAATAGGTGCAGAGTACGGAATCATTGAATTTCTCCAGAAATCGCCGGTCGTGGACGCTGCAACGGCGTCCCGATCCTGCGGAATCAAGGAATCCGTGATTTCCGCCTACCTCGACTCCCTGAGCAAGGCCGGAATCATCGAGGTGTTGGATGAAAAAGCACCCGCCACCTACAAGGCCGGCAGCAATTTCGACGAATTGATCAATGAAGTCGGATATCTTTCGTGGGCGCTCCGTGCATGTGCCCCATTGATCAACAACGCGAAAGAATTTTCGGAAAACAACGAAGAGGCGCAACTCAAATACCCGCGCAGCGGGGGTCTGGTCGCTCGCACATCGAAATGGATGGGCGAAAAATCCTTCTATCCGCAGCCGGAAAACGCCATCGTAGCGATGGCACCAAAGAAAATCGTAGATCTTGGATCAGGCTCCGGAGGATTCCTGATCCGCATGCTCAGGAAAATTCCGGGCTCAAAAGGCGTTGGAATTGATCTGAGCGCGTCGGCCACCGAACAGGCCGTTCGCGCAGCCAGTGAAGCGGGAATGAGCGACAGGCTTCAGTTCGTGACTGCCCCCATCCAGATCCTCACCGAAGATGCCTCTCTCATCAGGGACGCGGACATCATCCACGCAGGATTTGTCATGCACGATCTTCTTCCCGCCGAAGAAGAAACGCTCGACTCGTTGCTGCGCGCCTGCTGCGCCAATGCAATCAAGGGCACGCTGATCATCGTCGATGCGATTCCTGTTGCTCAATCCAGCTGGGAAAAGCCGTTCGCCGCGGCATTCAATCATCTGCACAATCATTTCATGTCCAGAAAGCTTCTCAGTGAAGATGAATGGACTGAAAAATTGTTCCGCGCGGGCTTTTCCAATGTGCGGGTCGAAATACTTGATCACCCTGGAGGGCGAATGTTGATGGCCAGTAAATAATTGAATTTTCACGGCATTTTTTAACCAACTGTAATTAGGAGCACGAAATGAGCGTTACCATTTCCGATCTGGTTGAGAGAGTTAAAAGTCATCGTTGCTATTCCCATCCGATTTTCAAGAATTGGGTCAAGGTCGAACCGGAGCCTCCTGTTGTGGGAGCCCTTTTCCACCAGATCCAGAGCTTCTGCGCATCCACGCGTCCCGGATGGAGTTTTCCGGATGCGCTCAAGGAGCACGGGCTGCACAGGCAGAGCGAGTTGCTGGAAGAAATCGTCGAGAGCGAATCGGGCCACGGCCCTGAACTGGCGACGATGGCGGGATACATCGTCAACCAGTCGGCCGAAAAGCCCGTGTTTGCAGACCTCTACAACCAGGAGAAGGTCGAAGCGAAGCTCAAGGACTTTTCCAACCAGTTGCTCGGCTCCCTGCCCGGCTACGACATGGACACCGGGTTGACCGCGCAAGTCCGCAAGGCCATCGGCGTCTTCGATCACCGCAAGATGACGGACATCGAAAACACCTACCGGAATCTCGGCACCACGCTGGCGCTGGAAATGATCTCCAACCAGCAATTGATTCCGGGCGAAAAGTATTGCCTGGTGGACAGCGGCATCTACAACGCCGACCTCGAAGTGCCTGAAATGCACTACCTGCTGGAGCACTGGGGCGAAGTCGGCGCCGAGCAGCACCACGAGCAAAACGCCCGCACCGCGGTCGAACTCGCCTTGAAAACCGAGTACGCCCACTTGGTCATCGAAGGCGCGGACGATTTTCTCGATTCGCTGACCGGCCTCTGGGACGTTCTGGATGCGGCATTGCTGCAATCCGGTGTCGCCGCGGAGCAAAGAAAAGTGGCTTACGTATAACGGCGGCGCCAAGCCTGGTTGTCATATGGTCGCCTATCTGATTGGCCGGATGTCCATTGTGGACCCGGATCAATACAACCAATACAAGCAACTCACGCCCGGGATCATAGAAAAGTTCGGAGGCAGGTTTCTGACGCGGGGAGGCGAGCGCATGCATTTGGAAGGCGCTCTGGATGATCGGCGCGTGGTTCTTGTCGAATTCAAATCTGCCGATGCGGCGAGAAAATTCTACGAATCGCCGGAATACACCTTTGCAAAGGAATTGCGAAAGGATGCTGCAGCTGATATGCAGCTCATGGTGATCGAGGGATTTGAATAGCGATAGCTCTTCGCCCTGCCCTTTTGATGCTTTAAAAAACAAACTGGCTGGCACGACCGATGGAGACCCGGTCGTGCCGGAACGAAATATGACGACTATTGCCCTACCTGTTGCTTCAAAAAGCAAAAACTTCTTTTCTTTCGTTGCGCTTCTGCTTGGCGCGGCGGCGTTGGCGCTGGGCGGCGTTTTTCTTCGCCACAGCGAATTGCCTCCGACCGCGAGCGCGGTCTATCGGGTTGCGCTGGCAATTCCGATTTTCTTTCTGCTCGACATGCTTGCGGCAAGAGCCGAGCCCGTGCGCACGACCGGCTCGCCCACTGAAAAAATGCCGGCCATTCCGATCAAGCTAATTCTTGTCGGATTCATCTTTTCCGGAAATCTGGCGCTTTATCACTGGTCGATGACGCTGACCACGCTGGCCAATTCCAATCTTCTTGCCAACCTAGCGCCGATCTTCGTGGTGCTTGGGTCCAACCTGTTTCTGGGGAAGAAATTCAAGCCTGGCTTCCTGTTCGGAATGCTGTTTGCGCTGGCCGGCGCATTCATCCTGATCGGACATCGGCTGGATTTTGGTTCGACCTACATGGCAGGAAATCTGTTAGGCCTTTTGACCGCAGTTTTTTATGGCTCGTATCTTCTGGCAGTCAGCCTCGTGCGCTCGAACTATCGAACGATGACCGTCATGGCATGGAGCAGCGTCGGTACGTTGATCATTCTCCTGCCCATCACGCTCCTGCGCGGCGAGTCGCTTGTTCCGCACACGATCAACGGGATGCTGATGCTGCTCGCGCTGGCAGTCGTCTCGCACGTCGGAGGCCAGGGCCTCATTGCCTATGCGCTGGCCAAGCTCCCGGCCGCGCTTTCTTCAATCACCCTGCTGATACAGCCTGTCATTGCAACCGTGCTCGGCGCCTATCTGTTCCACGAATATCTGAGCGCCACCGAGTTTGCGGGGGCCGTGATCATTCTGATCGGCATCGTTACCGCACGACGATTTTCATAAGCGTTTCGCCAACCGAGGAATTCATGTCTCCTTATCTCTGCCATATCGAACCCGATTGCTTTCAATTCGAAGCCAATGTCATAGCGCGCCGCCCGAATGCGGTTCTTCTCGACCGGTCTTTCTTCTATCCGGGCGGTGGCGGGCAATTGGCGGATCGCGGCACGCTGCAATGGAATGGTGGCGAAATCAAGATCGGCCGGGTCGAAACGGAGGGTCGCAATGCGTGGCACATCTTCGACGAAGCTGAAACCGCCTCCATTCCCGGCGACAAGGTCGTCGCCAAAGTGGATCAGGATTTCCGCTTCATGATGAGCCAATTGCACACGGGCCTGCACATCCTCAATGCGCTCGTCTATCAGCGCTTCGAGGGCTCGCTGGTAACGGGCGTGCAAATGGCGGCCGACGGCACGGCCCGCATCGACTTCGACTTGCCCGCGGCCGACAACAACGAGTTGCGCAAGCTCGAGCCCGAGCTCAACACCCTCATCTCCGACGGGCTGCAGGTGAATGCGGTGTACCTCGACGCAGCCGGACTCTCGCGCGAACCTGGGGTGCTACGCAGCCGGTCCGTCGCACCGCCGAGCCAGGACGACGGCACCACGCGCATCATCGAAATCGTGGGGCTCGACCGGCAGGCCTGCGGTGGAACGCATCTTTCGAAGACTTCGCAATCGGCACCGTTGCGCATCCTGAAGATCGAGAACAAGGGGCAGCACAACCGGAGGATCCGGATCGGCCTGGTCAAATAAGACGAGCGAGCCATGCCGCCCGTTGAACCGCCCCCCTCGCGCCCTCTGCCCGAGGGTTTTTTGCCTCCGAACTGCACGTTCTCCGAGCAAGACTGGCCGGTTCTGGCCAGGCAATGGTTTCCGGTCTCACGCGTCGACGAGGTGCCGGCAAAGCCTAGGCAGGTGATCTTGCTGAATCTGCGGTTGGCCATCTATCGCATGCCGGATGGCATTCGCATTGGCCGGGACATGTGCCCGCACCGCGGACTGCCATTGAGCACGGGGCGCATCGAAGACGACGAACTGGTCTGCGCCTACCACGGCCTGCGCTACGGGTCCGATGGGCAATGCCGCAAGGCCCCGGAGAAGCTTGCACTCAAGACGGTGGAATGCTTCAGGATCACGATGTTTCCTGCTGTTGAACGCCATGGCCTTGTCTGGACTTGCCTGATCCCCCAAGGCGAACCGGGAATACCGGATATTCATTCGACGATCGAAGCCTCCGATCCGGAGCATCCGGCATCGCCAATCAAACTTCAATATGAAGATTGGATGGGTTCGACAAAATTCGAATTTTCCGAAGGCGAAATAACAATCGACCCCGAGCATCACCGGTCGCTGCAGGATCTCGCACTGAACGAGTACCAAAGGCTGTTCAGCGAGATGGGATTGATCACGACAGCGCCCGCATTGCAGCCGTCCCGCGCCTGATCTTGCGGCGCCAAATTTTCACCAATATCACCGCGTCTCCCGATGTCATGCTGTGCCCAACAGCGAGGCCATCACATGACGCAATCATTCCGCCAAGCAAGCCCTGAAGTTCTGTCGCTCACCGATGCGGTGCTCGACGTTCCTCCAGTAGAGCTATCGCTATATCTACACCGCTTGCTGCTGTTTCTAGCCTGCGCTCCCGGGCATTGATGCGGCAGCGGCCCTGGAGCAGGCCGCGTCCGCATTCGTTCACATCGAAACTCAAAAAACAGATAAATAAATGACCGTCTTCTCTACCGAGTCTTTTGCGGGCCATGAACAGGTGGTCTTCGTATCCGACGATCGGGTCGGGCTTCGGGCCATCATCGCCATTCACAGCACCCGGCTCGGGCCGGCCCTGGGCGGATGCCGCATGTATCCCTACGCCGACGAAGCTTCCGCCCTGCGCGACGTGCTTCGCCTGTCGCGTGGAATGACTTTCAAGGCCGCGGCCGCGGGACTCGGCCTGGGCGGTGGAAAGTCGGTGATCCTCGGCGACCCGCGCAAGAGCAAGACGCCCGAACTGCTGCGGGCGATGGGCGTGGCGGTCAACCGCCTGGGCGGCCGCTACATCACCGCCGAAGACGTGGGCACCACTGTCGCCGACTTCGCCTGGGTGCGACAGAACACCCGGCACGTGGTCGGGTTGCCGGAAGAACTGGGCGGCACCGGAGATCCTTCGCCGACCACGGCACTGGGCGTCTATCACGGCATCGTGGCCAGCGTCGCGCATCGGCTGGACCGCGACCTGCGTGGGCTGACGGTGGCGGTGCAAGGCTTGGGTAACGTCGGCTGGAACCTGTGCCGGTTGCTCGTCGCCGCGGGGGCGCGCCTCACGGTATCCGACGTCGATGCGGCGCTCGCGCGCAAGGCCTGCGCCGAGTTCGATGCGCAGGCGGTCGAGCCCGACGAGATCTATGCCGTTCAGGCCGACGTGTTCTCTCCTTGCGCGATGGGCGCCGTCGTGAACGATCGAACCCTGCCGCAGATGAAGTTCCGGGTGATCGCCGGCGGCGCCAACAACCAGCTGGCCGGCGACGAACATGGCAGGCAGCTGCGCGACAAGGAAATCCTGTACGCGCCGGACTTCGTGATCAACGCGGGCGGCCTGATCCGCGTGGCGTCGGAGCACGAGGGCTTCAATTCCACAAAAGTGGATTCGCAGGTGAAAGCCATCGGCGCCACCCTGCACCGGATCTTCGAACTCGCCGGGCGCACCGGCACACCGACCCAATCCGCAGCCATGCAGCTCGTGCAGGAGCGGCTAGGCGGCGGCAACTCCGGCAGAAGCGCGAACAACGGCAACAACAGCGCCAGCAATGCCATGGCCGAGCGTGTCGCATGACCACCATCGAGATCCTCAGAACCCTGGTGGCATTCGATACGACCTCGCATCGCTCGAACCTCGACCTGATCCACTGGATCGCCGACTACCTCGCGGGACACCGGGTGAAAGTGCACCTGGTGCACAGCGAGGACAAGCGGAAGGCGAACCTGCTCGCCAGCATCGGCCCCGACATGGCGGGCGGCATGGTGCTCTCCGGGCACAGCGACGTCGTGCCCGTGACCGACCAGAACTGGAGCGCCAATCCCTTCACGCTGGTCGAACGCGACGGCCGCTTCCACGGCCGCGGCGCGGCGGACATGAAGGGCTTCATCGCCGCCTGCCTGTCGGCCGTGCCTGCCTGGCAGCGGCACCCCTTGGGCCGTCCGATCCACCTTGCTTTCTCTTATGACGAAGAGATCGGGTGCCTCGGCGTTCCGGAGCTCGTGAACCGCTTGAAGACGCAAGTGGAAGCCCCCGCGCTGGCCATCATCGGCGAGCCGACCGAGATGCGGATCGGCGTCAGGCACCGGGGTTTCTTCGGGCACAGGGCGCTCTTCAGCGGGCTTCCCGCGCATTCGAGCGACCCATCGCTCGGCGCCAGCGCGATCGAGCCCGCCGCCTACCTGGTCACCTGCCTGGCCGGGTTGCGGCGCAGCTTTGCCAGCCGGGGTGGCGAGGCCACGATCAACATCGGCCGGATCGACGGGGGCACCGCCATCAACATCGTGCCGGGGTGCTGCGAGGTCTTGTGGGAGTTTCGTCCGCAAGACGAAGCGGCTGCGGAACTCGTGCGCGATACGGTCCGGGATGCGCTGATGGACCTTCCCCTTGGCGTCACGGTCGAGGCAGTGCAGGTAGCGGGCGTGCCGGCGCTGTCGGCACGCGACAACGACGCGGCAGTCTCGGTCGCGCGCGAACTCGGCGCGCTCTGGCCGGAGGCAGACCTGCCGTTCGGCACCGAAGCGGGCTTCTTCCAGCAGGTCGGTATTTCAACGGTGGTATGCGGCCCCGGCTCCATCGCGCAGGCCCATCAGCCGGACGAATGGATCTCCGCAGCCCAACTGCAGGCGGCTGATCGCTTCATGCAATCGGCCGGCGCATGGGCGCTCGCCGAAGCCGATATCTCACCCGCCCCTTCTCTCAAGACAGCATGAAAAATCTCGACGCAGCCACGGTGGCTGATGCCACCAGCGCCTTCGGCACCCTTGCCTCCAACGAGCCCCACGATGCAACGCGCCGGATGATTCCCGCGGCGGTCATCGGCAACACGCTCGAGTGGTTCGACTTTGCCGTCTACGGTTTCTTCGCGATCACGATTTCCAAACTGTTCTTCCCCACGGGCGACGAAACCTCTTCGCTGTTGCTGACCGTGGCGACCTTCGGCGTGGGCTTCGTGATGCGGCCGATCGGTGCTGTGATTCTTGGCGCGCTCGGCGACACACATGGGCGCAAAGCCGCGTTGTCGACAACGATCCTGCTGATGGCGCTTGGAACGGCAATGATCGGCCTGGCGCCGACGTACGCCGATGCGGGCCTCTGGGCGCCCGCGTGGATCGTGCTGGCGAGGCTGATCCAGGGCTTCTCCGCCGGCGGCGAGGTTGGAGGGGCGACGGCGTTTCTCGTCGAGCACGCGCCGAAAGATCGCAAGGGCTACTTCGCAAGCTGGCAGCAGGCGAGCCAGGCCGGTGCACTCCTGCTCGGTTCGCTCTTTGGCGCGACGCTGACGGGGGTTCTGAGCCCCCAGCAACTGGAAGCGTGGGGCTGGCGGATTCCATTCCTGTTCGGCCTGGTCATCGGCCCGGTGGGCTGGTACATCCGCGCCAAGACGCGGGAGCCCGCAACTTTCGAGCGGGCCAAGGCCGCCAACCAACAGGCGTCCCCGCTGAGGCAGGTGATGGGCTCGTACCGCAAGGAAATCATTGCCGGGTTCGGCGTCACCATCGTGTGGACGGTGTGCACGTATTTCTTTCTGGTCTACATGCCGACGTACGCCGTGCGCACGCTGAAGTTGCCGCAGAGCGCATCGCTGTGGGCAAATGGCGCCGGGCTCCTGGTGCTGGTCGTGCTGGCGCCGGTTTTCGGCGGGCTGTCGGATCGGATCGGGCGCCGGCCGCTGCTGGTCGGGTTTGCTGCCGCGATCCTCGTGCTTGCCTATCCGGCGCTCTGGCTGCTCACGGCCTTTCCGAGTGCCGCGACCTTGACGGCTGTGCTGGTCGTATTTGCCGTGCTGATCGCCGGGTTCACCGGCCCCGCTCCCGCCGCCATGGCCGAGCTCTATCCACCGCAGGTGAGGTCCACGGGGCTTTCGATTGCGTACAACTTTGCTGTCACGATCTTCGGCGGCTTCGCGCCATTCATTGCCACGGCGCTGATCGCCCGGACCGGGAGCCCGCTCGCCCCTGCGTGGTATGTGATGTTCGCCGCGGCCGCCAGCCTGGTGGCGCTCCTGGTCGGAGGTTCTGCTTTGCGCAGCAAGGCTTAGTGCCAAAGTTCTTTTCTGCCATGGGCTCGGACAGAAAAAAGCCCCTGTAGTCTCACAACTACAGGGGCTTTTGTCTTGGCGGAACCGGAGGGATTCGAACCCTCGATGAGGCTCTACACCCCATACTCCCTTAGCAGGGGAGCACCTTCGGCCACTCGGTCACAGTTCCTGAAAGAAGCCGAGATTATGCCATCACTTAGGCGCTCGGTTGGTCGAGATCGAACGCTTTATGCAACGCTCGCACGGCCAGTTCCATATATTTTTCGTCGATCACGACCGAGGTCTTGATTTCGCTGGTCGAGATCATCTGGATGTTGATGCCCTCTTCGCTCAGCACGCGGAACATCTTGCTCGCCACGCCCACGTGGCTGCGCATGCCGATGCCGACGATGCTGACCTTGCAGATCTTCGTGTCGCCGACGATCTCGGTCGCGCCCAGCGAGGGCATGACCTTCGACTGCAGCAGGTCGATCGTCTTCGCGTACTCGTTGCGATGCACGGTGAAGCTAAAGTCGGTCTTGCCGTCCTTGCTGAGGTTCTGGATGATCACGTCGACTTCGATGTTGGCGTCTGCCACAGCACCGAGGATGTGATACGCGATGCCGGGCTTGTCGGGCACGCCGAGCACCGAGATCTTGGCTTCGTCGCGGTTGAATGCGATGCCGGATACGACGGCTTGTTCCATGTTTTCGTCTTCCTCGAAAGTGATCAGCGTGCCGGACTTGGCCTCTTCATTGATGTCGATGTCCCACGGCGTGAAGCTCGAAAGCACACGCAGCGGCACCTTGTACTTGCCGGCGAATTCCACCGAGCGGATTTGCAGCACCTTGGAGCCCAGGCTCGCCATTTCGAGCATTTCTTCGAAGCTCACGGTCGTCAGGCGGCGCGCATCGGGCTCGACGCGCGGGTCGGTCGTGTAGACGCCGTCGACGTCGGTATAGATCAGGCATTCGTGCGCCTTCATGGCCGCGGCGATGGCCACGGCCGAGGTGTCACTGCCGCCACGGCCCAGCGTGGTGATGTTGCCGTCGTCGTCCACGCCCTGGAAGCCGGTAATGACCACCACCTTGCCGGCGTTCAGGTCGGCCATCACGCGCTCGTCGTCGATGCTTTCGATGCGGGCCTTGGTGTACGAGTTGTCGGTGCGAACCGACACCTGCCAGCCCGCATAGCTCACGGACTCGACGCCCTCGGCCTGCAGCGCAATGGCCAGCAGCGCCGACGATGCCTGCTCGCCGGTCGAGGCCAGCATGTCGAGCTCGCGGTTGTGCGCCACGCCGGGTTTGCTGGGCGCCAGTTCCTTGGCCAGGCCG
The DNA here is from genome assembly GCF_900107295.1 of Variovorax sp. YR266. Taxonomy (NCBI): domain Bacteria; kingdom Pseudomonadati; phylum Pseudomonadota; class Betaproteobacteria; order Burkholderiales; family Comamonadaceae; genus Variovorax; species Variovorax sp. YR266. The sequence continues at coordinate 207,059 of NZ_FNPM01000005.1, forward strand.
AGCAGGCGGTTGGTCTCGCCGCTCATGGCACTCGGAACCACGATCATCTGGTGGCCTGCGCGCGCCCACTTGGCGACGCGCTTGGCGACATTCTTGATGCGCTCGGTCGAGCCCATCGACGTACCGCCGTATTTGTGAACGATCAATGCCATGGGTGAAATCAGAGAAAAGGAAAGGGCCGCTTGAAAGGCGGCGCCCTGCAAGCTGTCAGAGCAAAGTCTTTGGCGAGGGCGGGGCATTGTACCAATGCAGGAAATCGCCCTGCCGCTGGATGAAACCGGCGGCAACCTTGAGGTGGATGCGGTGGCCCCGCGTGGTGCAGGCACGGACCTGGTCCAGCAGCTGGTCGAGCTGCGCGGCGCTGGGGGCGCAGCCGTGCGACTGCATCAGCCAGTGGCGCAGCACATTGGCCTGGCGGGCGCGCGACAGCGTCTGCAGCGTCGCAATGCGCGGCGGGTCGCCCACGGCGTCCAGGTCTTGCGCCGCCAGCTCGCTCAACAACTGCTGCGCCTGCGCGGCGTGGCCGGCGCTTCGCGCAAAGGTGGCGCGGAACTGCGGAAATGCTTGCTCCAGCGCGGGCAGCAGCACGGAGCGGATTTTGTTGCGGGTGTAGCGCGCGTCGTCGTTGGTCGGGTCTTCGATCCACGGCAGATCGCGGCCGGCCAGCCATTCACGGATATCGGCGCCGGCAACCGCGAGCAGCGGCCGGTAGATGTCAAGCCCGTGCCGTTGCGCATGCGCCGGCATGGCCGCCAGCCCCGGAAGCCCCGCACCGCGCGACAGCGCCAGCAGCAGGGTTTCGACCTGGTCGTCGGCATGGTGCCCCAGCGCTATGGATTTGATAGCCGCCCTCGCCCCATTAGCGCGCGCCATCTCGGCAAACGCCCCATAGCGAGCACGGCGGGCCGCGTCTTCAGGGCTGTCGCCGGGCCCATGCCGGGCATCGACGCGATGAACGACCAGCGGCACGGCCATGCGCTCGCACACCACACGGCAATGCTGCTCGAAGCCGTCGGCCGCAGCCTGCAGCCCGTGATGCACATGAAAGGCAAGCACCTGCCCCGGCCAGCGCGCCGCGCAGGTGGCCAGCAAGGCGGTTGAATCGGCACCGCCGCTGAACCCCACCGCCAGCGGCCAATGCGCCGGCTCGAACGCGGCAACGGCGCGTTCGAAAGCGGAGTTCATGACAGCGCCTGCGCGTTATCTGCCGGTGTCGGCCTTGGTGTCGTTGAAGCGGCCGTAGCTCTGCAGGCGCTCGTAGCGGCGCTCCAGCAGCTCCTTCGGCTTCAGGTCGCTGACCTGGCGGAAGGCATCGTTGAGCGCGCGCTTGAGAAACGCAGCCATCTGGCGATGGTCGCGGTGCGCGCCGCCGACGGGCTCGTTCACGATCTTGTCGACCAAACCCAGCGCCTTCAGGCGGTGCGCGGTAATGCCCAGCGCATCGGCCGCTTCCTGTGCCTTTTCGCTGGTCTTCCACAGGATGGAAGCGCAGCCTTCGGGGCTGATCACGGAATAGATCGAGTACTGCAGCATCAGCAGCTGGTCGCCGACCGAGATGGCCAGTGCGCCGCCGGAGCCGCCTTCGCCGATGATGGTGACGATGATCGGAACTTCGAGCTGCGCCATTTCGAAGATGTTGCGGCCGATGGCTTCCGACTGGCCACGCTCTTCGGCGTCGATGCCGGGGTACGCGCCGGGGGTGTCCACGAAGGTGAACACCGGAAGCTTGAACTTTTCGGCCGTCTTCATCAGGCGCAAGGCCTTGCGGTAGCCCTCGGGCTTGCTCATGCCGAAGTTGCGCGCGGTACGCTCCTTCGTGTCGCGGCCCTTCTGGTGGCCAAGCACCATGCAGGGCACGCCGTTGAAGCGCGCGAGGCCGCCCACGATCGACAGGTCGTCCGAGAAATGCCGGTCGCCGTGCAGTTCGACGAAATCGGTGAAGATTTCGTTGACGTAGTCGAGCGTGTAGGGGCGCTCCGGATGCCGCGCGATCTTGGTGATCTGCCAGGGCGTCAGGTCGCTGTAGATGTCCTTGGTGAGCTGCTGGCTTTTCTTGCCGAGCTGATCGATTTCTTCAGAGATGTCGACCGCGGATTCGGTCTGCACATAGCGCAATTCTTCGATCTTTGTTTCGAGTTCAGCAATGGGCTGCTCGAAGTCGAGGAAGGTTCGTTTCGCCAACGTCTTCTCCTGTTGTTCAGTACGCGACTGGAACCGGGTCCAGCGATCGCCAAATATACCAAGTCGCCACGCTGCAATATGGTGCCCAGGCCACGGCGACGTCGCGGGCATCGCTTCGGCTGACCGGATCGCCCGAAAAATAATTGACGCTGATGCCGTTGAGCAGCCCCAGGTCGTCTACAGGCAGCACGTTCGGGCGCATCAGGTGAAAGATGAGGAACATCTCGGCCGTCCAGCGGCCGATGCCGCGAATGGCCACGAGTTCTTCGATGATGAGCTCGTCCGACATGTCCTTCCACGCATCGACGTGGACCATGCCCGAATCGAAATGCAGGGCCAGGTCGACCAAGTACTCGATCTTGCGCGCCGAGAGCCCCGCCCCGCGCATGTCGTCGACCTTGAGCTTGAGCACGTTGGCCGGCGTCAGCTTGCGCGGCAGCGCGGCAAACTTGTCCCAGACCGACTGCGCGGCCTTCACCGAGATCTGCTGGCCCACGACGCTGCGAGCGAGCGTGGTGAACGCATCACCGCGCGATTCGAGACACGCGTCGCCGAACTTCGGAATCAGCCGCTTCATGACGCGGTCTTTCCGCGAGAGGTGCTTGCATGCCTCTTCCCAATAGTCCGGCGTGTAGATCTGAACGCTGGTCTTCTTGCTGGCGGGCATGGGGTTCGTCGTTCCGTTCACTGCGCAGCCGCCCAGGTCGTGCCCGTGGGCGAATCCTTGAGCACGATGCCCTGCTCGAGGAGTTCCTGGCGAATGCGATCGGCTTCGGCGAAGTTCTTCGCGGCCTTGGCGGCGGCGCGCTCCGCGATACGGGCTTGAATGGCAGCGTCGTCGAGCGTGCTACCGGCCTGCAGGAAGGCCCGCGGGTCGCCCTGCAGCAGACCCAGCGAGCCGGCCAGCGCCTTCAGCAAGCCGGCGGTCTCGGCGGACTTTGTGCGGTTGACCTCGCCGGCAAGCTCGAACAGCACGGCGATGGCTTCGGGCGTGCCGAAGTCCTCGTCCATGGCGGCCTTGAAGCGCGCCGCATGGGGATCGGCCCAGTCGATGGCCACGTCGGCCGGGGCCACTAGGTCGAGCGCGGTGTACAGGCGCTTGAGCGAATTGCGCGCGTCGTCGAGGTGCGCGTCGCTGTAGTTGAGCGCGCTGCGGTAATGCGTGCGCACCAGGAAGAAGCGCAGGCTCTCGGCGTCGTACTTCTGCAGCACTTCGCGGATGGTGAAGAAGTTGCCCAGGCTCTTGGACATCTTCTCGTTGTCCACGCGCACGAAGCCGTTGTGCACCCAGAAGCGCGACAGCGGCTTGCCGTTGGCGCCTTCGCTCTGGGCGATTTCGTTCTCGTGGTGCGGGAACTGGAGGTCCGCCCCGCCGCCGTGGATGTCGAAGGTCTCGCCCAGGGTGGCGCAGCTCATGGCCGAGCACTCGATGTGCCAGCCCGGCCGGCCTGTGCCGTAGACGCTTTCCCACTTGGCGTCGGCGGGCTCGGTCGGCTTGGCGGCCTTCCAGAGCACGAAGTCGAGCGGATCCTGCTTGCCGTCGAGCACGGCAACGCGCTCGCCCGCATGCAGCTCGTCGAGCGACTTGCCCGACAGCTTGCCGTAGCCCGGGAACTTGCGCACCGCGTAGTTCACGTCGCCGTTGTCCGAGCGGTAGGCCAGGCCTTTTTGCTCCAGCTTCTCGATGATGCCGAGCATCTGCGGCACGTATTCGGTGGCGCGCGGCTCGATGGTGGGTGGCTCGATGCCGAGCGCGCCGATGTCCTCGTGCATGGCCGCGATCACCTCGTCGGTCAGCTGGCGGATGGTGATGCCGCGCTGCACGGAGCGGGCGATGATCTTGTCGTCGATGTCGGTGATGTTGCGCACGTAGGTCACGGCGTAGTCGCTGGCGCGCAGCCAGCGCTGCACCACATCGAACGCCATCATCATGCGGGCGTGGCCGATGTGGCAGAAATCGTAGACCGTCATGCCGCAAACGTACATGCGCACCTGTCCCGGTTGCAATGGGGAGAATTCCTCCAATTCACGCGACAGCGTGTTGTAGATGCGCAGACTCATGAGATTCGGAAAGCGTCGCTTCGCGCACGTACGGCACGGGCGAACGACGGTGTTTTTCAGGGGTGACGGGGACTGTGGTCGCGAGGGGTTGGACATGGCCCCTCGGCTACAATGAAACCAAGTATAAACGGCTGCCACCGCGCAGCGTTCGGGTGTTCCCCAAGCCCGCAAGCCTGCATCTCCCCCCATTTCCGCCGAGGCTTCATGAAGCACGCCGCATTCTCCAGACTCTCCATTGCCTTCGCACTGCTGTTCAGCCTGTGGGGCTCCGCCGTGCACGCCAACGAATACGACGACGTGAACGCGCTGCTGCGCCAGGGCAAGTCGAACGAAGCGCTCGCCAAGGCCGACACCTACATCGCCGGCAAGCCGCGCGACCCGCAGATGCGCTTCCTGCGCGGCGTGATCCTCACCGAGCAGAACAAGCAGGCCGAGGCCATCACCGCCTTCACGCAGCTCACGCAAGATTTCCCCGAGCTCTCCGAGCCCTACAACAACCTGGCCGCGCTGTACGCTTCGCAAAGCAAGTTCGACCAGGCGCGCAACGCCCTCGAGCAAGCCCTCAAGCTCAACCCGAACTACGCCACGGCGCACGAGAACCTCGGCGATGTGTACGCCCGCCTCGCGGCGCAGGAATACGTGCGCGCGCAGCAGTTCGCCAGCACCAACGCCAGCGTCGCGCCCAAGCTCGCGCTGATCCGCCAGATCTTCAGCTCGAAGGCCGAAGCCGAAGCGGCCGCCCTGCCCGCGCCGCCGGTGGTCATCCGCAAGCCGGTCGGCCGCACCAGCAAGTAATCGCCGCCGGCACGGGCGCCCCAGGGTGCCTGCCGCGCAGCGCCGTCCCTTCATCCGCACATGGAGCCCCGTTTGACGATCCACACCCTCTCCCGTTTCAGCCGCCGCAGCGCCCTCGTCCTGGCCGCCGCACTCACGTTCGCCGCCACGGGCCACGCGCAAACGGCCGCGGCACCGCGCGTCAAGCTCGCCACCTCGGCCGGCGACATCGTGGTCGAGCTCGATGCAGCCAAGGCGCCCAAGTCGGTCGAGAACTTCCTGCAGTACGTCAAGGACAAGCACTACGACGGCACGGTGTTCCACCGCGTGATCGACGGCTTCATGATCCAGGGCGGCGGCTTCACGGCCGATCTGCAGCAAAAGCCCACGCGCGCGCCCATTCCTCTGGAAGCGAGCAACGGCCTGAAGAACGACAAGTACACGATCGCCATGGCCCGCACCGGCAACCCGAATTCCGCGACCTCGCAGTTCTTCATCAACGTGAAGAACAACGACTCGCTCAACGCGCCCAACCCCGACGGCTACGGCTACACCGTGTTCGGCAAGGTCGTTGCCGGCACCGACGTGGTCGACAAGATCCGCACGGTGGCCACCGGCAACAAGGGCGGCATGCAGAACGTGCCGCTCGAAGCCGTCACCATCAAGTCCGCCACGCTGCTGGCGAAGTAATCCCTTTCCCCCTTTCTCAAGCAGGAGCCCTCATGAGCAACCCCCAAGTCGAACTGCATATCAAGAACTACGGCGTGATCACGCTCGAACTCGACGCCGCCAAGGCGCCGAAGTCGGTCGAGAACTTCGTCTCGTACGTGAAGAAGGGTCATTACGACAACACGGTGTTCCACCGCGTGATCCCCGGCTTCATGGTGCAAGGCGGCGGTTTCGAGCCCGGCATGAAGCAAAAGCCCACCGACGCCGAGATCCAGAACGAAGCCAACAACGGCCTGAAGAACGACAACTACACCGTGGCAATGGCCCGCACCAGCGCGCCCCACTCGGCCACCGCGCAGTTCTTCATCAACGTGTCCGACAACGGCTTCCTGAACCACACAGCACCTTCGGCCCAGGGCTGGGGCTATGCCGTGTTCGGCAAGGTCATCAACGGCACCGACGTGGTCGACAAGATCAAGGCCGTGAAGACGGGCCGCAAGGGTTTCCATGACGACGTGCCGCTCGAAGACGTCGTGATCGAAAAGGCCGTTGTCACCGCTGAATGACGAACAGGCGCGACGCGGCATGACGACTGTGGCGAACCCGGCTTTTACCGAGCTGGTGGCGCCACCCGCGTGGCGCACCGTCGACCTGATTTCCGACCTGCACCTGCAGGCCGGCGAGCCCGCCACCTTCGAGGCCTGGCGGGGCTATCTGCAGACCACGCCTGCCGACGCACTGATCATCCTCGGCGATCTGTTCGAGGTGTGGGTCGGCGACGATTCGGCCACCCTCCCCGGCTTCGAGGCTCAGTGCGCCGACTTGCTGCGCCGCACCGCGCAGCGGCTGCCGGTGTTCTTCATGCACGGCAACCGTGACTTCCTCGTCGGCCCGGCGTTTGCGACGCAGTGCGGCCTCACGCTGCTCGACGACCCGACGGTGCTCGTGTTGCACGGTCAGCGCTGGCTGCTGAGCCACGGCGACATCCTCTGCCTGGAAGACACCGAGTACCTCAAGTTCCGTGCGCAGGTTCGCACACCCGAGTGGCAGGCCGCGTTCCTCGCAAGGCCGCTGGAAGAACGCCGCGCGCTCGCGCGCTCCATGCGCGTGCAGAGCGAAGACCGCAAGCGCAATCCGTCGACCGTCTGGGCCGATGTCGACACCGCCGCCGCACGCGAGTGGCTGCAACAGGCAAACGCCAGCACGCTGGTGCACGGCCACACGCATCGCCCCGCCGATCACGACATGGGCAACGGCCTGCGCCGCGTCGTGCTGAGCGACTGGGATGCTGCCGCGCATCCGCCGCGCGCGCAGTTGCTGTGCCTCTCCACCGCCGGCGCGCAGCGCGTCGATCTGCGCTAGCCGCGCCGCCGCCAGCAATGTTCAAGTGGCTGCGCCGCCTGCGCGCCCTGCCCCCGATTCCTGAAGCCGCCTGGCAGGCCGCACTCAGGCGCTACGCCTTTCTGGGCGCACTGCCGGACGCCGACCGGCAACGCCTTCGCACGCTGACGGCCGAGTTCCTGCGCGACAAGGAATTCCACGGCGCCAAGGGCTTCACCATCACCAATGAAGTGGCGCTGGCCATCGCGGCCCAGGCCATGCTGCCGGTACTGCACCTCAAGGGCGGACTGAACTGGTACGGCGATTTCGTCGGCATCGTCGTGCACCGCTCCGAGGTGGTGGCGCGACGCAAGGTGGTCGACGAGGCCCAAGTGGTGCACGAGTACGGCGAAGTCGTGGCTGGCGAAGCGATGGAGCGTGGCCCCGTCATGCTGAGCTGGGACGACGTGCTGGCGAGCAGCGTCACCAGCGAGCGCGGCTACAACGTCGTGATCCACGAGTTCGCCCACAAGATCGACATGCGCAGCGGCGACGCCAACGGCTGCCCGCCGCTGCCGCCCGGCTTTGCGGGCCAGCGCAGTGCGCGCGCGGCCCGCAAAGCCTGGCTCGCCGTGCTGCAGTCCGCCTACGACGACTTCCGCGAGCAGACCATCAAGGCGGAGCGCTTCGGCACCGAGCCGCCGTGGCTCGACGCCTATGGCGCCACGTCGATCAGCGAATTCTTCGCGGTAGCCTGTGAGGCCTACTTCGTGAGCCGTCCCAACTTCGCTCGCGACTTCCCCGGCGTGCTCGCGCTCTTCGATGAATTCTTTCTGCCCAGAAGGCCCTGACACCTGAACAGGGGGCAGTCGATTTGCAGCAGCTGCCCCAAAGAAAAAGGCGCCCCGCGGGGCGCCTTTTTCATGGCCATCGATATCTGGCCGGAGGCCTTGGAGGTTGGCTCTTACTTGCGCAGCAATGCCTTCAGCGCATTCTGCAGACGGCGCGCACTGGAAGCATCGTGCGCCGCGGCCAGCACCTTGCCGGCATCCTGGCCCCAGGTCTGAGCCGGGGCCGGATCGCCACGCTTCGTCAGCAGCTTGAGTTGCAGTGCACGGCGCGCGTCGAGTTGCTCGGCAGGTGTCGGCACTTCGGCGGCCATTTCGAGACGCAGCAGCGCTTCGGCGGCATCGTTCGCGGCGGCCGTCGGCGCAGAGCCGATGGCCTGCGACCATCCAGTGCGCACCGCGGGCGTGACCGCGCGGCCCAGTTCCTGGATGCTCGGCAAGCGGCTGGCGTCGCGCTGTTCCCATGCGCCCAGCACCTGCGTCAGGGCTTCGCCATGCGCTTGTGCTGCGAGCTTGCGCAGCGCCATGTCGGCGCGTTCGAGCGCTTCGCGCTGCGCACGGAAGGCTGCGTCGCCGAGGCGCGGACCGCGATCTTCGAAGCGCGGCGGACGATCGCCGAAGCGGCCGGCCGGTGCACCGCGATCGCCACGCGCGTCGCCACGGGGCGCCCCGCGGTCGCCGCGATCACCAGGGCGACTCGGACCACCGGCACCGGGACGTCCACCATCACGGCGGTCACCGAAACGGCCACCGGCACCGCGGGCTGCAGGCGCTGCTTCGGCTTTCTTGCTGCTCGGGCGGTCGTCGCCACGCATGGCCACGACTGGCTTCGGTGCGGGCTTCGGCGCCGCGGCTGGCGCTTCCGCAGCGGCGGCTTCGCCGGCGTCATGCGCCTCGCCATCGGTGCGTGCCGAAGCATCGGCGCCGTCGGCGGGAGCCACGAGATCGGCCGAAGCGGCGGGTGCTGCATCAGCGGTCGTGCCGGGCGAGGCTTCCGCATCGCTCGGGCTCGGTGCCTGCTCGGCGCTTTCGCCGAATTCGGCAGCCGCCTGCCCCGGGGCCACGACCTCGGTCGCGCCGACCGATGGGCCGTCGGTCGCGACAGCGGCTTGCTCGGCCTTCGGCGCGGGCGGCGGTGCCTCGCCGCGCAGCGCGCCTTCCAGGCGGGCAATGGCGGCACGGATCTTCTGTACGTCGCCGCCGGCATTGGCTGCGTCGAGCGCCTTGGACGCTTCGAGCACATAGCGGTCGTGCTCGCTCATCGCGGCCGACGCCTTTTCGCGCTCTGCCGTCTTGCGGTTGAAAGCTTCGTCGATGGGCGCGCGGAACGCGTCCCACAGCTTCTGTTCGTGGCGGCGGTCAAGCGGCACGCTCTGCGCCTCGGCCTGCCAGCGCTGCTGCAGCGCCTTCACGGCGTCGATGCGCAGCATCGGCTGGGCGCCGAGTTCAGCCGCCTCGGCGATCATGGCCTGGCGCCGTTCGACGCTGGCCTTCTGCGCCGTCTCGAACGGAGCGCGAGCCGCGCCGAAGGCTTCGTTCCACAGCGGCTGCAGCTCTGCGAACACCTTTTCGCCCACGTGACCGGCATCGCGCCAGCGGTCGGCGAACTGGTGCAGCGCGCGGTTGTGCGCCTTCAGGTCGGTGGCGCCGGCATGCTCGGCAGCCCAGGCCTTGACTTCCTCGATCAGCGCGACGCGGAGCGAGCGATGCTCGGCCGCATCGGCGCGCACCTTTTCGAGCCAGGCCTCGACCACCTTGTGGGCTTCGTTGCAGGCTTCGTCGAAGCGCTTCCAGAGCGCGTGGTTCGGCACGCCGCCCTGGTCGGCCTGCTTCCACTGGTCACGCAGGGCGCGCAGCGTTTCCTGCATCTTGCGGCCGCCAAGGGCCTGGCCTTCGGGGCGCTTGAGCAGGCCTTCGGCCTTGGCCACGAGGTCTTCGCGCACCTTGTCGGCGCTCCAGCGCTGCCAGCCTTCGAGCTCGCCAGCGGCCACCAGCGCGGCATGCACGCGGGCTTCGAGCGGCGCTTCGACCAGCTTGCCGTGCTCCTTGAGCACGGCGCGCAGCGCGGCAGCCGCGCCGGCGCTGGCCTTGCCATGGCCTTCGGCAGTTTCCTGTTCGAGCTTGGCGAGCGCAGCCTGCACGGCGTCTTGCGCGGCAGCGCGCAAGGCCGGGTCGACCTTGGGTGCGGCGGGGCGAGCGGGCGCGGCAGGCTTGGGCGCCACGACCTCACCGCGCGCAGCGCGCAGTTCGTCGGCCCACACGGGCACTGGCGGCAGCGGCGCAGCAGCATCGGCGGCAGCAGCAAGGGCCTGGGCCAATGCGCTGTGGAACGCATCGGACACCACCAGCAGTTGCGACTTGGACGATTCGAGCTGCGGCGCGAACTTGGCGTCGAGGCTGGTCCAGTTGGCGTCGGTCGTGATCTCCGCCGCCTGCTGCTGCCAGTGGGTCACGTCGGCGCGCAGCGATTCTTCGGCGGCCTGGGCGTCCTGCCAGCCCTTGGTGGACAGCACTTCGAAGCGCTGCGCCAGCAGCACGGCGGCTTCGCGGTGCACCTGGGCGCGGTGCTGCAGGTCTTCGATACCCTTGACGCGTTCGGCCAGCTTGAGCTTCAGGCCGGCCAGCGGCTCGCGCGACAGCGGCGCGCCAGCCTTGGCGGCGTCGCGCTGCCAGGCCAGCGCATCGGCAATGTTGAGCTTGGACTGCCCCAGCAGGGCCTCGGCCTTTTGCGCCCATTCGGCGGCAATTGCCTCCTGCCCCTTGGCGCGCTTGAGTTCGTCGAGCTTTTCGCGCAGCAGGCGCGCAGCGCCCTTGTCACGACCGCTCAGCTCCTTGAAGACCTCCTGCATCTGCTCGGCAGTGGGAGTGCCCGCGAGCCAGTCGCGGATGCGCGCGGCGCGCTCGCCGGAAGTCGGCGCGGTGAAGGCGCCGCCGGTGAGCGTGTCGAGGGCCTGAAGGTCGTGTGGCTTGGAAGAAGTAGAGGTCACTGCGCGAAATCGTTGTCTTGGTAGAGAAAGCGAAGGCGCCGGCAAAGGCCGGCGCACATCGACATTTTCACCCACTTGCGGCTGGCCATTGAATTCCGTCCAGAAACGGTGGCGTACGCGGGGTTGTGGGCGTGGAGGTTAACGGACTACATATATAGCAAGCTGGAGAAAAAAACCAAGTCCGCGGACCGGATCCTGATCGGGTCGTCGCGCCTCACTTCATGGTCAGGCTGAGCTCGGCGCCCGGTTTCCAGTCGCTGCCGCTGGCACTTGTGCGCACGGCTCCCAGGAAGAGGCGCTCGCTCGGCAGCTTCTTCGCGAGCAGGTAGTCGCGCACGGCCGCGCCGCGCTCGACCGCGAGCTGGCGCATCGACTCCTCGTCGACCGGCACGCTGGCGAACAGCAGTTTTTCCATGTCCGGCACGGGCAGGTCTTTGGCCAGGCCGACGAGGTTGCGCGGCTTGGTGATGTCCGCGCGCTTGTACACGGCGGTCAGCAGTTCGGGGTATTCGGCGTCGGTGACAGGTGGCACGTCGGTGCCGGTCTGGCCGCCGCGCACCGCGACGCGGCGCTTCTCGGCGTAGGCGAGCTGGCGCACGCGCTGGCGCTGGTAGGCGTCGCGCTCCTTCTCGAGGCTGGAAGTGCCGATCACCGTCATCTGCAGCGTGGTCCGGTCGGTCAGCGCCTTCGCGACCTTGTCCAGGCCTTCTTTCGCGGCGGCGCTCAGCTCGGAACTGCCGGGCTCGAAGGTGATGGCACTCGATTCACCGCTGCCGCCGCCCAGGCCACCGGTAAGCAGGCTGAACGGTGCCGTCACGGCCTTGACGATCAGGTTGACCACGGCCTTCCAGATCAGCGGGCCGACGCTGAACTGTGGATCGTTGAGCGAGCCGCTGAGCGGCAGGTCGACGTCGATCACGCCGTTGCGGTCGGCCAGCAGGGCCACGGCCAGCTTCACCGGGAGGCTGGCAGGCGCTCCCGCCACTTCGTCGCCGAACTGCAGCTGGTTGAGCACCAGCTTGTTGGTGGCCGTCAGCTGGCCATCGGGGGCGACCTTGTAGTTGACGTCCATGCTCATCTTGCCACGCTCGATGCCGTGGCCGGCGTAGCGCACCGAGTACGGCGACAGCGGGGCCAGGTCGAGGTCGCGCATCTTGGCGGTGATGTCGAGTTCGAGCGGTTTGGCCAGCGGGTTGAGCTTGCCGGTGATTTCCAGCGCGGCTGTCTGCTGCGCCTTGCCGCGCAGCTCGAGGTCGGCCAGCGCGGGCCGGCCGCTCTCGCCCTTCGGCGGGTTCGACGAGAACGAGCTGAGCTTGCCGGTCAGCTCGCTGAGGTCGGCCGAGTAGTTGGGCTTGACGAACAGGTCGGTGAAGTCGATCTTGCCGTTGACCAGGCTCATCGGGCCGAAGTTGATGACGGGCGCGGGGCCGCTGTCCGCCTGCGCGGTGGCGACTGGCGCGGCGGCTGCCGCCGGCTTGGCCGGCTCGGGCGCTCCCCCGACCATGTTTTCGGCCGACACCGGTGCGCCGCCCGAAGGCCTCGCCGGCACGGCTCGTGTCGTGGTGGTCGTGCCACCCGGGCCCTTGCGGGTGGAGGCTTCGCCCGCTGCCGCGGCAACGGCGTTGGCTTGCGCCTCGCCCTTCTTGGTCAGGTTCAGCAGGTTGAGCCGGCCGGTGGGGTCGATGATCACGCGGGCGAAGAAGTCGGTCAGCGTGGTCTCGCGCACGTCCACGTTCGGCGGCGCATTGGGCGCCATGCTGACCTGCAGGCCGCGCAGGCTCAGGGTCTTCCAGCTCAGCAGCTGGTTGGTGTTGCGGTCGAAGCCGGGCGACTGGGTGAGCGAGACGCTGTTGGCGCGGAAGTCATCGAGCGCGGTGTCGCCCGACAGCTTGATGCTCATGCCCGCCGGCAACGTCGCATAGCGCACCGTGCCGCGATAGCTCGCGAAGGCGCGGCGGATGTCGACATTGAGCGCATCCGCGTAGTAGGCCTTGAAGGTATGGGCGGGGAACGACACCACCTCCAGGCGGCCCTCGGCCGCGAGCGGCTTGAGCACGACATTGCCCTTGTAGTCGAAGCGCCCCGGGTCGGAGCGCCCTGAGCCGATGCGGCCGGAAACTTCGAGCGGCGACGTCGTATTGGTGTCGGGCGCGATCTTCTGGGCGTGGAGCTTGAAGGCAGTGACTTCCACGGTCACCGGGTTCGCGCCGGCCTTGTCCGCATAGGAGAGCGCGCCGTTGTCGACCGCCAGCGTGCCGATGGTCAGCGCCCAGGGCTTGGTGTTGGCGCCGGGCTGCGGCGTTTCGGCAGCCGCAGGCTTGGGGGCAGCGACCTTCGCTTCGGCTTCCTTGGTGCCGCCGCCGGCCGGCGTCTTGAGCCAGCGCTCGAACATCCAGCGTTTCTCGCTGTCGCGCTCCACGCGCACCTTGGGGTTGGTCGCAGTGAACGAGGCCACATTCAATGTGTGCTTCGTCATGTCGACCTCGGCGTCGACCAGTTCGAAGCGGCCGACGCTGGCCAGCGCGGTCTTGGCCTGCGTCAGCGCGAGCCCGTCGGCGGCGAGGCGGCGCGCCTTGAACTTGAGATCGGGCTGGGCCCAGGCGATGTCGATCTGCCCGCTGAGCTTGCCGTCCAGCGTGGGCTCCAGGCTCTGCGCCAGGTAAGGTGCGGCCAGCGACAGCGGCAGCGCGTCGACCTCGGTCTGCACGTCGGCCACCTTCTCTGTGGCGCTGCCCTTGAACTTGAGCGAGGCGCCGGCAATGGCCGTGCTGCCATTGAACTCTGCCGGCTTTTCCATCGGCCAGGTGACGCCGGTGACGTCGATGCCGAGGTCGGTCAGGTCGACGGCGGCAGCAGGATTGACGGTTTCGTCTCGCCAGCCGATGCGCCCGCCGTTCAGGGCCACCTTGTCGACCTGCACCTTCAGAACGGGCTTTGGTGCCGGCTTGCCGGCCGGTGCGCTCGCTGCCGCGGCGGGTGGTGACGCGACCTTCTCGGTCGCGCCGGTGGCGGGGTCGGTGGCCAGCAGATTGAGCTTTCCGGCCGCGTCGCGCGCCACCGCCAGTTGCGGCTTGACGAGCGTGACTTCGCTCAGATGGAACACCGACTCCAACGGGCGCACGTCGGCCAGCGCCAGCTTGAGCGAATCGAAAGCCAGCAGGTCGCGGCCGCGCGCATCGGCCACCTTGGTGGCGTGCGCCTCGACCGTGCCAGTGATCTTCAGCCCGGTGGTCGCGGCTTGCTCGAAGCCGATCTTCAGGTCGGCATCGAGGCTGCCTGCCTGGAGTTTCACCGGCAGGCCGCCCGGGATGTAGCCGAGGTACGGCACGAGGTCCAGCCCCTTGAACTGCACGTGGGCGTCGGTCTTGCGGTTGTCGGAGAAGGGCGTGGTGAAAGCCGCCGAGTCGAATTTGCTGCCGTTGAGCGCGAAGGCGAGCTTGGGCTCGGTGTTGATGTCGCGCTTGGAATCGAGGTTGCTCAGGAAGGGCACCTTGAGCACGAAGTCGCGCAGTTCGTGCTTGCGCTTGACGGTCTGGTCGTCGAAGTCGACGGAGCCGCCATTGATCGCAATGTTGTAGATGGCAAAGCGCGCCGGCTTGGCGTTCGGGTCGGGCGGCGGGCCGGCCGAGAGCTTGGCAAGGATGTCGTCGATGTCGTATTTGCCGTCGGCCTGGTGCGTGAGCAGGATTGCAGGCCCGTCGACCGTGACCGCGTCGATCACTGGTGCGAGCCGGAAGATCGACTGCAGTTCGGCGTCGGCGTAGATGCGGCTGACGGCCACCTGCGACTTGCTGCCATCCGCGGTGGCAATGCGCAGGTCGTTCAGCGTGAGTTCGAGCGTCCAGGGCTTGAAATCGATCTTGCCGACTGTTACCTGCCGCCCCAGCTTCTCGCTTGCGATCTTCTGAAGCTGGCTCTTGGCAATCGGCGGCACCGCCAGCCAGGCAATGACCCAGAAGGCCAACAGAACCAGCACCGCGACGATCCCACGTCGCACCCATTTGTTTTGTTTGATCGAAGCTACGTCCATCGCCAGAGTGTGCCGCAAACAAGCGGCAACGCGAGGTACGCAAAAAGGACGCAAGCCCACCTCCGGAAGAAATGCCAGAAACACCGAGGAACCGGTTTTACCGGGCCTCAGGCGTTGCCCCCGGCAGGGGGTAGGAGAAGCGACACGAAGTGCGCGCAGCCTGGGGGCGAGCCAAAAGAAAGCCCGGTGATTCGACGGAGTGTCTAGTCACCGGGCTTGATGGCGGGCACAAAACCCATGCCATCGATTCGCGCGACCGGAAGTCAATGGTTCCTGCCGTGCTGGCAGCAAGAGATTGCCACCGTGGATCCTCGGACGCTGAACCCTTGACTTGCACCTCGGGCTGCCGGACCTCGGAAAAACACCTGAAAAGCTCAGGCCCGTCCAGATTAGGCGTCGCACCCTCGGATTGCAAACGCGTTTTACAAAGGGATTTCCCCTAAGCCGAAACGCCTCGAAACGGCAACTTTTTTAAACAACTATTAGCATAACGAAGCAAGTCCTTATGCTTGACCGGGTATTTAGCCACGCTAGAATCCGCCCTGCTCTGACCGCCCGACGCGGCAGAGCCACCCTGAATCCGCTGCCGAACTCCCCCGGCTTGATCAGGTCGCCGCGCCCCTAACCCCCTTCACTCCATGCGCGGAGCCTGATTCGTACCAATCCAAGCGCCGCTGCCTTCATCCATCGCCTTCCGTGGCGTTGCGACTCGGGTGCCGCACAGAAAGGAAGAGCGATGAACAAGGCGTTTGATGTCACGGCCCGCGGGCTAAGGACCTTCGTGTCCGATGTGGCAGACGGCTTTTTTGAAATTACCCACAACGGGTTTGCACTGGTCGGCCTGGCCATTGTGTTCGCGGCCCTCGCCCTCGTGGCGCGGCCCGACCTGCGCAAGACCGGCGAGGAGCAACTGATGGGCTGGCTGCAGTCGCGCAAGCCTGCGCCTGAAGTCACCGATCTCGAGCCCACCGCCATCGAGCGCACCACGGCCGCGAGCCCCGCCGACCTGCCCAAGCAGCAGGCCGCCGTGGCTTACTGGCTGAGCAAGAAGTACCGCGTGGCCGCCGAACCGCTGAGCGTGCTCGTGGCCGAGGCCTATGGCATCGGCAAGCGCACGAAGATCGACCCGACCCTGATCCTCGCGATCATGGCCGTCGAATCCAGCTTCAACCCGTTCGCCCAGAGCCAGGTCGGCGCGCAAGGCCTCATGCAGGTCATGACCCGCGTGCACGGCGACAAGTACGAAAGCGCGGGCGGCACGCTCACCGCCTTCGACCCGGTGACCAACATGCGCGTCGGCGTCAAGGTGCTGCAGGAATGCATCTCGCGCGCCGGCTCCCTCGAAGGCGGCCTGCGCTACTACGTGGGCGCGGCCAACCTCGAGGACGACGGCGGCTACGCCGCCAAGGTGATGGCCGAGCACGAACGCCTGCTGCAGGTGGCCAACGGCCGCGCGCCGTCGACGGTCACACCGCCAACCGTGCGTCCGCAGCCGATCCCTGTGGCAACACCGCCCAAGCCTGCCGAAGAACGCACTGAGCCGGCCAAGGTGGCCCTGCTCTCCTCCGTTTCCTGAAGAGGTTTCGGGCCGGGTGTGAGCTACACTCGGCGGGTACGCGACTGGCGATAGGCGCAGCACCCGAACACGGTGCCACGCGCTGACGTGGAATACCACTGGGAAGCGTACCGCCTGACCACAACAGGCGTTCAGCCGTTCGCCTGGGCAGCCCTTGTTTGGTTGAAGAACAAGGACCTCGTCTTCAAAGGACTGCCATGTACCAACGCAACATCCTGGTCGAACAGACCGATCCCGAAATCTGGGCCGCGATTCAAGCCGAAAACGCGCGCCAGGAACATCACATCGAGCTGATCGCCAGCGAGAACTACGCCTCGCCGGCCGTCATGGCCGCCCAGGGCTCGCAGCTCACTAATAAGTACGCCGAAGGCTACCCGGGCAAGCGCTACTACGGCGGCTGCGAGCACGTCGACGTGGCCGAGCAGCTGGCCATCGACCGCGTCAAGCAGATCTTCGGCGCCGACGCCGCCAACGTGCAGCCGCATTGCGGCGCCTCGGCCAACGAAGCCGTGATGCTCGCCTTCCTGAAGCCCGGCGACACCATCATGGGCATGAGCCTGGCCGAAGGCGGCCACCTGACCCACGGCATGCCTCTCAATATGAGCGGCAAGTGGTTCAACGTCGTGAGCTACGGCCTGGACGCCAACGAAGCCATCGACTACGACGCGATGGAACGCAAGGCGCACGAGCACATGCCCAAGCTCATCATCGCGGGCGCCTCGGCGTATTCGCTGCGCATCGATTTCGAGCGCTTCGCCAAGGTCGCCAAGGACGTCGGCGCGATCTTCATGGTCGACATCGCCCACTACGCAGGCCTCGTGGCCGCGGGCGTGTACCCCAACCCGGTGCCGCATGCCGACGTGGTCACCTCCACCACCCACAAGAGCCTGCGCGGCCCGCGCGGCGGCATCATCCTGATGAAGTCGCAGCACGAGAAGGCCATCAACAGCGCCATCTTCCCCGGCCTGCAAGGCGGCCCGCTGATGCACGTGATCGCCGCCAAGGCCGTCGCGTTCAAGGAAGCCATGGCGCCCGAGTTCAAGGCCTACCAGCAACAGGTGGTCAAGAACGCCCAGATCGTGGCCGACACCCTCACCCAGCGCGGCCTGCGCATCGTGAGCGGACGCACCGAAAGCCACGTGATGCTGGTCGACCTGCGCGCCAAGGGCATCACCGGCAAGGAAGCCGAAGCCGTGCTGGGCAGCGCCCACATGACGATCAACAAGAACGCGATCCCCAACGACCCGGAAAAGCCGATGGTCACCAGCGGCGTGCGCATCGGCACCCCCGCCATGACCACCCGCGGCTTCAAGGACGAAGAGGCCCGCATCACCGCGAACCTGGTTGCAGACGTGCTCGAGAACCCGCGCGACGCAGCAAACATCGACGCCGTGCGCGCCAAGGTCCACGCGCTGACGAGCCGCTTCCCTGTCTACCGCTGATTCCGAGCAAGAAGACTTGACCGCATGAAATGCCCTTTTTGCGGTCATCTTGAAACGCAGGTCGTCGAGACCCGCGTTTCGGAAGACGCCGACTTTGTCCGCAGGCGCCGCCAGTGCAGCGCCTGCGACAAGCGCTTCACCACCTACGAGCGGCCCGACGTCAATTTTCCCGTCGTCGTGAAGAAGGACGGCAGCCGCGCCGACTTCGAATCGACCAAGGTGCGCGCCTCCATGATGCTGGCGCTGCGCAAGCGCCCGGTGAGCATCGAGCAGATCGACAACGCCCTGCTGCGCATCGAGCAGAAGCTGCTGGCCAGCGGCCTGCGCGAAATCGACTCGACCAAGGTCGGCGAGCTCGTGATGCGCGAACTCAAGAAGCTCGACAAGGTCGCCTACGTGCGCTTTGCCTCGGTGTACCGCAGCTTCGAGGACGTGGACGAGTTCAGGCAGTTGCTGCGCGATATCTGAGCCGCGTCGGCAACGGCCGTACTCTCACAGGCACCTCAACGGTTCCAGCAAAGCTGCACCAGCGCACTCGAAGCGTCGGTGCTGCTGCCCGCCAGCTTGACGCCCAGCTGGTTGACCGTGAGGGTTCCGCACTCGTCATTGCGCGAAGCCCCCGCTGGAACGGCTTGCAAGGTGTAGCTGGTCTCGTTTCTTGCGACATAGCTGATGGAATAGTTCGCCGTGCCGGACGACGGCGACTGCCCCAGTCCGGCCGGCAGCGCGACGGTCGCCGGCGGATAGCGTCCGTTGGCGGTCATGTAGCGCTCGGTCCACTGCGCCGCCTGCAACAACTGTTGTTTGGCATCGGCGCGCTTGGCCCGCAGCACGTAGCGCGTGTAGCTCGGGTAGGCGATGGCGGCGAGGATGCCGATCACCGTCGTCACGATCATGAGTTCGATCAGCGTGAAGCCGCGCGAGCGGCCCCGTCTACCAGTCTGTGTCCTGGATTGCTTTTTCATGGTTCTCCTCCCTTCAGTCGGTCGACATCAGGCTGCGCCAGCCGAAGCGGCGCACGACGTCGGGCCGTGTCAACGTCTTGCACTCTCCGGCGGCATTGCAGATCACGTCCTTGCCCTTTTCCTTGTTCTTCGGCTGAAGAACCATGTCGTCCTTGCCGGAGCGATTCCGGAAGCCGGCATAGGCCCCCACCGCGCCGGAAGTGGAATACGCAATGCCCTCGGGCGCCGAGCCGCTGAAGAAGTCGATTACCAGCGACCAGCCGTCGTCGCCCGTTCCGGCGGTGCAGGTGACCGAATTGCTGCCCGAGCCGGGAATGGTGCTCGAGAACAGCCCGATGCCGCTGGTCAGCACATCACCCGGATAGACGACACGCTCTCCCGACGCAGGCAGCTTCAGGTGCCAGCCGCGCTTGGCCTCCGAACCGGTGTAGCTCACGGCGTTGTGGGAGACGGTGCGCAACTCGGCATCGCCCTCCTCGACCGGTGTGGCGCCGATGGTCTGCGCCACGAGGTCGTTCCTCGTCGCGGTGCTCGAGCTTCCGTTGACCGGGTCCCAGATGCCGTACAGGTACTGGTCGGCGGTCGAGCGCTCGTCGCCGGAGGCGAACAGCCGACCGGTGCCGAACACCAGCATGTAGCCACCGCGCGGATGCCCCACAACCACCGGCGCCGTCGTGATCGGCTGGCTGGCGCCGGCCGCGAACAGCGGCTTGTTGTCGAGGCCGGACGGGGTCACGGCCCCGGTTGCGGCCGGACGATTCGAGCTGAGAGGCCCCATCGTGGCTTTCCACTGACGGCTGTCGGTGCCGCCGAGGTCGAACTTCCAGAGATTGCCGAGCAGGTCTCCGGCGTAGACAAGGTCGACCTTGCCGTCACCATTGAGGTCCACCGGACGTGGCGCGGACAGGCCGTTGCCCGTGTCCTTCTCCTGCGTGACCGGCGCCGGAATCTTGAGCACCGCCTTGTCGCCATCGAGATACTGGATCCACAGCACCGCCTTCTCGCTCTTGCTGTTGTAGCCGTTGCCCAGGATCAGGGCCTTTCGGTCGTTGCTCAACCGGGCGACCTGCAGCGCCCGCCCCGAGAAGGAATCGAGCGCAGGCTGCTGGAACTGATGGCCCAGGTCGTCGTCCGCAAGCGCGGTCGTGTCGATCAGCGCGACGCTGGCGGCCTTGCCCTCGTCGACGCTCTCGGGCCTGGTGGCGTCGAGCACGAAATAGCCTTTGCCACCCGAGCCCAGCGTGCCCACGAGCAAAGACTTCCAGTTCGCCGCCTTCTGCTCGTCGGTCGTCTTGGCCGAGGATGTCGGCCCCATGTAGATGTCGGCGACGAAGGCACTGCCGTCGACGTAGTACCGGTGGGTGTAGCCGCCTTCGCTGAGCCGCTTGAGATTCGGCGCCGCCGCCGTGCCGTAGAGGCCTTCGGGCACGTAGGCGAACGCCTCCTTGCCGGTGCTCGCGTTGAAAGCATGCAACATGCCGTCGTTGGCGCCGACATAGACCATCGGCGCGCGGGGGATGGCCGCGAACGCCGCATAGGCGTTGCCAGTGAAGCCGCTCTTCGGCTGTCCCGCGTACCAGACGCTGGAGCCCACGATGTCGCCGAGCACATGGCCGCGCTTGCGGAACTGGCGGCCGGCGCCCTCGTTGCTGCGGTCGCCGCGCAGGAAGTCGAGCACGGCCCGGCCGAGGGCGGTGCTCTCGGCGTCGGTGTCGGTGCTGGCCTTGAGCGCGGCCCTCTGCGCGTCGCCCAAGTGGGCCCACCTGAACGGCACGCCCGCGCCGGTGGTCGCTGCGCGGCCTGCCGACGCAGCCGTGGTGCCGGAGAAGCTGAGTACAACGCGGTCCCGGTCGTGTGCGCCAGTACTTGCCATGCGGGTATCGAGCAGGTCGCGCGCCGACCAGTCGGCTTTGGCAGCAAGCCTGCCGTCGGTGCCGAACTTCGTGGCGCTGAGTCTGCCGGACCAGTCGGCCGTGTCGTAGCCGGCCTGATAGACGGAAGTGCCTGTCGAGACTCGGGAAGCGCTGGCGGAAATGGAGGTCAGCGGGGTGCCGGTGTTGACCAGAACCTGTCCAAGGATGGATTTGAAGGCGCTGCTCAGGGCTTTGGCATTGGAAGCCGGCGTGAACGTGCCACGGCTGTTCAGGGCGGCATGCCAGAGGTCCATGCGTGCATTGCCACTGAACGGATCCAGCCATTGGATCGAGCCGTCGACCACGCCGGCATAGTCTCCGCTGTAGGTGGGGTGCAATGCAGTCGTCGAGATTTTCGGTCGCGACCACCAGTCACCCGCAGCACCGAACCCGATGAAGTGGGTCGTCAGGTGCTGCCAGGTGGCCGGATCATTCTTGGGATTCCAGTACTCGGGAACCTTGGCACGCCCCACTGTCACATCGCCCGGTTCGGCAATGATCTTCTTCAGGTTGTTCGGCACGCCTGGTTGCAGATCGCGGGCCCAGTACTCGAAGGTCAAGTCAGCGAGCGTCGGACGCTTCATCCTCCCGAAGTTGTCGGCATAGGGTGCGTACGGCGCGTAGAGGGTGCCGTCCGGGAGCCAGCGGTGCGTGCCGTCTTCGTTGGCGACGATGGGCATGAAGCTCTCCAACCCCGAGGGAGGCCAGTAGTCGCCATCTGTCATGAAGATGTGGAACGACCTGCGGCAACCCGACTGCGGGGCTCCGGCCACACCCGGATCATCCGAGAAGGGGCTGTGCTGGCCGGTGATCTGCATGTACTCGCCGGCACGGGTCATCATTTCGTGAAGAGGCGTGCCCCCCGTCGCCTGAACGGCATTGACCCAGGCCATGAAATTGGCGCGGTGCGTCCGGTCCAGCGAACGCATCAGGTTCGCGTTGACACGTCCGCCGATCCTGCAAGGAGGCGCGGCGCTTCTGAATGCAGCGCAGTTGCGATCACTGCGATCGTCGTTCAGCGCCTGCCAGGCGAGGCGGATGCGGTGATCGGGAATGTTGGCCTCGGAGAAGTTCTCCCTGAGAGCAGCCTGCAGGGCAGCCATGCCGCTGCCGTACATGCTTCCGGAGTTGTCGACGGAAACGATCACGTTCGGCGCCGGCTCCGCGACCGCGGCATTTCGCGGCACCTGCGCCAGCGGATACTGCGCGGCGTGCACGACGGTCTGTGCCAGCACCAGGCCGGACACGACGGCGCGTCCCGGCAGCTTCCTGATCCTCATCTCTTTCTCTCCCTATATTCAGTTCACCCCGGAGACCGGGTCCGGATCGAAGGACACCTGCAGCTCGACCTTCGTCGCATCCCCTTTGCCGGTGCCGCTGCGCGCTCCCGTGGCAGTCGCCGTGATGCGATACAGCGGGTATTTGCTGTTCCTTCGATCGATCACCTCGATCCAGTACCTGGCGCCGCGCAGCGCCGGACTGCCGGCACTGGGCGCTCCGGTGAACTCGCCGTACCTGGCGTACTCGGCCTTGTAGGCATCGCCGCGCCAGAAGCGGTAGGCCTCGCTGCCGGCGGCGGCGGCGACCGAATCGGGTTCGGAGAAATAGCAGATGCCCCGCTCGCAGCTGTTGGGGCCGGCGTTCATGTAGGCGGTGACCCAGCCCGTATCCCGGTCGGGAAAGACGCGGCCGTCTTCTGCCTTGCGGCAGCGCGCCGCGGCAAGTGCCGAACACGCCACGTAGGTCTTGCTCGCGGAATCGAAGGCCAGTTGCCGGATGTCGCGCTCCGCATCCAGCAGCGCTGCCTCGGCAGCCTCGAAGGCGCGCTGGTATTCGCGCTGGTTGCCCGCCATCGACTCGAGAAGCACCGCGGTGCGCGCGCCACCGATCAGCAGCAGGGCCGAAAGCAGCAGCATGATCATCACGATGAACAGCGTGAAGCCATGCTGTGCCGGCAGTTCGCCGGCCAGCCTGCGGGCGGGACCTGTCGCCTTCGCCGTGCTCACAACGCCCCCAGGTCGTTTCGCAGCGAGAACACTGCCGTGTAGACGCGCCGCAGCTTGCCGTCGCCGCTCGTCTTCGAGACCCCGTCGCAGTCGACATGGCTGCCTGCAGGGTTGCTCCTGGAAGTGCCTGCGAGCTGCAGGCAGATGCGAACCGTGCGGACGTCGCGGAAGCCCTCATCGACGTCGTCGGCCGTCACGTAGCGCACCACCTGCCGGCTTCCGGATGTGGCGCTGACCCCATACATGACGTCGAAACGCTCCACACCGTCGATGACCGGCTGCAGGGTCGTATTGCCGCTGCCCCGGCACCTGAGCACGCCGTCCGACACGGAGAACTCGCTGGTGATGAGCCGCGCATTGCCCTGCGCTTCGGGGGCGGCCCTGTCGTATTCGCCGCCCGAAGACCGCCCTGGCTCCTGACCCAGGCAGTCCTTGAAATAGTCGGGGTTCGGCGCATAGCCCAGCTTCAGCTTGTCATTGGCGGAGCCTCCCGCAGACTCCACGCCCTTGATCGCGAAGAAAGCCCGCTCGTCGTTCAGGTTGGTGCCCCGGTCGGCACTGACGTTGAAGTAGTAGAGCGGCTCAGTGGGATCGATGGGGATGTAGCCGGCCTGCCGTATCTGCTGGCCCAGCATCCTGAAGGCCAGCGCCGAGGACTGGTTGAGCGTGTTGACGTCGTCGCCGGTCATGGCGGCGCTGCGCGTGCCGAGCATGGCCGCGATCGCGGCCAGCACGATCAGCATGCCGACGACCAGCGCGACGAGGAACTCGACCAGCGTGAAGCCGGATGGCGTTCGGCGCTTCATGGCTGCGGCACCGCGACGGCGACTTCGAGACAGGCCTTTCCCGTGGGGCACTGCCAGTTCGGGTCGGGCGCGATCGGGTCGATCACCGCCGGCTCGTCCCAGGCAACGTGTATGAACAGCATGCCGCCCGCCGTCGCGCTGGCCTTCACGTCGGCCATCCCGCCGGGCAAGGCGGCAGCTATCGCACGCTTCCAGCTCCACAGATCGTGCGCCGCGAGTTCGGCGGCGTTGCAGGCCGCCCTGCCCCCCTCGCAAGAAGGGCTGGGCCGTTCGGCTGCTGCAGCTGACCAGCCTGTCACGTACCGGCTGGGCGTCGTCGCCGCTGCTGCGGGATTGGCACGGATGCGATCGGCCATGTCGCCGGCCAGTTGCATCGCGAGGTTCTGGTTGCTTGCGCCGACGCTGTCGACCAGCACGCGAACCTGGAAGCCGGCCAGCGCCAGCAGGCCCAGCGAGAGCACGAGCAGCGCGACCAGCGCTTCGATCATCGAGAAGCCCCACTGCACCTGTTGCACCCGGCGAAAGCAAAAGCGCTTCATGAGCACGGGCCGTCCCCCTTCACCAGCCGCATGCGCCCGCCGAGCGCGAGGCATACCGCGACGATGTTGGATGAATCGGCGCTGCCGGCCGGACGAAGGCGAAAACGGCCCGGACCGGTCGAGTAGCCCATGGGGTCGAACGACATGGCGCCAGCCGCGCCCTTCTCGATGGAGACACGGCCGTCGGGGTCCTGGCGCTTGAGGATTTCGGCGGCGTCGCCGCTTCCGACCAGCGTCTCCCAGCCGCAGCTCCAGTCCCGGCCCTGGCACCCCGTGCGCTGCTGCATGGTCACCTTCACCCCTCGGCGAGCCGCCTCGGCGCGGGCATCGGCGATGCTCGCCATCAGCGCCTTGGCCATGGCTTCGACCCGATACCGTTCGACGAGGCCGTTGAAACTCGGCAGCGCCATTCCCAGCATCACGGCCATCAGTACGATCACGACCATCATCTCGATGAGCGTGAAGCCTCGTTCGGACGCGCAGAATCCGTTGTTGTCCATGTCGTGCCGCCCGCCGCCTTGCACCTGTGTGCCGGACGGGCGCTCCTCCCTGATTTCGATGGGTGCGAATTCTATTTTTCCGATTTCCCATTGGCCGGCCAATAACGCCAATTGCGCGACAGACGGTCAAAACAAATGGATTGGCGGCAAATTGTTTTCAATGGATTTCAAAATTGACATTTGCAAGGCAATTGATTTAACAAAAGAATGACAAAAGAAAATCCGAATTTCATGGTTCAGGCCCTGGATCTCGCGCGCCAGGCCGGCCCGGAGACCGATCCGAACCCCCGCGTCGGCTGCGTGCTGGCTGCGCCCGACGGCACGGTGATCGGGAGGGGCCACACCCAGCAGGTCGGCGGTCCGCATGCGGAGGTGATGGCGCTGCGCGATGCGGCGGCGCGCGGCAATTCGGTCGCCGGCGCGACGGCCTGGGTCACGCTGGAGCCCTGTTCGCATCACGGCCGTACAGGCCCGTGCTGCGATGCCCTGGTCGCGGCCGGCATCGGCCGGGTCGTGGCGGCGATGGCCGATCCCAACCCGCTGGTTTCGGGCCAGGGCTTCGAGCGGCTGCGTGCCGCGGGCGTGGCGGTCGAGGTCGGGCCTGGAGCCGATGAGGCTCGGGAGCTCAACCTCGGCTTCTTCAGCCGGATGGTGCGCAAGACGCCGTGGGTGCGGCTCAAGGCGGCGGCTTCCCTGGACGGCAAGACCGGCCTGCGCAACGGCGTGAGCCAGTGGATCACCTCCGAGCCGGCACGCGCCGACGGCCATGCCTGGCGGGCTCGCGCCAGCGCAGTGCTGACCGGCGTGGGCACGGTGCTGGAAGACGACCCGCGCCTCGACGTGCGGCTGGTGCAGACCACGCGTCAGCCGCGCGTCGTGGTGATCGACAGCCAGCTGCAGACGCCCCCGGCTGCGAAGCTCTTCATGCCCGGCCGCGCGGTCTGGATCTACGCCGCCAGGCAGGACGAACAGAGGGCGGCTGCACTGGCGGCACGCGGTGCAACCGTCACCTACTTGCCGAATGCGCAGGGCAAGGTCGACCTCGCTGCGATGCTGAAGGATCTCGCCCGCCGCGAAGTCAACGAATTGCATGTCGAGGCCGGGCACAAGCTCAATGGCTCGCTGCTGCGCGAAGGGCTGGTCGACGAGCTGTTGATTTACCTGGCGCCCAAGCTGATCGGCGACGGGCTGGATATCGCCTCGGGCATCCACGTCGGCGGCGCATTGACCGAATTGACGGGCGCTCTTCCCCTCGAATTCCGCGGCTTCGAGCAGATCGGGCCCGACCTGCGCATCGTGGCCCGAGTCGCCGGAAGGGACACCTTCTGACGTTTAGCCCGAAGCCCCTCTCGTTCTCTGCGAAAATGCCGAGATGTTCACCGGAATCATCACCGGCGTGGGGCGCATCGCCGCCATCCACGACCTCGGCACCTCCTCCTCCTTTGGCAAAAGACTCAGCATTGCGGTGCCCGACGGGTATCTCGATGACGTGGGCCTTGGCGACAGCATCGCGCTCAACGGCGCCTGCATGACCGTCACCACGCTCGCTCCCGAGCGACAGCAGTTCACCATCGACATTTCCGCCGAGTCCCTCGACAAGACCGCGGGCCTGACCGACGAGGGCAGCCGCATCAACCTCGAAAAGGCCCTGCGCGCCAGCGACCGTCTCGGCGGCCACATCGTGTCGGGCCATGTGGACGGCATTGGCACCGTGAGCTTCTTCGAGCCCATCGGCGAAAGCTGGGAACTGCGGGTGGTGGCACCGCCCGCGCTGGCCCGCTTCCTCGCCTACAAGGGCTCGATCACCGTCAACGGCGTGAGCCTCACCGTCAACAAGGTGAACGACATCGAAGGCGGCGCCGAGATCAGCATCAACCTGATCCCGCACACCGTCGAAAACACTTCCCTCGGCGGCCTGAAGGCCGGCTCGAAGGTCAACCTCGAAATCGATACCGTGGCGCGCTACGTGGAGCGCATGCTTCAGGCGGGCGTGCTGGTGCCCCCCTCTTCCACGTATTCCAAGGACACAGCCGAATGAACGCCTCCGTCACGCCGATCGGCGCTCCCCGCGCCGCGCGCGCCCCAGCCCCGATCTCGTCGGTCGAGGAAATCGTGGCCGAGCTTGCCGCCGGCCGCATGGTGATCCTGGTCGACGAGGAAGACCGAGAGAACGAAGGCGACATCGTCGTCGCGGCCGACCACATCACGCCCGAGGCCATCAACTTCATGGCGCGCCATGCCCGCGGCCTGATCTGCCTGACGCTGTCGCGCGAGATGTGCGAGCGGCTGCAGCTGCCGCCGATGGTGCAGCGCAACGGCGCCAAACATTCGACCGCGTTCACCGTTTCCATCGAAGCGGCCGAAGGCGTGACAACCGGCATCTCGGCCGCCGACCGCGCCCGCACCGTGCAGGCCGCCGTGGCACCCAACGCCGTAGCTGCCGACCTGGTGCAGCCCGGCCACATCTTCCCGCTGCAGGCGGTGGACGGCGGCGTGCTGATGCGCGCCGGCCATACCGAAGCCGGCTGCGACCTCGCCGCCATGGCCGGCTGCTCGCCCGCCTCGGTGATCTGCGAGGTGATGAACGAAGACGGCACCATGGCCCGCCTGCCCGACCTGCAGATCTTCGCGGCCGAGCACGGCCTCAAGATCGGCACCATCGCCGCGCTCATCGAGCACCGCAGCCGCGTCGAATCGCTGGTCGAAAAAGTCGGCTGCCGCGAGATCCAGACCAACTGGGGCGCCTTCACCGCCCACGCTTTCCGCGACAAGCCCAGCCACGGCGTGCACCTTGCGCTGGTACGCGGCAAGTGGGCCCCCGAAGACACGGTGTCGGTGCGCGTGCACGAGCCGCTGTCGGTGCTCGACGCGCTCGAAATCAACCGCTCGCTGCACTCGTGGAGCCTCGACGCCAGCCTTTCTCACATCGCGAACGAGGGCAAGGGCGTGGCCGTGCTGCTGAACTGCGGCGAAACCGCCGGTGAGCTGCTCGCCCAGTTCGACGGCACCGCGCGCCCCGCGCAAGCACCCGAGCGCGGCCGCATGGACCTGCGCAGCTACGGCATCGGCGCGCAGATCCTGCGCGAATGCGGCGTGCACAAGATGAATCTGCTGGGCACGCCGCGTCGCATGCCGAGCATGGCGGCGGGCTACGGGCTCGAAATCGCCGGCTACCTCACGAAAGACTGAACGACCATGCAAGGTTCAAACAAGGGCGAGACAACGCTCAACGGCAAAGGCCTGCGCATCGGCATCGTGCAGGCGCGCTTCAACGCCGACATCACCGATGCGCTGGCTTCGGCCTGCCTCTCGGAGCTCGAGGCGCTGGGCGTGGCCGCCAGCGACATCCATCACCTGCAGGTTCCCGGCGCGCTCGAAGTGCCCGTGGCGCTGCAGGCGCTCGCCGAACGCGGCGGCTACCACGCGCTGGTGGCGCTGGGCTGCATCATCCGCGGCGAAACCTATCACTTCGAACTCGTGGCCAACGAATCAGGCGCGAGCGTGAGCCGCATTGCGCTCGACTACCGCCTGCCCATCGCCAACGCGATCCTCACCACCGAAAACCTCGAGCAGGCCATCGCCCGCCAGACCGACAAGGGCCGCGATGCAGCCCGCGTGGCGGTCGAGATGGCGCAACTGCTGGCCACCCTTTCATGACCGAAGACACCTCCAAGCCCCTCAAGCCCGCTGGCGCCAAGCCGCGCCAGTCGCGCGTCGGCCTCACCAGCACGGGCGCGCGCAAGGCTTCGGCCAAGTCGAACCGCAGCCGCGCGCGCGAGTTCGCGCTGCAGGCGCTCTACCAGCACCTGGTGGGCCGCAACGACCCGACCGACATCGACCATTTCACGCGCGACCTCGCAGGCTTCCACAAGGCCGATGCGCTGCACTACGACGCGCTGCTGCACGGTTCGATCGAAGGCGCCGAGCAGCTCGACGCACTGATCCGCCCCTTGCTCGACCGCAAGTTCGAAGAGATCTCGCCCATCGAGCACGCCGTGATGTGGATCGGCGTGTACGAGTTCCAGAACTGCCCCGACGTGCCGTGGCGCGTGGTGCTCAACGAGTGCATCGAACTCGCCAAGGAATTCGGCGGCACCGACGGACACAAGTACGTGAACGCCGTGCTCAACGGACTGGCGCCGCAGCTTCGTCCGCTCGAAGTGGAAGCAGACCGCGCTTCGGGGAAAGCAAAGGCATGAGGATTTCGACGCGCGCGCAGCGCATCGAGCCCTTCTATGTGATGGAAGTGGCGAAGGCCGCCAGTGCATTGGCGCGCCAAGTGGCCCACACCGACCGGCCGATGATCTTCCTGAACATCGGCGAGCCCGACTTCACCGCCCCGCCTCTGGTGCAGGAAGCCGCGGCCCGCGCCGTGCGCGCCGGCGCCACGCAGTACACGCAGGCCACCGGCCTCGACCACCTGCGCGAACGCATCAGCGCCTGGTATCGCCAGCGCTTCAACGTCGACGTGCCGGCCCGCCGCATCGTCGTCACTGCCGGAGCCTCGGCCGCCCTGCAGCTTGCCTGCCTCGCGCTGATCGAATCCGGCGACGAGATCCTGATGCCCGACCCGAGCTATCCGTGCAACCGCCACTTCGTGAGCGCGGCGGACGGCAAGGCCGTGCTGGTGCCGACCACCGCCGAAGAGCGCTTCCAGCTCACGGCGGCCAAGGTCGAGGCCACCTGGACCGACAAGACGCGTGGCGTGCTGCTCGCCTCGCCGTCGAACCCGACCGGCACTTCGATCGCGCCCGACGAGCTGCGCCGCATCCACGAGGTGGTGTCGCAGCGCGGCGGCATCACGCTGATCGACGAGATCTACCTTGGCCTCTCGTACGACGATGCCTTCGGACAGACGGCACTGGCCATCGACGACAACGTCATCAGCATCAACAGCTTCAGCAAGTACTTCAACATGACCGGCTGGCGCCTTGGCTGGCTGGTGGTGCCCGAAGTGCTGGTGCCGGTGGTCGAGCGCCTCGCGCAAAACCTCTTCATCTGCGCGAGCACGGTGTCGCAGTACGCGGCGCTCGCCTGCTTCGAGGACGAGAGCATTGCCGAGTACGAACGCCGCCGCGCCGAATTCAAGGCGCGCCGCGACTGGTTCATTCCGCAGCTCAACGCGTTGGGCCTGAACGTGCCCGTGGTGCCCGACGGCGCCTTCTACGCCTGGGCCGACTGCACGAGCTTCGCCGAAAAGCTCGGCATCTCGGGCAGCTGGGACTTCGCCTTCGAGACCATGAAGCGCGCCCACGTCGCCGTCACGCCCGGTCGCGATTTCGGCACAGCCGAGACGGCCAAGTTCGTGCGCTTCTCCACTGCCAGTTCGATGGCGCACCTGCAGGAATCCATCGAACGCCTGCGGGCCATGGCAGAGAACCAGGCGCAATGAGCTACGCGTTTCCGATCCGCGTCTACTGGGAAGACACCGACGCCGGCGGCATCGTGTTCTACGCCAACTACCTGAAGTTCATGGAGCGCGGCCGCACCGAATGGCTGCGCTCCCTGGGCGTCGAACAGCGCAAGCTTCGCGAGGAAACGGGCGGCCAGTTCGTGGTGAGCGAAACGCAGCTCAAATACCATCGGCCCTCGCGGCTGGACGACGAACTGCTCGTTACAGCCGATCTTCAACAATTGGGCACTGCGTCGTTGATAATCGGTCAGCGAGTGCTATCAAAAACAGAGCAAGAGCGAACGGGAGCCTCGGCACCCGTCTTGCTGTGCGAAGGCACGATCCGCATCGGCTGGGTGGACGCCGCCACATTGCGTCCCGCACGCATTCCGAAGCAAGTGACGGGAACCCTCGAGCGCTACAGCGGCTCCATGACACAACCTTTCAAGCCATGAACCAAGACCTCTCCATCATCAATCTCCTGCTCCATGCGAGCTTCGTGGTTCAACTGGTCGTGCTGCTGCTGGTGATCGTCTCGATCGCCAGCTGGGCCGCGATCATCCGCAAGTACTTCGCACTTCGGCGCATGCGTGCCCTCAACGACGACTTCGAACGCGAGTTCTGGTCGGGCACCAGCCTCAATGAGCTGTTCGCCTCGGCCGCGCAGAACGCCAAGTTCGCCGGCCCCATGGAGCGCATCTTCGCTTCGGGCATGCGCGAATATCAAAAGCTGCGCGAACGCCACGTGACCGACGCTCCCACGCTGCTCGACGGTGCCCGCCGCGCCATGCGCGCCAGCTTCCAGCGCGAGCTGGACGCAGCCGAACAGAACCTCTCGTTCCTGGCCACCGTGGGCTCGGTCTCGCCTTACGTCGGCCTGTTCGGCACGGTCTGGGGCATCATGCACGCCTTCACCGGCCTGGCTGCGCTGGCACAAGTGACGCTGGCCACTGTGGCGCCTGGCATCGCCGAGGCGCTGGTGGCCACGGCCATCGGCCTCTTCGCAGCCATTCCTGCCGTTGTCGGCTACAACCGCTTCGCCCGCGAGATCGACAAGATCGCCATTGCCCTCGAAACCTACATCGAGGAGTTCTCCAACATCCTGCAGCGCAACCTGTCGGCCAATCCGACGGCTGGCGGCGCCGCATCGTCGGTGGCTCCGGCCAACCGCTGAACGGAGGCGCAGCGCATGCCCGCCGTTTCATCCCGGGGCCGCGGCCGCCGGACGATCAACGAGATCAACATGGTCCCGTTCATCGACGTGATGCTGGTGCTGCTGATCATCTTCATGGTCACGGCACCGCTCATCACGCCGAGCGTGATCAACCTGCCCTCGGTCGACCGCGCCAACAAGCAGCCCGACAAGCCCATCGAGATCGTCATCAAGAGCGAAGACGAAGTACAGATAAAGAAAGATCCGTCCACCGGCTCGGGCGGCACCTCGATCCCCATGACCCAGATCGGCTCCGCGGCCAAGCAGGCCCAGGGCGGCGACGACCAGCGCCCGGTGGTCATCAGCGCCGACAAGTCGGTGAAGTACGAGACCGTCGTGAAGGCGATGAACCAGCTCAAGCGCAGCGGCATCGAGCGCGTGGGCCTGTCGGTCACGACCACGGGCGGCAAATAAGGCATGTCGCTCGCACTGGATCGCCCCGAGTTCGCGCCGCCGCCGCAGCGCGGCACGCCGCGTGCCGTCGTGCTGGCCCTCATTGCGCATGCGTTGCTGATCGCCGCGCTGACCTGGGGCGTGCGCTGGCGCAGCGACCCCGACGAAGGTGCGGTCGACGCGGAGCTGTGGTCGTCCACGGTGCAGCAGGCGGCGCCCCGCCTGCAGGCACCGCAAGCCCCCACGCCTGCTCCCGCGCCGCCGCCGCCCGCACCCGCACCGCCACCCCCACCGGTGGCGAAGGCGCCCGAGCCCGCACCCGCGCCGAAGGCGCCCGACATTGCCCTGGAGCGCGAGAAGAAGCTCAAGGAGCAGAAGGAACAGAAAGAGCGCGAACTCGAGCAGCAACAGCAGCAGAAGAAGAAAGAGCTCGAAGCCAAGCAGCGCGCCGAAGACGAG
Source organism: Variovorax sp. YR266 (assembly GCF_900107295.1). Lineage (NCBI taxonomy): Bacteria > Pseudomonadati > Pseudomonadota > Betaproteobacteria > Burkholderiales > Comamonadaceae > Variovorax > Variovorax sp. YR266. The sequence continues at coordinate 239,133 of NZ_FNPM01000005.1, forward strand.
GCCCAGCGCAAGAAAGAGCAGCAGCAGAAGCTCGCCGACCAGAAAAAGCAGCAGGAAGCCGAGGCCAAGCAGGCTGAAGCCAAGAAGGCCGACGCCGCTGCGAAGCAGGCAGCCGCCGACCGTGCCGCCGCGCTCAAGCGCATGCAGGGTCTTGCGGGCGCCAGCGGTGCCGACGATTCGAAGGGCATAGCCCAGCGTTCGTCGGGCCCCTCGAGCGGCTACGCCGGCCGCATCGCCGCAGCCGTGCGCCCGAACATCACCTTCCCCGATGCCGACATGGTGAACGGCAACCCGGCCGCGGAGTTCGAAGTCAACCTGGCGCCCGACGGCACCATCGTCGGCGTCAAGCTCAGCAAGTCGAGCGGCCTGCAGGGCTGGGACGAGGCCGCCGAGCGCGGCCTGCGCAAGACCGAGAAGCTGCCGCGCGACACCGACGGGCGCATCTTCCCCTCGCTGATCGTGTCGCTGCGGCCCAAGCGCTGACGGCACAACGTCTATTCGTGCATCGATTCCGGGCGGCAATGAACAACCGCCCGGAACTCGTTCGATGCCGCGCTGTCTACACGCGGACAACAACAGCCGGGCGCCACGCCCGCACAAGATGAATCCCAACGGCCGCATCCGCTACGGCAGCAGTCCGCTGCTCGCCAGCCCCACCCCCGTGTGGCGCAGCAAATTCATCGTGGCCAGCATCGCCTTCGGCTTCGTGCTGCTGGCAGGTCGGGCCGCCTATGTCCAGATCTTCAACAACGACTTCTTCCAGCATCAGGGCGAGGTGCGCTACCAGCGCACACTGGAGCTGCCGGCCAACCGGGGCCGCATTCTCGACCGCAACGGGCTGATCCTGGCCTCCGACATTCCGGCGCCCAGCATCTGGGCCATTCCCGAGGACATCGAGCGCGACGACCCCGAGGTGCAGGCCAAGCTCAAGCAGGCCGCCAAGCTGCTCGGCATGCCGCAGAAGGACTTCGACAAGAAGCTGGAGGATGAGGACAAGACCTTCGTCTGGATCAAGCGCCAGGTCGACCAGCCGGTTGCCAAGGAGGTTGCGGCGCTCAACATCAAGGGCATTTACCTGCGCCGCGACTACCGTCGCCAGTATCCCGAGGGCGAGGCGGCGGCGCACCTGGCCGGCTTCACCAACGTGGAAGACATCGGGCAGGAAGGCGTGGAGCTGGCCTTCAACCAGGAGCTGGCTGGCAAGTCCGGCTCGCGCCACGTCCTCAAGGACCGGCTGGGCCACATCGTCGAGGACACCGAGGACCAGGTGCCGCCGACCGAGGGCCACGACATCCAGCTGAGCATCGACGACCGCGTGCAGTTCGTGGCCTACGAGAAGATCCGCGATGCCGTCGTCGCCAACAAGGCGCGTGCCGGCAGCGTGGTGGTGGTCGATGCGCAGACGGGCGAGCTGCTGGCCATGGCCAACTACCCGAGCTACGACCCCAACGACCGCCGCAACCTCACCGGCGAGCAGCTGCGCAACCGCGCGATGACCGACGTGTTCGAGCCGGGATCGACGATGAAGCCGATCACCATCGCCACCGCGCTGCAGCTGGGCCGAGTCACCCCCAAGACCATCATCGACACCAACCCCGGACGCATCACCGTGTCGGGCGCGACCATCCACGACGACGAGAACTTCGGCGTGCTGACGGTCGAGGGCGTGATCCAGAAGTCGAGCAACGTGGGCGCCACCAAGATCTCGCAGCGCATGACTGCGCAGGAGATGTGGAATTCGCTCACGGCCGTGGGCCTCGGGCAGAAGCCGCAGACGCCCTTCCCCGGCGCGGTGACGGGCCGGCTGCGGCCGTGGAAGTCGTGGCGCCCCATCGAGCAAGCCACCATGTCGTACGGCTACGGCCTCTCGGCCTCGCTGTTCCAGATCGCGCATGCGTACACCGCCTTCGCGCACAACGGCGAGGTGATCCCGGTGAGCCTGCTGAAGAACATGGGCGAGGAGCCGGCCGGCGTGCAGGTCTTCTCGCCGCTGGTCGCAAGCGAGGTGCGCCAGATGATGCACATGGCTGCCGCGCCCGGCGGCACCGCGCCGCTGGCGCAGACCGTGGGCTATTCGGTGGGCGGCAAGACCGGCACCGCGCACAAGCAGGTCGGCAAGGGCTACGCCAGCAACAAGTACCGCGCCTGGTACACCGGCATGTCGCCCATCGACAAGCCGCGCATCATCGTCGCGGTGATGGTCGACGAACCCAGCGCGGGCAAGTACTTCGGCGGGCTGGTGGCGGCACCTGTGTTCAGCCAGGTTGTGCAGCAGACGCTGCGCATCATGAACGTGGTGCCCGACCTCGCCGTGGCGCCAATGGCGCACTGAGCCCGCGAACCCGGTTCAGCGCATTACGCTGAGCCGCTTCACGTCGAGCTCGGCCTTGTTGCCGACCAGGTCCTTGTCGAACTCGCCGGAGATCTCGACGCGCACCTTGTCGTCGATCTTCACGCCGGCCGGGAAATGCTTGGCGTCGATCTCCACTTTCATGCGGCCGGTGTCGTCGGCAAAGGTGTAGTGCTCGCCGCCGTCATGCGACACGATGAAGCCGCGCAGCGTGGCGTGCTGATCATCCTTGCCGGTGTCGAGCAGTTGCTTGACGCTCATCGTCGGCACGGTGCTGGGGCCGGCGTACTGGGCGGATGCGGCAAAGGGCAACGCCAGGGCCAATGCGAGGACGAGGGATGATTTCTTCATGGCGAGTTCCTCCTTGAACTGCTGATTGGAAAAAGCAGAAAGGATCGTAGCGGGCCCGTCAAAGGGCCCACGCCACCCAAGCACTTGTCGCGCTCTTGCAGCGCGCGATCAGATCAGTCGTAGACGATCAGCGCCTTGCCCGCTTCCGCCTGCGCGGTCCAGCTGGCCAGCGCAGCATCGGTCGGGAAGAACTTGGCGCGCTCGCCCAGTTGCAGCTCGACCTGCGCGCCGCCACGCGCCATCGACAGACGCACCGGCAGCCCCTGGATCAGGTCGCCGACCTCAGTCTGCTCGGTGCGCGGCGGAAAGTCTTTCAGCAGGCGTGCGATGTCGGGCGCCTTGCCGTTCACCGCCACGCGCAGGAACTTGCCGAAGCGGCAGCGCGCCGTGGCAAGGTCCCACACCTGCTGCACCTGGAAGCGCGCCTCGAAGCCGCCGCGCGCGGGCTGTAGCCGGCCGCTGACGATGACCAGTTCGTCGTCTTTCAGCGTGTTGCGGTTGGCGTTGATGGTCGCCTCGTCGGCGGTGGCGTCGATCGAGTCCGACTTGTCGTCGAGCTTGAAGATCGCCAGCCGGCCGCGCTGGCCGTTGATCACGCGGAAGTCGCTCACGATGCCGGCAATGACCTGCTGGTCGCGGCTGTCGAGCAGGTCGCCGATCTCGCGCTTGCAGAAGCGCCGCACCTCGTGCGAAACCTCGTCGAACAAGTGGCCCGAGAGGTAGAAGCCGACGGCTGTTTTCTCGAGCGTCAGCCGCTCCTTCACGCCCCAGGGCGTGGCGTCGACGAGGTCGGGCTCGGCGGTGGCCGAGCCGTGCTCGGCGTCGCCGAAGATGTCGACCTGCGATGCATTGGCCGCGGTGGCATTCGCAAATTCGAAGGCACGGTCGAGCGAGGCGATCAGCGACGCGCGGTTCTGCTGAATGGCATCGAAGGCGCCGGCCTTGATCAGCGCTTCGACCGTGCGCTTGTTGATGCGCTGGCGGTCGATGCGCACGCAGAAGTCGAACAGGCTCTTGAACGGCCCGCCCTCTTCGCGTGCCCGCACCACGGCCTCGACCGCGAGCTGGCCCGTGCCCTTCACTGCCCCCAGGCCGTAGCGAATGATCTTGTTGGTGACCGGCTCGAAGCGGTAGTTGCCGCGGTTCACGTCCGGCGGCTCGAAGGTGATGCCGAAGTTTTTCTGGGCGTCTTCGAACAGCAGCTTGAGCTTGTCCGTGTCGTCCATTTCCACGGTCATATTGGCGCAGAAGAACTCGGCCGTGTAGTGAACCTTGAGCCAGCCCGTGTGGTACGCCAGCAGCGAGTAGGCGGCCGCGTGCGACTTGTTGAAGCCGTAGCCCGCGAACTTCTCCATCAAGTCGAAGATTTCGTCGGCCTTGTCCTGGACGATGCCGTGCGTTGCAAGGGCGCCCGCGCGGAATTTCTCGCGGTGCTCGGCCATCTCCTCGAGCTTCTTCTTGCCCATTGCGCGGCGCAGCAGGTCGGCGCCGCCGAGCGAGTAGCCGCCCAGGATCTGCGCGGTCTGCATCACCTGCTCCTGGTAGACCATGATCCCGTAGGTCTCGGAGAGCATCTCGGCCACGGCCGGGTGTGGGTACTCCACCGTCTCGCGGCCGTGCTTGCGCGCCACGAAGCTGGGAATCAGGTCCATCGGGCCCGGGCGATACAGCGCGTTCAGCGCAATCAGGTCTTCCAGGCGCGTCGGGCGCGCATCTTTCAGCATGCCCTGCATGCCGCGAGATTCAAACTGGAACACGGCTTCCGTCTTGCCGTCGGAGAACAGCCGGTAGGTGGCCGCGTCGTTCAGCGGGATGTTCTCGAACGCGAAGTTCTCCTGGCCCTTGTGGCGCTTCATGATGAACTCGCGCGCAATCTCCAGGATGGTGAGCGTGGCGAGGCCCAAGAAGTCGAACTTCACGAGGCCGATGGCTTCGACGTCGTCCTTGTCGTACTGGCTCACGGCCGATTCGCTGCCGGGCTGCTGGTAGAGCGGGCAGAAGTCGGTGAGCTTGCCCGGCGCGATGAGCACACCACCGGCGTGCATGCCGATGTTTCGGGTCATGCCCTCGAGCTTTTGCGCGAGCTCGACCAGCATGCGGACTTCTTCTTCCTTCTCGATGCGCTCCGCCAGTTGCGGCTCCATCTCGATGGCGTAGTTGTTCTTGTCGCCTTCGATCTTCTTCTCGGGCGGGTATTGCAGCGTGACCGACATGCCGGGCTTGTTCGGAATCAGCTTGCTGATGCCGTCGCAGAACATGTAGCTCATGTCGAGCACGCGGCCCACGTCGCGGATGGCCGCGCGCGCGGCCATGGTTCCGAAGGTGGCGATCTGGCTCACGGCGTTGCGGCCGTATTTGTCCTTCACGTAGTCGATCACGCGGTCGCGGTTGCCCTGGCAGAAGTCGATGTCGAAGTCGGGCATCGAGACGCGCTCGGGGTTCAGGAAACGCTCGAACAGCAGCTTGTATTCGAGCGGGTCCAGGTCCGTGATCTTCAGCGCATAGGCCACCAGCGAGCCTGCGCCCGAGCCCCGGCCCGGGCCCACCGGGCAGCCGTTGGCCTTGGCCCACTGGATGAAGTCACCCACGATCAGGAAGTAGCCGGGGAACCCCATGTTCAGGATCGTGTTGATCTCGAACTCCAGCCGCTCGACGTAGCGCGGGCGCTCGGCCTCGCGCTTGGCCTCATCGGGGTAGAGGTGCTTCAGGCGCACCTCCAGGCCCTCGAATGACTCCTGGCGGAAGAAGTCATCGATCGGCATGCGCACGTCTTCGCTGACGAAGGGCGTCGGAAAGTCGGGCAGCTGCGGCTTGCCCAGCACCAGCGTCAGGTTGCAACGCTTGGCGATCTCGACCGTGTTGGCCAGCGCGCTCGGCACGTCGGCGAACAGCGCCTGCATTTCGGCGGTCGACTTGAAATACTGCTCTTCGGTGAACCGGCGCACCCGGCGCGGGTTGCCGAGAATTTCGCCTTCGGAAATGCACACGCGCGCCTCGTGCGCTTCGTAGTCTTCGCGGGCGGCGAACTGCACGGGATGCGTGGCGACCACTGGCAGATGCAGCCGGGCCGCCAGTTGCACAGCGGCGATGACGTGCGGCTCATCCTCGGGCCGGCCTGCGCGCTGCAGCTCGATGTAGAAGCGGTGCGGAAAAATCCCCGCCAGCCGCAATGCAAGCTCGGCAGCGCGCTCGCCCTGCCCCTGCAGCAACGGCTGCCCCAACGGCCCGGCCTGCGCGCCCGAGAGCGCAATCAGCCCGCCCGCGAGCTCTTCAAGCCATTCCAGCTTGCAGGCCGCCTGCGACTGGCCCCGGCCCACGTTCTGCGTCCACGCCCGCGCCAGCAGTTCGGACAGGTGCAGATAGCCTTCAATGTTCTGCACCAGCAGCACGATGCGGGTGAGCACGCCGGGCTCCTTGCCCAGCCCTTCCACGAAGACTTCCGCACCGATGATGGGCTTGACGCCCTTGCCGCGGCCCTGCTTGTAGAACTTGACCGCCCCGAACAGGTTGTTCAGGTCGGTGATGGCCAGCGCGGGCTGCTTGTCGGCAGCGGCGGCCTTGATGACTTCGTCGATCCGGTTGGTGCCGTCGACGACGGAAAATTCGGTGTGCAGGCGCAGGTGAACAAACATCCGGCCATTGTAGAAACTGCCACTCCACGATGTGGGTTGGCAATCCCTACAATCGCGCCCCGTGCAAGAGATTCTGAATATCGCGGCCTACAAGTTCGTGGCCATAGACGACAGCCCCGTGCTGCGCGAAGACCTGCGCGCCCGCACGCAGGCCCTGGGCCTCATGGGCACCATCCTGCTGGCGCCCGAGGGCATCAACCTGTTCCTGGCCGGTAGCGCCGACGGGGTGCGGGCCTTTCTGGCCCATTTGCGTGCCGACGCGCGCTTTGCCGACCTCGAGGCCAAGGAAAGCTGGTCCGCCGCTCAGCCCTTCCGCCGCATGCTCGTGAAGCTCAAGCGCGAGATCATCCGCATGGACCATCCGGCCATCCAGCCCGCCGCGGGCCGGGCACCCGGCGTGGACGCCCCCACGCTCAAGCGCTGGCTCGACCAGGGCCACGACGACGAGGGCCGCGAAATCGCCCTGCTCGACACACGCAATGCCTTCGAGGTCGATCACGGCAGTTTCGAAGGCGCGATCGACTGGCGCATCGGCAAGTTCACCGAATTCCCACCCGCCCTGAAAGCGCACCGCGACGAGTTCAAGGGCAAGACGGTCGTGAGCTTCTGCACCGGCGGCATCCGCTGCGAGAAGGCCGCGATCCTGATGCGCGAAGAAGGCGTGGAGCACGTGCTCCAGCTCGAAGGCGGCATCCTCAAGTATTTCGAGCAGGTCGGCGGCGCGCACTACAAGGGCGACTGCTTCGTGTTCGACGGCCGCGAGGCCCTGGCACCCGACCTGAGCGCACGCTCGGCACGCGCCAGCGCCCGCGCCTCGGAAGACCCCGACCTCGCCATCAAGCAGTAACGGCAACAACCAAGACGTCGACAGGCCTCCCATGCGCATCCTCCTGGTGGAAGACGAACTGGACATGGCCTCGTGGCTGATCCGCGCGCTCACGCAAAGCGGCTTCGTTGCCGACCACGCCCCCGACGCGCGCACCGCCGAAGCCTTCATGGCCGGCACCGAATACGACGCCATCGTGCTCGACCTGCGCCTGCCCGACAAGCACGGCCTGAGCGTGCTGGCCGACATGCGCAATGCCGACGACCGCACGCCGGTGCTGATCCTCACGGCGCAAGGCGCCCTGCAAGACCGCGTACGCGGCCTGAACCTCGGCGCCGACGATTTCCTCACCAAGCCTTTCGAACTGGTCGAACTCGAAGCCCGCCTGTCGGCCCTGGTGCGCCGCAGCCGCGGCAAGCAGCACCCGCGCCTGCAGTGCGCCTCCCTCTCGTACGACAGCCAGAGCCACGCCTTCACGCTGCGCGGCACGCTGCTGTCGCTCACGCCGCGCGAGCAGGCCGCGCTCACCGCCTTGCTGATGCGCAGCGGCGCGCCGGTCGGCAAGTCGCAGCTTTTCGCCAAGGTGTTCACCAACGACAGCACCGCCGGCCCCGACGCCATCGAGGTGGTGCTGCACCGGCTGCGGCGCAAGCTCGCGGACAGCGACGTGCGCATCGTCACCGTGCGCGGCCTGGGCTACATGCTGGAGAGCATTGCCGATGGATCCTCAGCCCCAGCCCAACCCGAACTCCCCGGCGAAGGCGACTGAGCCGCAGCCCCAGCGCTTCGGCATCCGCGCGCGGCTGCTCGCGCTGCTGCTGCCCGGCATCGTCGCGCTGCTGGCGCTCGACAGCTGGAACGACTACAAGGCCCTGACCGATTCGCTCGTGGTCGCCTACGACCAGAGCCTGCTCGAACCCGTGCAAGCGCTGGCCAACGGCATCGTGGTGGCGAGCGACGGCAGCGTGCGCGTGCAGGAGCCGTTCTCGATCCAGGCAATGTTCGAGTCCACGCACCTGCGCTACAAGTACCTGCACGTCGGCGTGCAGCGCATTCCCAAGGGCGAAACACTCGACGTGAATTCGCCCGAGACCACGCTCATGGGCGTGCCCGGCCTGCCCCGCCCGGCACAGCAACCGCCCGACGGCACGCCGGTGTTCTACGACGCGGTGCACGAGCAGCACCCGGTGCGCGTGGCCGCGCTGCGCCAGACGGTGTACGACAACGTCCACCCCGGCGCGGCCTACAGCGTGCTGATCCAGGCGGCCGAGGGCACCGGCCCGCGCACCGAGGCCCAGGCCGAGTCGCTGCGCCAGGAGCTGCTGCGCGACACGCGCATGGTGCTGGTGATGGCGCTGCTGGTGTGGCTCGGCGTGGCGTGGACGCTGCGCCCGCTGGAGCGCCTGCGCAGCTCGCTGCGCGAGCGATCGCGCGACGACCTGACGCCGCTCGACGCCAGCGGCGTGCCGCAGGAGGTCGCGCCGCTGGTGGACGCAGTGAACCACCACATCGCGGGCCATCGGCGCATGGTGGCCGAGCAATCGCAGTTCCTGGCCGATGCCTCGCATCAGCTGCGCACGCCGCTGAGCATCCTGTCGATACAGGCCGGCTACGCGGTGCGCGAGACCGATCCGGCGCGCATGCGCGAGTCGCTGCATGCCATCGTCGGGCAGCTCGCGCGAACGCGCCGCCTCAGCGAACAACTGCTGGCGCTGGCCCATGCCACCACCGAAGATGAAGTCGCCCCTGCCGAGCCCACGGTGGTCGACCTCAACGCCATCGCGCGCGAGGTGGTGCTGCAATACCTGCCGCTGGCGCGCGAGAACGACCAGGACCTGGGCTGGGTCGATGCGCGCGGCGACAACGCCGCCGAACGCATCGCCACCGCAGGCGACGACGGAGAAGACACGGACGGCACCGACGAAGCCGGCGATGAAGACGACTCACCCGTGCTGCCCGTGGCGGCCAATGCCGCCGAACTGCACGAGGTGCTTGCCAACCTTGTGCACAACGCCATCAAGTACACGCCGCGCGGCGGCAACATCACCGTGACCGTGCGGCGCGAGGCCTCATATGCGCTGGCTGAGGTGTGCGACAGCGGACCGGGCATCGCACCCGAAAGGCGCGACAGCGTGTTCGAGCGCTTCCATCGCGACCCATCCGTGGCTGCCGTTGCAACACAGGGCGCGGGCCTCGGCCTCACCATTGCTCGCAGCTATGCGCGGCGCAACGGCGGCGAGATCGAACTGGGCAACGCCGACACGCCCGAGAGCCCCAACGGCGGCGGACTGCGCGCGATCCTCAGGCTGCCGCTGCGCGCCTTCTGAGGCCCTTTTTTGCAAGGGTTTCACCCGATACACCGGTACGTGATTACACGTATTTTGCGGGTCGCCGGGCCGTTTGCGCCTGCTCCGAAAGGCGATTGAAAGCCTCGATTCCTAGACTGCGCTCCTTCCAATCGAAGGAGACTCAATGCAGCACCAGCTCGGTGAAGATCCGGCCTCGCACGCGCTTCGGCCCGCTTCAAAATTCAAAAAAGATTACTACGGCGGCGCCCTGCTGATCGTCATCGGACTGGCCGCCGTCTATGCCGGCATCGGCTACCGCGTCGGCGAGCTTGCGCACATGGGGCCGGGCTTCTTCCCGGTCGCGCTCGGTGCGCTGCTGGCACTCACGGGGCTGCTGATCGCTGTCTCCGCGCGCGGTGACAAGCAAGCTGAAGGCGCAAGCGAAGAAGCCGCGTCGCACGGCCATCCGGGCGGCATGCCCGACATTCGCGGCGGCATCTGCATCATCCTGGGCATCCTCGCGTTCCTGCTGTTCGGCGAGTACGGCGGCCTGCTGCCGGCCACCTTCGCCATCGTGTTCATCTCGGCGCTCGGCGACCGAGACAACACGCTGACCGAGGCGCTGCTGCTGTCGCTGGCGATGTGCTTCATCGCGGTGGTGATCTTCTGGTGGGCGCTCAAGCTGCAGCTGCCCCTGTTCCAGTGGGGAGGCTGACACCATGATCGGTCAATCGCTCCACGACCTCTGGTTCGGCTTCGGCGTGGCCTTCCAGGGCTCGAACCTGATGTGGTCCTTCTTCGGCGTGCTGGTGGGCAACCTGATCGGCGTGCTGCCGGGCATGGGCGCGCTGCAGGCCATCTCGATCCTGCTGCCGCTCACCTACGTGATGCATCCGGTGCCCGCCATCCTGATGCTGGCCGGCATCTTCTACGGCTCGCAGTACGGCGGCGCCATCGGCGCCATCCTGATGAACATGCCGTCGCACCCGCCGCATGCGGTGACCTGTCTGGACGGGTACCCGATGACCAAGCAGGGCAAAGGGGGCGTCGCGCTAGGGGTGACGATGATCGCCTCGTTCTTCGCGGCGTCCGTCGGCATCATCGTGATGATCTTCGCCTCGCCCCTGCTGGTGCAGATCGCGTTCAAGTTCGGCCCGACCGAGATCTTCTCGATCATGCTGCTGGGCCTGCTCGCCGGCTCCACCATGTCGCGCGGCTCGCCGCTCAAGGGCGTGGCCATGACGCTGTTCGGCCTGCTGTGCGGCGTGGTCGGCACCGACGTGAACAGCGGCAGCTTCCGCTTCGCGTTCGGCCTGCCCGAGCTGAGCGACGGCCTCGAACTGGTGGCGATCTCGATGGGCCTGTTCGGCGTGGCCGACTTCCTGCTCAACGTGAACCGCATGAAGACCATCGGCGACACCGGCACGCTCAAGCTCAGCGACATGCGCCCGAGCAAGGAAGAGCTCAAGCGCGCCTTCCCCGCGATGATCCGCGGCACCATCGTCGGCACGGTGTTCGGCGCAATGCCCGGCACGGGCCCGACCATCACCACCTTCATTGCCTACGCGCTGGAGCGCAAGGTATCGAAGACGCCGAACAAGTTCGGCACCGGCATGATCGAAGGCGTGGCCGGCCCCGAGGCCTCGGCCCACTCGAAGACGCAGGTCGACTTCATCCCGACGATGAGCCTGGGCATTCCGGGCGACGCGGTGATGGCGCTGATCCTGGGTGCGCTGCTGATCCAGGGCATCCAGCCCGGCCCGCAGCTCATTACCGAGCATCCGGACATCTTCTGGGGCCTGATCGCCTCGTTCTGGATCGGCAACGTGATCCTCGTGATCCTGAACGTGCCGCTGATCGGCGTGTGGGTGAAACTGCTGAAGGTGCCCTACAAGTACCTGTTCCCGGCCGCGATGTTCTTCATTGCGACGGGTGTGTACAGCACGCAGAACAGCCTGTTCCAGATCTGGGAAGTGCTGGTGTTCGGCATCGTCGGCGCCCTGCTGATGTCGCTGGAATTCTCGGTCGCACCGATCTTGCTGGGCTTCGTGCTCGGGCCGATGGTGGAAGAGAACTTCCGCCGCGCGCTGCTGCTCTCGCGCGGCGACATGTCGGTGTTCGTGACACGGCCGATCAGCGGCACCTTCATCGGGCTGTGCGTGCTGCTGCTGCTGGGCGTGGGCTACTCGGCCTGGCGCGGCCGTGGCGGTCGCAAGGGCATGGTCGAGCTTCCGAAGGCACCGCCAGGTGCATCGCCGTCGGAAACTGTGGCGATCGGCAACGAGTAACCACAGAAACAAAAAGGGCCCGATACGTCGGGCCCTTTTTCATTGGCGCTCGAGTTTCAGCTTCAGACCGGCGTGGTGCCCGTATCGGGCTCGCGCACACCAAAGGGCTTGCCGGGCAGCGGAATGAATTCGGTCTCGCCGGGCACGTGGCCCATGCGCTGGGCGGCCCAATCGGAGCCGGCCTCGAGGATGCGCTCGCGCCGGCTCGATACGAAGTTCCAGGTGATGTAGCGCGGGCCGTCGAGCGGCTCGCCGCCGATCACCATCAGGCGTGCGGCGGCGCTCGCCGTGAGCACCGCGCCTTGCCCGTCGGGCAGCACGGCCATGGTGTGCGCTTCGACCGGCTCGCCATTCACGCTGACATCGGCATCGACTGCGTAGATGGCCAGCTCGGATGCGAGCGCAGGCAATTCGAAGCGCCCGCCTGCAGGCAAGGCGATGTCGAGATACACGGTCTGCGAGAGCGTCTTGACCGGCGAGCGGGCGCCAAAGGCTTCGCCCACCAGCACGCGCACCGCCACGCCCTGCTCCACCAGCTCGGGAATCGCATCGGCCGGCGTGTGCTCGAAGCTGGGTTCGGTTTCTTCATGCGCCTGCGGCAGCGCGGCCCACAGCTGCAGGCCGTGGTTCACGTAGGTGTCGGCCTTGAGGCGATCGGGCTTGCGCTCGGAGTGCACGATGCCCTTGCCGGCGGTCATCCAGTTGATGGCGCCGGGAAGAATCTCCTGCACGCTGCCCAAGCTGTCGCGATGCATCATCGCGCCCTTGAAAAGATACGTGACCGTCGAGAGGCCGATGTGCGGATGCGGCCGCACGTCGTGCTCGCTGCCCGGCTGCTCGGTGGCCGGGCCGAAATGGTCGAAGAACACGAAGGGGCCGACCGAGCGGCGCTGCGCCGCGGGCAGCAGGCGCCGCACCTTGAAGCCACCGCCGAGGTCCTTGTCGTGCGGCTTGAGCAGTTGGGTCTCGGGGGCGGTGTCGGTCATCGTGTTCTCCGTGGGGTGGCGGGTGCCGGTTATTCGCGCGATCTTGCCACTGTGGCAATGCGTTCGCCGAATGCGCGGGCCGTGTCGAAGTCGCCTTTCAGCATTTCAGCCGGGCTCGCATCGGACGGCGATTGCGTCAGCAGGCCGCCGTAGCCGCCCACATAGTTCATCGAGTCGCGCGTGGCGGCCTTGCTGTTGCTCGGCAGGATGCCCATGCTGACCCAGATGCCGCTGTGCTGCATCGCGAGCGTCCACAGATAGGTCATGGTCGTGACCTTGTCGCCGTTCATGGTGGCGCTGTTGGTGAAGCCGGCGAAGAGCTTGTCCTTCCAGCCCTGCGTGTACCAGACCTTCGACGACGCATCGGCGAACTTCTTGAACTGCCAGCTCACGCCGCCCATGTAGGTCGGCGAGCCGAAGACGATGGCGTCGGCCGCGGCCAGCAGCTCCCAGCCGCCTTCGGGCAGGTTGCCGTCCGCGTCGATGGCGAGCAGCTGGGCGCCCGCGCCGTCCGCCACGGTTTGCGCCACGCGCTGGGTGTGGCCGTAGCCGGAATGGAAGACGACGACGATGTTTGCCATGTTTGGGTGCTCCTGAGTGGGTGAGGTGTTGCGATCAGCGCTTGTCGATGCTGAAGCGGCCGGCACCGAAGCCTGCGAGGGCAAGCAGGCCGCCTGCAATGGCGATGTTCTTGTTGAAGTTGATCTGCTGCATCATTTTCATGGCGTCGGGTGCGGACCAGTACTTGTGGAAGAACAGCGCGGTCGCCACGGTGAAGATTGCCATCACGATCGCGGTCCAGCGCGTCTTGAAACCCAGCAGCAGCGCGATGCCGAGACCCAGCTCGACGATGATCGCAATGGCCGCACCCACTTCGGGCAGCGGCAGGCCGACGGACGTGATGTAGCCAACGGTGCCGCCGAAGCCCATGAGCTTGCCGATGCCGGCGGGAATGAACAGGTAGGCGATCAGGATGCGGCCGATCAGGGCCAGCGTGTCTTGTGCCGAATTGGGTGCAGTGGTTGTAGTTGCCATGATTGAAAAACTCCTCGGTTGTTGAAATTGAAAAGGGAAAAGGGACAAGAAAAGCCGGGCGGCAAGCGCCCGGCAAGGGAGATCAGGCGGCCAGGTCGAACACCAGCACTTCGGCGTCCTTGCCGGCGCCCAGCGTCAGTTGCGATTCGCCTTCCAGCATCGCGGCGTCACCGCCCACGAGCTTCTGGCCGTTCACTTCGAGCTCACCGCGCACCAGGTGCACGTAGCTCTTGCGCTTCGGGTCGAGAGCCAGGCTGGCTTTTTCTTCGCCATCGAGCAGGCCGGCAAACAGGCGCGCATCGGCATGCACCGTCACCGAGCCATCGGTGCCGTCGGGCGAGGCCACGAGGCGCAGCTTGCCGCGCTTCTCGGCGTCGCTGAACTTCTTCTGCTCGTAGCCGGGCTCGATGCCGCGCACGTTCGGCTGGATCCAGATCTGCAGGAAGTGCGTGGTCTCGTCGGCCTTGTGGTTGAACTCGCTGTGCATCACGCCGCGGCCCGCGCTCATGCGCTGCACGTCGCCGGGCGGAATGCTTTCCACGTTGCCCATGCTGTCCTTGTGCGCCAGTTCGCCCGAAAGCACGTAGCTGATGATCTCCATGTCCTTGTGGCCGTGGGTGCCGAAACCGGCGCCCGCCGCCACGCGGTCTTCGTTGATCACCCGCAGGTTGCCGAAGCCCATGTGCTCCGGGTCGTAATAGTTGGCGAAAGAAAAGCTGTGGAACGAGCGCAGCCAGCCATGGTCGGCATAACCGCGTTCCTGTGATTTACGGACTTGCAACATCGTCGAACTCCTTCGGCCCTGCCCTGTGGGGGTGTGCGGGCCTTTTTCGTATGCCGCGCCGGATGCGCAGCGGATGTAAAGAACTTTAGGTCCGCACCCCATTCGGAAAGACGCCGCAGTTTGATGGCACCATTCAAATAATTTGATCAATGGAGCCACCATGCCCAGCCCCCGTGACGTGCTGACCCCCGACGCCCTCTCCATGCTCCAGACCGTGGCCAGCACCGGCAGCTTTGCCGCCGCCGCCCGCGCCCTCGACCTGGTGCCCAGCGCGCTGAGCTACCGGGTGCGCCAGATCGAGGACGCGCTCGACGTGCTGCTGTTCGACCGCAGCGCCCGCCAGGCCAAGGTGACCGAGGCCGGCGCCGAGCTGCTGCGCGAGGCCGACCGGCTGCTCAACGAGATCGACGCAGTGGCCAACCGCGTGAAGCGCGTGGCCACCGGCTGGGAGCCGATGCTGACCATCGCGGTCGACAGCGTGATCGCGCGCGACCCGCTGCTCGACCTGGCCACAGCCTTCTTCGCGCTGGAGCCGCCCACGCGGCTCAAGCTGCGCGACGAGACGCTGCTGGGCACCATCGAGGCGCTGACCAGCGGCGAGGCTGACCTGGCCATCGGCGCGGTGCTCGATGCCGCGAGCCTGGCACTCACCGCCACGGGCATCCGCACCCGGCCGATCGGCGAGCTGCGCTTCGTCTATGCGGTGGCGCCCCACCATCCGCTGGCGCGCCTGGCCCAGCCGCTGAGCGACGCGGTGATGCGGCAGCACCGCGCGGTGGCCGCGGCCGATTCGGCGCGGCACGGGCCGAGCATGACGGTGAACCTCATGGGCGGGCAGGACGTGCTCACCGTGCCGAGCATGCAGGCCAAGATCGCGGCGCAGTTGCATGGGCTGGGTGGCGGCTTTCTGCCTGAGCCGATGGCGCGGCCGTACATCGAGGCCGGGCATCTGGTCGAGCTGAAGACCGAGCGCATGCCGCCAATGGGAACGATGCATTGCGCATGGCGCGTGCGCAGCGCGGGCAAGCCGGGGCGGGCGCTCGAATGGTGGCTGGCGCAGTTCGAGCATGAAGGCACGCGGCGTGCGCTGCTCGAGCGGCATCGGGGTCGATGAGGGGTTGACGAGTATTGCCGAGGATTCGCGCAGCGCCGCTAAGGGTGTGTCCTCAGGCGAAGCGGCTCTCGGACCGATGTAGAGTGCAGACACATCCAACCGCATTCCATCCAGAAGAAAAGAGTTCGTCATGAGCACTCGCGCAACTGCAAAGAAGCCGGCCAAGGCCGCCGACCGTCACCGAACCCCAGCCACCCCGCGCGTGCCGCGCAATTTCGCCGTCATCGGCGCCGGCATCGCCGGGGTGGCTTGTGCACGAACGCTGGTGCAGGCCGGCCACAAGGTCACGCTGTTCGAACGCGAAGCCACGGCCGGCGGGCGCATGGCGAGCATCGACACCGCCTTCGGCCGCTTCGACAGCGGCGCGCAGTACTTCACCGTGCGCGACCCGCGCTTTGCGCTGGCGCTCGAAAGCACGCCCGGCCTGTGCAAGCGCTGGAGCGCCAACCTCGTGCGCGTGCTCGACGCCCATGGCCGCGTGGCCGAGGCGGCCCTTCCCTCGCTCGAGCCCCACTGGGTGGCGCAGCCCGGCATGGACGCGCTGGCCGCCCACTGGGCCAAGCCGCTGGGCGACAGCCTCATTACCGGCACGCAGGTCACGCAGATCGAGCCCGATGCGCTCGATGCGAAGCGCTGGCAACTGCGCACCGCGGGCGCCGACGATTCGCAACACGTGTATTCCGGCTTCGACGCCGTGCTGCTCGCCGTGCCGCCCGCACGCACCCGTGCACTGCTGGGCGACGGCAAGCTCTCGGCCACGCTCAGCCGCAAGATCGAACCCGTGCGCATCGCGCCCTGCTGGACGCTGATGGTCGCTTACCCCCAGGCCAACCAGCCCACCATGTCGCACCTTGGCCCGCAATGGAATGCAGCCCGCAGCACCCACCACCGCGTGGCGTGGCTGGCGCGCGAATCGTCCAAGCCCGGCCGCGAGCCCATCGAGCGCTGGACGCTGCAGGCCAGCGCCACGTGGTCTCAAGAGCATCTGCGCGACACGCCCGCGCGCGTCGAAGCCAAGCTGCTGCGCGCCTTCGCCGAGATCACCGGCATCCACGCCACGCCCGCGCACGCCCAGGCCCTGTGCTGGAACGAAGCGCAGACGCAGGTGCCCGTGGGCACGACGCACCTCTGGGACAGCAAGGCCCGCATCGGCGTGGCCGGCGACTGGTGCACCGGCCACCGCGTCGAAGACGCTTTCCTCTCGGGCCTGTCGCTCGCGCTCGACGTCATCTGATCGGGAGATGAGGGAGACCGGCCGCTTCGCGCCCTCGCCCACCGGCCCGTTGCATGCGGGCTCGCTGGTGGCCGCGCTCGCGAGCTGGCTCGACGTGCGCGCCCGCGGTCCGCAGGCGCGCTGGCTGATCCGCATCGAAGATGCCGACACCGAGCGCTGCCTGCCCGGCATGGGCGAGCACATCCTCCAGCAACTGGCCGACTGCGGCCTGCTGCCCGACGAAGCTCCGGTGTGGCAGACGCAGCGCACCGCGCGCTACGAAGCCGCGCTGGCGCGGCTGCAGGCGCGCGGCCTCGCCTACCCCTGCGGCTGCTCCCGCAAGGACATCAACGAAGCCCTCGCGCGACTCGGCCAGCGGCACGAGCGCCACGGCGAGCGCGTCTACCCCGGCACCTGCCGCGATGGGCTGCACGGCAAGCCCGCGCGAGCCTGGCGCTTCGCCACCGAAAAATTCGAGGCCGACCGGCCACCCACGCCGGGCGTGCCCTGGGATGAAACGGCCGATTCCGGCACGGGCAGCGAACTCTGCTGGACCGACCGCCGCCTCGGCCGCCAGTGCCAGAACGTGAGCCGTGAGGTCGGCGATTTCGTGCTGCGCCGCGCCGACGGCCCCTGGGCCTACCAGCTCGCCGTGGTGGTCGACGATGCCGAACAGGGCGTGACCGACGTGGTCCGCGGCGAAGACCTCGCCGACAACACCGCCCGCCAGATCCTGCTGCAGCGCGCGCTGGGCTTTTCCACGCCCAGCTACCTGCACACACCGCTGGTGCGCGGCGCGGACGGCGACAAGCTGTCGAAGCAGAACGGCGCAACATCCATCGACACAGGCTCCCCCGCCGCCGCGCTGGCCGCGCTCGACAGCGCCGCGCGCGTGCTCGGATTGCGGCGCACCACGGGCGCCAACTGCGCGGACGCCCTGGCCGGTTGGGTGCCCGAATGGCGCGCTCTCTACAATTCGCGGCCTCCATGAACTTTCCCGACACCGTGCCCAACGACATCCCGCGCAGCGAAGATGCGCCCACTCCAGACGCCAGCGACGAAGAAGAAGCGGCCAAGCCACACCCGCTGCACCGCCGCCTCAAGAGCTTCGTCAAGCGCGCCGGCCGCACCACCGAAGGCCAGGCACGCGCCTTCTCCGAACTGGGCCCGCTGTTTCTCGTGCCCTACAAGCCCGAACCCCTCGACCTGACTGTGGCCTTCGGCGGCCGCGCCGGCCCGACCGTGCTGGAAATCGGCTTCGGCATGGGCGAGGCCACGGCGCACATCGCGACCGTGCTGCCCGAAACCAATTTCTTCTGCTGCGAAGTGCACGAACCCGGCGTGGGCGCGCTGCTCAAGCGCATCGGCGAGCAGTCGCTGTCGAACATCCGCATCTGCGCGCACGACGCGGTCGACGTGCTCGACCACATGCTGCAGCCCGGCACACTTGCCGGCGTGCATGTGTTCTTCCCCGACCCGTGGCACAAGAAGCGCCACAACAAGCGCCGCCTGATCCAGCCCGAGTTCGTGACCAAGCTCGCGCAGCACTTGCGCCCCGGCGGTTACATCCACTGCGCCACCGACTGGCAGCCCTACGCCGAGCAGATGCTCGAAGTGCTCGCGGCCGAGCCGCTGCTGCGCAACACCGCCGAGGCCTACGCACCCAAGCCCGAATACCGCCCCCTCACCAAGTTCGAGAACCGCGGCATCAAGCTGGGGCATGGGGTGTGGGACCTGGTGTTCGAACGCGCGGCCTGAGCGGCCTCGGCCCTTCCTGGGCCCTCTCATCAGGGAATTCCGCCCCGGCACCCGACTTCCCCCCTGGCCCCGTTATTGCTACACTTTTTTACTAATGTGAAAGAAGGTGTCCAATGAACCCATCTCGCAGGGAATGGTTGAGCAAGGCGGCGTGGGGCGCACTGGCGCTGGGAAGCGGCATCGCCCACCCCGTCATGGCCCAGTCCACGCGCGCGGCGGGCGGCACACCGCGTGTCGTGCTGCTCGGGCAATCGGTGCCTCTCACCGGCAGTGCCTACGAAATAGGCACCGCCTTCGCCGCCGGCAGCCGCCTCGCGGTGAGCGACTTCAACGACAAGAACGCCGCCACCGGCCTGCAGCTGAAGCTGCTTCAGCTCGACGACGGCTACGACGCGGCCCGCGCCGCCGCCAACGCGCGCACCCTGCTCACCACCAACAAGGCCGACATGCTCTTCGGCTTCGTCGGCACGGCCAGCAGCGAGGCCGGCGCGAACGTCGCCACGCAGCAGGGCAGCCTGCTGTTCGCGCCCTTCGCGGCCTCCGACACGCTGCGCGGCGCCGAACACCCCAACGTGTTCCATGTGCGGCCCGGCATGATCGACGAGGCCCTGAAGATCGTGAAGCAGTGCGCCACCGTGGGGCAGACCCGCATCGCGCTGGTGGGCGACGACGACGCCATGGGCCGCGCCGGCCTGGCGGCCGTCGAGCAGGCCATCATCGAGCTCAGGCTCACGCCGCTGGTCGCGAGCGCGCTGGTGCCACCCACCGGCAACAAGCTCGATGCAGCCCTGAAGACGGTGCAGCAGCAATCGCCCCAGGCCATCGTGCTGGTGTCGCTCTCGGGCACCACGGCCAACGCCATCCGCGCGCTGCGCAAGAGCGGTTATTCGGGCAGCTTCATGGCTTTTTCCATCGTCGGCATCGACCCGCTCTACGCCACGCTGGGCAAGGACATCGGCGGCATCGTGATCTCGCAGGTGGTGCCGTCGCCGCGGCCCTCGGCCATTCCCATCGTCAAGGAATACCTCGCGGCCGTGGACAACTCCGACCAGACCGCGTCGTACGAAGGCCTCGAAGGCTTCATCGCCGCCAAGGCGGCTGGCGAAGCGGTGCGCCGCGCCGGCCGCGGCTTCAACACCGCGAGCCTGCAGCGCGTGATGTCGGGCATGACCGACTACGACGTGGGCGGCTTCCGCATCAACCTGCGCCCGGGCCTGCGCGACAGCGTGCGCAACATCGACCTGATCAGCATCTCCGCCGACGGCCGGGTCTTGCGCTGACGGCAGCAGGCGGGCCTAGCCCGTGCTCACCAGCTTCTGCAGCGCATCGAGCGACAACAGCTCGATGCGCCCGTAGCCCAGCGAGACGACGCCCTCGCCCGCCAGCGCATTGAGTTCCTTCGACAGCGTCTGGCGCGTCACGCCGAGCATCATCGCCAGCGCTTCCTGCGGCAGTTGCAGTTCGTGCCGCAGGTGCACCGACTGCGTGGCATCGCCGCGCGCCAGCACCAGCAGCCGGTGCGCCACGCGGGCGCGCAGGCTGCGCAGCGTGGCGTCTTCGGCCAGCCCGTAGAGCATGCGCACGCGCGCCGCGAGCATCGCGGCGATGGCGTTGGAAAAGACCACGTCGCGCATCAGCTGCACGAAGGCCTCGGGCGGCACCATCAGCAGGTCGAGCGCCTCCAGCGCGGTGGCGTCGTGCGTGCGCGGCGAGCCGTCGATCAGCGTGATTTCGCCGAACCAGTTGCCGGGCTCCAGCACCGCGAGGATGGCCTCGCGCCCGTCCTGGCGCAGCGATGAAATCTTGATGGTGCCCGCCACCAGCCCGTAGAAGCCGCCGCCCGCCGCGTGAATGGGATCGCCCTGGCGGAACACCATTGCGCCGCGCCGCACGTGGTGGAGTTCGGCCGCGCCCAGCAGCGCCTCGCGCTGGGCGCGCGGCATGCTCATGAACCACGGATTGCCCTCCAGTGCGGCGCGGTGCGCAGCGGAAAGACGCGGTCTAGGGGAGGCAGCCATGGGCATGAACCGCTGCGAGGCGGGGGTTTACCAGAACCCCACATTGTCAAATTCTTGACAGTTCAAGGTCAAGCGCAGGCATACAGTGGCCGGCACCCCACAAGAACGGAGACCCCAGCGATGAACGCACGCGCAAGTTTCAAGAGCATGCAGGAAAGCACGCGCGAAGACTGGCAATTGATCGGCGGCGAATTCATGCAGTTCACGACCGGCCTGCCGGCGCGCGTGATCAAGCACCTGCAGATTCTCGAAGGCGACTACGGCGGCTTTCCGGTCGACCGCTACACCCACTCGCTGCAGACCGCCACCCGCGCCCTGCGCGACGGCCGCGACGAGGAGTACGTCGTGTGCGCGCTGCTGCACGACATCGGCGACACGCTGGGCAGCTTCAACCACCCCGACATCGCCGCCGCCATCCTCAAGCCCTTCGTGAGCGAAGCCAACCACTGGATGGTGCAGAACCACGGCATCTTCCAGGGCCACTACTTCTTTCACCACATCGGCCTGGACCGCGACATGCGCGACAACTTCAAGGGCCACCCGCACTACGAGCGCACGGCCGAGTTCTGCGCGCTCTACGACAACCCCGCCTTCGACCCCAAGGCCGAGACGCTGCCCATCAGCGAGTTCGAGCCCATGCTGCGCCGCGTGATGGCGCAGCCGAAGCAGAGCATCTACAAGGCCGCGCTGACCGAACCCGCGGCCGCCTGACATCGACAAGAGGAAACCATGAACGCCTTCTCCCAACCCGAAATCCAGAAGCTCGTCTCCGCCGAGGAGTGGCAGCTTCGCGTCGACCTCGCCGCCTGCTACCGCCTGGTGGCGCTCTACGGCTGGAGCGACCTCGTGTTCACGCACATCAGCGCGCGCATTCCCGGCCCCGAGCACCACTTCCTGATCAACCCCTACGGCCTGATGTTCGACGAGATCACCGCGTCGAGCCTGGTCAAGGTCGACCAGCAGTGCAACAAGATCATCGACTCGCCCTACCCCGTGAACCCGGCGGGCTTCGTCATTCACAGCGCAGTGCACGCCGCGCGCGAAGACATCCAGTGCGTGCTGCACACCCACACCAAGGCCGGCATCGCCGTCAGCGCGCAGAAGAACGGCGTGCTGCCCATCAGCCAGCAATCGACCTTCGTGCTGGCCTCGCTGGCCTATCACGACTACGAAGGCGTGGCCTTCCGCGACGACGAGAAGCCGCGCCTGCAGGCCGACATGGGCAGCGCCAACTTCCTCATGCTGCGCAACCACGGCCTGCTGACCTGCGGCAAGACCATTGCCGACGCCTTTCTTTCGATGTACACCTTCGAGAACACCTGCCAGATCCAGATTGCGGCGCAATCGGGCGGCAGCGAACTCACGCAAGTCAACCCGAAGATCGTCGAGGGCGTAGGCCAGGCGATGAAGGTGCAGACCGGTGGCCTGGGCGGCCAGTTCGTCTGGCCTTCGCTGATCCGCAAGCTCGACCGCATCGACGACAGCTACAAACAATAAGACAGCGTCGAACCCGGTTTCCACGGCTGCCAGCGCCTGCACGACAGGTGCTGGCGGCTATTTTTTTACCGCCCCAAAACTACAAGAACCACCGAGGAGACAAACCCAATGGACGCCACCGTCATCGTCACCCGCTTCCTGTTCGGCGCGCTCGCGCTCGTGATGTTCGGGCTCGGGCTTTCGCTTTCGCTCGCCGACTTCAGGCGCCTCTTCAAGCACCCGAAGGCCGTGACCATCGCGCTCGTGCTGCAGGTCATCGGCCTGCCGCTGGCTTGCTACGCGATCATCGTGGGCTTCGGCCTGTCGCCCGTGTTCGCGGTCGGGCTGATGCTGCTCGCGGCCTCGCCCGGCGGCATCTCGGCCAACCTGTTCTCGCACCTGTTCGGCGGCAACGTGGCGATGAACATCTCGCTGACGGCCGTGAACACGCTGCTGTCCATCGTCACGCTGCCGCTCATCGCGAACTGGGCCATCGGGCACTTCGCTCAAGGCGGCCAGGTGGTGCCGCTGCAGACGCGCAAGCTGGTGGAGGTGATCGCCATCGTGCTGGTGCCGGTGGCCATCGGCATGTTCGTGGCCTCGCGCAGCCCCGGCTTCGCGGCGCGCATGGAAAAGCCGACCAAGATCTTCAGCGGCGTCGTGCTCGCGGTGGTGACGGTGCTCGCCATCACCAACGAGTGGAAGACCATGGCCGCCACCTTCGCCGAGATCGGTGTGCCGGTGCTGCTGTTCAATCTCGTGAGCCTGCTCGCGGGCTACTACCTGAGCCGCGCCGCGGGCCTCGACAAGCCGCTGGCCACCGCCATCAGCTACGAGATCGGCATCCACAACTCCACGCTCGCGATCTTCATCGCGGTGAGCGTGCTCGGCAGCTTCCAGCTCGCGCTGCCGGCGGCCATCTACTCGGTGGTGATGTACATCACCGCGCCGCTGTTCGGCTGGCTGCTGTTGCGTCGGCCCGCACCGGCCGCCGTGCCTGCGCGATGATCGGGCGATGGAACTCCGGCAACTGCGCTACTTCGTCAAGGTCTGCGAGCTTCGCAGCATGGGCCGCGCGGCGGTCGAGCTGGGCGTCGTTACCTCGGCGCTGAGCCAGCAGATCAGCCGGCTCGAAAGCGAGTTGTCCACCCGGCTGCTGCAGCGCAGCTCGACCGGCGTTGCGCCCACCGATGCGGGCGTGGCCTTTCTCCACCAGGCCCAGCTCACGCTGCGCCATGCCGACGACGCGGTACGCGCCGCGCAACAGGCGCGGCTCTCGGGCCACGTGAGCGTGGGCCTGGCACCCACCACCGCCACGGTGCTCGGCGTGCCGCTGATGCGCGCCATGCGCGAGCGCTACCCCGAAGTGCGGCTGCACATGGTCGAAGCGCTGTCCGGTCACCTCACGACCATGCTGCAGGCGCGGCAGCTCGACCTGGCCGTTCTGTTCCAGACCGACACGCCGCGGCGCTGGAGCGTGACCCCGCTGCTGGCCGAGAAGCTCTTCGTCATTGCATCCCCCACGCTGCCGCAGCGCCCCACCGGCGCCCGCGTGCGCCTGTCGCAACTGGCCGAACTGCCGCTGATACTGCCCAGTGGCAGCCATGGTCTGCGCGCCACACTGATGGCGGCCTTCGCCCGGGCACGCATCGCGCCGCGCATCGTGGCCGAGGTCGACGGCCTCGCGCTGCTGATGGACGCGGTGCGCGCCGGCCACGGCGCCACCATCCAACCCGGCGCCGCCACCGCACGGCACGACCGCGACGACTTGCAGCTCACGCAGATCGCCGACGCGCACGTGGGCCGCCGCAACCTGCTCGTGAGCCTGTCGGACGACGAGCTCTCTCCCGCCGCGCTGGCCACCCGCGTGGTGATGGCCGACACGGCGCGCGCCCTGGTGCGCGATGGCAGTTGGACAGGAGCAAGTCTTCTCGAAAACTGAACACCCGTTGCCCGGATCGGCCTTTCGCCTGAAGGCCGGCGTGCCTAGAGTCTCCCGTATTCCAAGGAGACCCACGAGTGATAGATGTTCTGGTTGTCGGTGGCGGCAATGCCGCGCTGTGCGCCGCCCTGATGGCACGCGAGGCCGGCGCCTCGGTGCTGCTGCTCGAAGCCTCGCCCAAGGCATGGCGCGGCGGCAACTCGCAGCACACACGCAACCTGCGCTGCATGCACAACGCCCCGCAGGACGTGCTGATCGAGGCCTACCCTGAAGAGGAATACTGGCAAGACCTGCTGAAGGTGACCGGAGGCCTCACCGACGAGCATCTGGCACGCCTGGTGATTCGCGCCTCGTCGAACTGCCGCGACTGGATGCGCAGCCACGGCGTGCACTTTCAGCCGCCGCTGTCGGGCGCGCTGCACGTGGCGCGCACCAACGCCTTCTTCATGGGTGGCGGCAAGGCGCTGGTGAACGCCTATTTCCGCAGCGCCGAACGGCTGGGCGTGCAGATCCGCTACGACACGCCCGTGGCCTCGGTCGAGCTCGACGGCGACCGCTTCGTGGCCGCGCGCACCGAGGCCGGCGAGCGCATCGCAGCGAAAAGCTGCGTGCTGGCCGCAGGCGGCTTCGAGTCGAACCGCGAATGGCTGCGCGAGGCCTGGGGCCAGAACGAGCGCGGCGAATGGCCGGCCGACAACTTCCTGATCCGCGGTACGCGCTTCAACCAGGGCGTGCTGCTGAAGCACATGATCGCGGCGGGCGCAGACAGCATCGGCGATCCGTCGCAGGGCCACATGGTGGCCATCGACGCGCGCGCGCCGCTGTACGACGGCGGCATCTGCACACGCATCGACTGCGTGTCGCTGGGCGTGGTCGTCAACCGCGAGGCGAAGCGCTTCTACGACGAGGGCGAAGATTTCTGGCCCAAGCGATACGCCATCTGGGGCCGGCTCGTGGCGCAGCAGCCGGGGCAGATTGCCTGGTCGGTCATCGACCAGAAAGCGGTCGGGCGCTTCATGCCGCCGGTGTTTCCCGGCACGCAGGCGAACACGCTCGGCGAACTGGCACGCAAGATCGGCCTCGACGAAGCCACCTTCGTGCGCACGGTGGAGGACTACAACGCCGCCTGCCATGTGGGCCGCTTCGACCACACCGCGCTCGACGACTGCCACACCGAAGGCCTCGCGCCAGCCAAGACGCACTGGGCGCGCCCCATCGACACCGCACCCTTTTACGCCTACCCCGTGCGGCCCGGCATCACCTTCACCTACCTCGGCCTGAAGGTTGACGAAACGGCAGCCGTGCGCTTCGGCGGCCGGGCCAGCCCCAACCTGTTCGTGGCCGGCGAAATGATGGCCGGCAACGTGCTCGGCAAAGGCTACACGGCGGGCGTCGGCATGAGCATCGGCACGGCCTTCGGGCGCATCGCCGGCACGCAGGCCGCGAACGCGGCAAAGAACCTTTCGAAGAAATCCCCGGAGACCGCCCTTGCAGCAGCTCACTGATCTCGTCGCACGCGCCCGTGCGGATGCCGACGGCATCGGTGGCGGTGCCACGTCGCGCGTGATCCCGATACAGCCCGCCCTTCCGTTGACAGCGAGCGAAGGCGAAGTCGCCCGCATCCTGCAGATCTGCAACGCCTGCCGCTACTGCGAAGGCTTCTGCGCCGTGTTCCCGGCCATGACGCGCCGGCTCGAATTCGGCAAGGCCGACACGCACTACCTCGCCAACCTGTGCCACAACTGCGGCGCCTGCCTGCACGCCTGCCAGTACGCGCCGCCGCACGAGTTCGCGGTGAACGTGCCGCAGGCGATGGCGCAGGTGCGCATGCAGACGTATCACGACTACGCCTGGCCGCCTGCAATGGGTGCGCTCTACCAGCGCGCGGGCCTCACGGTTGCGCTCGCTCTGGCCGGCGGGCTCGCGCTCTTCCTGGTGCTGGCAGTAGCGATGTCGGGCTCGCTGCTGCACGAGCCGCTCGCGGGCAATTTCTACGCGATCTTTCCGCACAACTTTCTCGCGCTGGTGTTCGGCGCGGTGTTTCTCTTCGTGATGTTCGCGCTGGCCATGGGCGTGCGGCGCTTCTGGCGCGAGGTATCGCCGTCGCGCGACAACGTGCCTGCCGAAGTGACCGGCGTACGCAACGCAGCCAGCGCCGAGGCCGCGCAAGACGCACTGTGCCTGAAGTACCTGGGCGGCGGCCACGGCGAAGGCTGCAACAACGAAGACGACCGCTTCACCCTGTGGCGCCGGCGCTTCCACCACTTCACCTTCTACGGCTTCATGCTGTGCTTCGCGTCGACCTGCGTGGCCACGCTGTACCACTACCTGTTCAGCCTGCATGCGCCCTATGCGCTCACCAGCCTGCCCGTGCTGCTGGGCACCGCGGGCGGCATCGGCCTGGTGGTGGGCCCGGTCGGACTGCTGTGCCTCAACTTGCGGCGCGACCCGGCGCACGGCGACGTGGCGCAGCGCCCCATGGACCGCGGTTTCATCGCCCTGCTGCTGCTCACCAGCATCACCGGCCTTGCGCTGCTGGCGTGGCGCGACACGCCCTTCATGGCATTGCTGCTGGCGGTGCACCTGGGCGTGGTGATGGCGCTGTTTCTCACCCTGCCCTACGGCAAGTTCGCGCACGGCATCTTCCGCTCGGCCGCCTTGCTGAAGTTCGCCATCGAGAAGCGCCTGCCCAACCGCCTGCAGCTTGGCGCCGACTGAATGAACCCCATGCATCCGAAGGAAACCCCATGACACAACCCGGCGTACTCCAGATTCCCTCCATGAAGGGCCGATGCTCCGATGCCGAATGGCAGGCCCGCATCGACCTCGCGGCCTGCTACCGGCTGGTGGACCTCTATGGCATGTCCGACATGATGGCCAACCACATCTCCTCGCACGTGCCGGGCGAGAAAGGCGCCTTCCTCATCAACCCCTACGGAATGATGTACGAGGAGATCACCGCCTCCAGCCTCATCAAGGTCGACCAGGACGGCAACATCCTCTCGAAGCCCGACTTCGGCGAGCTGGACTACGGCATCAACAAGGCCGGCTACGTGATCCACAGCGCCGTGCACGCGGCACGGCCCGACGTGGCCTGCGTGATCCACACGCACAGCTGGGCGTCGATGGCGGTGTCGTCGCTCGAATGCGGCCTGCTGCCGCTCACGCAAACCGCCATGCGATTCCTGAAGATCGGCTACCACGACTACCAGGGCGTGGTGCTGAACACCGAGGAGCAGGCCTCGCTGCTGGCCGACCTGGGCGACCGCGAGGCCGTGATCTTCCGCAACCACGGCGCGCTGGTGGTGGGCCGCAGCGTGGGCGAAGCCTTCAACTGGATGCACCGGCTCGAGCTGGCCTGCCGCGCGCAGATCGGTGCGATGTCTTGCAACACGCTGCTAAGGGCCGTGCCGCAGCAAGTGCTGGAGGAAACCTGGAACAACTACCAGCCCGGCACGCGCCGACCCTACGGCCTCATGGAATGGCCTGCGCTGCTGCGCAAGCTCGACCGGATGGACCCGGGCTTTCGCGACTGAACACCAGACCGACTACCCACGAGAACACAACAATGACACGAGACAAGCCTTCTTCCCGCTTCTTGCAAAAGCTCTTCTGCGCCACGGCACTGCTGGCCGCCGGCCTCAACGCCACCGCACAGACGGCCTACCCGAGCAAGCCCGTGCGCGTGGTCGTCGCCTTCACAGCCGGCGGCACCACCGACATCCTCGCGCGCGCCGTCACGCAGCACATGTCGGAAAAACTCAAGCAGTCCTTCATCATCGACAACAAGCCCGGTGGCGGCGGCAACATCGGCACCGAGTTCGTGGTGCGTGCACCGGCCGACGGCTACACGCTGATCGTCAATTCGGTCGGCCCGATGGCCGTCAACCAGACGCTCTACAAGAACCTGCCCTACGAGCCGCTCACCGACCTCGTGCCGGTGGTGCAGATCGCCGACGTGCCCAACGTGCTGGTGGTGAACCCCGAGGTGCCCGCGAAGACGCTGGAGGAATTCATCGCCTACGCCAAGGCCAACCCCAACAAGCTGAACTACGGCTCCACCGGCGTCGGCACCTCGTCGCACCTGTCGAGCTACATGCTCAGCAAGCGCATCGGGGCCGAGACGCTGCACGTGCCCTACAAGGGCGCTAACGCGCTCAACGACCTGCTCGCGGGCCGCGTGCAATTCATGTTCGCCACCATTCCATCGGTCATCGCGCACATCAAGGCGGGCAAGCTCAGGGCCATTGCGGTGAGCAGCCAGAAACGCTCGCGCTCGCTGCCCGACGTACCGACCGTGGCCGAGAAGGGCTTCCCCGATTTCTCCGCCGGCTCGTGGTTCGGCTTCTTCGCGCCGAAGGGCACGCCAGCCCCGGTGATCGCGCTGCTCAACAAGTCGGTGAACGAGGCGCTGCCCTCGCTCGAGGCGCAGATGATCCGCGAGGGTGCCGACCCGGTCGGTGGCACGCCCGAGCAGTTCGGCAAGTTCACGCGCCAGGAGTACGAGAAGTGGAAGGCGATCGTGCGCGAATCGGGCGCGACGGCCGAATGAGCTCGCCGCTGCGCATCCTGATGACGCCGCAAGCAGCGGCGCTGACGACTCCCGGCCTGCCCGCGGCGCTCGGCGAACGCACGCACGTGCTGGTGAACCCGGGCGACGACGCCGACGTGGCTTTTGTCTCGCGCGACGTCACCGGCCTGTCGACCAAGCACGAGGTGCTGCCGCACACGCAGGCCTTTCACGACGCAATGCGCCACGCGCCCTCGCTGCGTTGGGTACACGCGCATTCCGCGGGCGCCGACCGGCCGGTGTACGGCGAGCTGCGGGCGCGCGGCGTGGAGGTCACGACCTCGTCGGGCGCCAACGCCGGCGTGGTCGTGCAGACCGCGCTGGCAGGCGTGCTGATGCTGGCACGGCAGTTTCCACAGCTGCTGGCCGCGCAACGCGCACGCACTTGGTCGCCGCTCATGGGCAGTGGCCTGCCGCGTGATCTTGCGGGGCAGACGGCAGTGGTCGTCGGCTGGGGGCCGATCGGGCAAGGCCTCGGTGCGCTGCTCGCGGCACTCGGGCTTCGTGTCGTGTCCGTGCGCGGGAGCGAGGCCCCGGCCGCCGTGCCGGCCCACGAGAGCGTGAGCTACGAACAGCTGCACACAGTGCTGCCGCAGGCCGACTGGCTGCTGCTGGCCTGCCCGCTGAGCGATCGCACGCGCGGCCTCATCGATGCGGCGGCGCTGGCGCGCATGCCCGCCGGTGCGCGGCTCGTGAACGTCTCTCGCGGCGAAGTGATCGACGAGCCGGCGCTCATCGATGCATTGCGCAGCGGCGCGCTGGCCGGCGCGTATCTCGACGTGTTCGCGCACGAGCCCCTGCCGACTGACTCGCCGCTGTGGAGCCTGCCGAACGTGATCGTCACGCCCCACAGCGCCGGCCATTCGGACGGCAACGAAGCGCGCGTGGCCGCGATCTTTCTCGACAACCTGCGGCGCTGGGTACGCAACCAGCCGCTGCTGAACCGCGTGGCGTGAAGCGCGCACTCTTTTCAATAGCCAATAACAACGACTCCACGACATCCAGACCATGAAATCCTCCCTCCCACGCCCCTCGACTTTTCTGCGCACCTGCATGGCCGCCCTGCTGCTGGCCACCGCCGCGGCGTCTTCCAGCGCGGCCGATTGGCCCGCCAAGCCCATCACCCTCGTCGTGCCCTTCGTGGCGGGCGGCACCACCGACATCGTCGCGCGCACCGTGGGCCAGAAGCTGTCGGAAGCGCTCAAGCAGCCGGTCATCATCGACAACCGCGGTGGCGCGGGCGGCACCGTGGGCGCGGCCATCGCGTCGAAGGCGCCGGCCGATGGCTACACGCTGTTCATGGCCACCATCGCGCATTCGATCGCGCCGGGCCTCTACAAGCGCCTGCCCTACGACTTCCAGCGCGACTTCGATCCGGTGGCGCTGGTCGCATCCACGCCCAACGTGCTGATCGTGAACGAGAAGGTGCCCGTGAAATCGGTGGCCGAACTCGTCGCTTACATCAAGGCCAACCCGGGCAAGGTCAACTACGGCTCGGCGGGCAACGGCAGCACGGAGCACATCTCGGGCGAGCTGTTTCGTTCGATGACGAAGACCGACATCGTGCACGTGCCCTACAAGGGCGGCGCGCCGATGATGGCCGACCTGATGGGCGGGCAGATCCAGATGGCCATCGAAACCAGCCCCTCGGCCGCACCACACATCCGCGCCGGCAAGGTGCAGGCGCTGGCCGTGACCACGAAGACACGTTCGCCCGCCTACCCCGGCGTACCCACGCTCGACGAGGCCGGCCTCAAGGGCTACGACATGACCACATGGTTCGCGCTCATGGCGCCGCACGGCACGCCGCCCGAGCTGGTGCAGCGCCTGAACACCGAGGTGTCGCGCGTGCTGCAGCAGCCTGACGTGGTGAAACGCTTCGAGGAACAGGGCGTGACGGCCGGCAACATGAAGCCGGCC
The DNA here is from genome assembly GCF_900107295.1 of Variovorax sp. YR266. NCBI lineage: Bacteria > Pseudomonadati > Pseudomonadota > Betaproteobacteria > Burkholderiales > Comamonadaceae > Variovorax > Variovorax sp. YR266. The sequence goes on from NZ_FNPM01000005.1 coordinate 269,684, forward strand.
GAGCTCGCAACCTTCATCGGCAGCGAGACGACGAAATGGGTGAAGGTGGCGAAGGATTCGGGCGCCACCGCAGAGTAAGCACGGCCCTGGCTATCGGAGAAGGCCTACGGCCAGCGCGGAAACCCGCCGAGAGGGCATGGCGGCGTTATCTGGAGAATAGGAGGCCATGCGCATCAGAACCCCGGCTTCCTTTCTCGCTCCCGCCTCCGCCCTTCTCTCCCTCGCGCTCCTGCTTCCCCCTGCATCCGCCGCCCCTGCCGCGGCAGATGCAGCGCTGACGCCCGAGGCCCGCATCGAGGCTCTCATCGCCCGTATGACAGTGCAGGAGAAGGCCGGCCAGCTCACCCTGTACGGCCCCGCCGACATCGACACCCCCAACAACCCCCAGGCCGGCTGGCGCAATGCACAGCAGGAGACTGCCGACGTGCGCGCCGGCCGGCTCACAGGCCTGTTCAACAACGCCGGCCTCGAAGGCAAGCGGCGGCTGCAGCAGATTGCGGTGAACGAGTCGCGCCTGGGCATTCCGCTGCTCTTCGGCGCGGACGTGATCCACGGCTTTCGCACCATGTTCCCGATGCCGCTGGCCGAGGCCTCCAGCTGGGAGCCGGACCTGGCCGAGCGCACCGCGCGCGCCGCGGCGGTCGAGGCCACGGCCGACGGCTTCCGCTGGACCTTCGCGCCCATGGTCGACATCGCGCGCGACGCACGCTGGGGCCGCGGCCTCGAAGGCGCGGGCGAAGACGTGTACCTCTCGCGGCAGTTCGCCGCCGCGCGCGTGCGCGGCTTCCAGGGGTCGGACCTTTCGCGGCCCGACGCGATGCTGGCCACGCCCAAGCACTTCGCGGCCTACGGCGCGGGCGAAGGCGGGCTCGACTACAACGTGAGCGACATCTCGCAGCAGACGCTGCGCGAGGTGTACCTGCCGCCGTTCCGTGCGGCGCTGGACGCCGGCGCGCTCTCGGTGATGAGCGCCTTCAACGAAATCGGCGGCGTGCCCTCCACCGCCAACCACTCGCTGCTCACAGGCGTGCTGCGCGACGAATGGAAGTTCCAGGGCTTCGTGGTCTCCGACTACACGGCCGACGAAGAACTGGTGGAGCACGGCTACGCCGCCAACCCACGCGAGGCCGCCAAGCAGGCCTTCATGGCCGGCACCGACGTGAGCATGCAGAGCGGCCTGTACATGCGCTACCTGCCCGACCTCGTGGCCTCGGGCGAGGTGCCCATGGAGCGGCTCGACGAGGCCGTGCGCCGCGTGCTGCGCGTCAAGCAGAAGCTGGGCCTGTTCGACGACCCGATGCACGGCCTCGACGGCCCACCCGCCTCGCAGCGCCCCGAGAACCCCGAATTCATCTCACTGGCCCGCGAGAGCGCGCGCCGCTCCATCGTGATGCTGAAGAACGAGCGCATGCTGCTGCCGCTGCCCAAGGCCGGCACGAAGATCGCGCTGATCGGGCCCTTCGCCGAGGGCACCGTCGACCTGATGGGCGCGTGGAGCCTGTTCCCCGGACAGTCGGCACCGGTGGGCATCGACCAGGGCCTGCGCGGGGCGCTGGGGCCCAACTCGTCGGTGAACGTGGTGCGCGGCTCGGGCATCGAGTCGACGCTGCCCGGCGGCATCGACGCCGCGGTGGCGGCCGCGCGCGATGCCGACGTGGTGGTGCTCGCCATCGGCGAGAGCGAGAAGATGTCGGGCGAGGCGCGCTCGCGCAGCGACATCGGGCTGCCGCAAGCACAGCAAGACCTGGCCGAGGCCGTGGCCGCCACCGGCAAGCCCGTGATAGTGCTGTTGAGCAACGGCCGAGCGATGGCGCTCAAGGGCGCGGTGCGCAATGCGCGCGCCATCCTCGTCACGTGGTTCCTCGGCGTGCAGACCGGCAACGCGATCGCCGACGTCGTGTTCGGCGACTTCAACCCCTCGGGCCGCCTGCCCGTGAGCTTTCCGCAAACGGCCGGCCAGGTGCCCTACTACTACGCCCACAAGCGCACCGGCAGGCCGTCGCCCGAGAACGCGCCAGGCACGTCATTCAAGACGCGCTACCTGGACGCAACGAACGAAGCGCTCTACCCCTTCGGCTTCGGCATCGGCTATTCACCGGTGCGCTACGACAACGTCGAGCTGAGTACGGAGCGCTTGCCGACGTCGGGAACGCTGCGCGTGCGCGCCACCGTCACCAACACCGGCCAGCGCGACGCGGAAGAAGTGGTGCAGCTCTACATCGGCCAGCGCGCGGCAAGCGTGACGCGGCCGGTGCGCGAGCTGAAGAGCTTTCGCAAGATCGGCATCGCGCCGGGAGCTTCAGCGGTCGTCGAGTTCACGCTCACGGCCGACGACCTCGCCTTCATCGGCCGCGACATGAAGCCGACCGTCGAGCCCGGCGAGTTCGATCTGTGGGTGGCGCCTTCGGCCGCAAGCGGCATCCGCAGGCGCTTCGTGCTCACGCGCGATTGACGCCGGGCGTGCAAGGCGCCGCGGCGGCTCAGTAGGTGGTCGCGCCAGTTGTGTTGGTGGCGTGTGTCATCGCCGCATCCGGCTGGTTCGCAGAAGCCACCGGCGGCTGCACCTGCGATTCCAGAACTTCCGTCGGATGGATGCCGGTGTTCGCGCGAATCGCCTCGGCCTGCACCTGCGCACGGTCGGCGCCCGACACAGGCGCCTGCACCTGCGATTCCAGAACCTCTGTTGCGTGAATGCCGTTGTTGGCGCGCATGGCGTCCTCGGCCACCGCATCGCGCGACTGTGTCGAATGCGAGATCTGCGGGTAGTCGGGATCGGCCAGCCCGCCTGCGTGCGCGAGCGATGTCAGCACCAGCGCCGGCACAGCGGCGATGCAGAGGGTTGCGATACGAAATCTCATGGTTGTCTCCTTGAGTGATGACGATGAATTCACTCTAGGACGCGGTACTTACCAGGCCGTGAGAGGCCGCTTACACAGCAGTGAGAGTTTGCTTAGGTGAGCGTGAGAAGGCACGCAACCGGCAAGGGCGCATACTGGCCCACCTTTGCTGCACCGGGGCCTCGCACGCGAGACCCTGCTCCCTTCGATGCCAGGCTATCTACTCAAGCTGGAGCGCATCGCCATCGCGGGTGCCGACGACCTCGTCATTCAATCGCTGCTCGATCGGCAACAGTTCTCAGACCCTTTGGGCACGGCTGCCGCGCAGGGAATCTCTTCCGCCTCGTGGCCAATGTTCGGGCTGCTGTGGCCCTCGGGCGCGCAACTGGCCGCGCGCATGGCGTTGCACCCCGTGGTGCTGGGCGCGCGCGTGCTCGAAATTGGCTGCGGCCTCGCGCTAGCAAGCCTGGTCGGCCATCGGCGCGGCAACGACATGACAGCGAGCGACTGCCACCCGCTCGCTGGCGGCTTCCTGCTGGAGAACCTTCGGCTGAACGCCTTGCCGCCCATGAAATACAGGCGCGGCCACTGGGGCATGCAGGAGACCGGCGCCGACGGCGACGTGCACGGCCTGTTCGACCTCGTGATCGGCAGCGACCTGCTGTACGAGCGCGATGCGGAAGGCCTGCTCGCCGCCTTCATCGCCCGCCACACCAGCCCCGCCGCCGAGGTGTGGATCGTCGACCCGGACCGGGGGAACCGGTCGGCATTCAACAGGCAGATGGCGGACGAAGGCTTCGGCATGTGCGAGGAGCGGCTGGACCAGATCGCAACCGTGAGCCGGGCGGCATACAGGGGGCGGTTGCTGACGTATCGGCGTGCGACTGCTTGAGGCTCTATATTCGGCCGCTTCTGAATCGGAAGGCTGCCTTGTGGAAACAACGAACGCCAGACCATGACGATCACGCCGAACCACGCCCTGCCCATCGACCACTTCCTCGACCTCGTTTCCGACACGCTGGTCAACAGCTACTCCTTTCGATCCACCGGCCGTGTGACCGCGATGATCGGCAAGAAGAACGGCCCTTTGGCCGGGCCGCTGTTCAACTACCGAGTGGTGTCCGACGACAGCATCGAGATCATCCATTCGGACGGGCGCATCGAACGCTGGACCGGCATCCGCATCGAAGGCGGCCTGCTGCACGTCGAGCGCGACGGCCAACCCCAAACCTTCACGATCAGAAAACCTGCCCCATGAAAGTCAAACGACTGGTCGCCAACTTCGCAACGCCCGAGCCCGCGCGTGCGGCTGTCTTCTACAAGGACATCCTCGGCCTCGATCTGCTCATGGACCACGGCTGGATCCAGACCTACGGCTCGCAGGCCGAGATGACGTTGCAGGTCAGCTTCGCGTCGGAAGGCGGCTCGGGTACGCCAGTGCCCGATCTGTCCATCGAGGTCGACGACATCGACACGGCCCTCGAACGCATGAAGGCCGCGGGCTTCGCCATCGAATACGGCCCGACGGACGAACCCTGGGGCGTGCGCCGCTTCTACGTGCGCGATCCGTTCGGCAAGCTGGTCAACATCCTCGCGCACGCCTGACGGCCACGCGCTCGTGCTGAGCCTCAATCGAGCCCGTGAAACACGCTGTCGTCCGGCCCGATGTGCGAGGGCGGCGTCCAGGCAGCATCGCGCATCGAGCGGCTGACGAGCTTTTCCACGCCCAGCAGCGTGGCAAAGATCGCCATGCGCACCGGGATGCCGTTGTCGGTCTGGCGGAAGATGGCCAGGCGCGGGTCATTGTTCAGGTCGACGCTCAGGTCGTGCGAGCCGGGGCGGCCATCGCGCGGCAGCGGATGCATCACGACCACCTCGGGCTTGCAGGCTGATTCGATGAGCGCGCGGTTGATCTCGAACGCGTTGTCGAAGCCCTCCAGCACTTCGTCGTTCGCGAAGCGCTCTTTCTGGATGCGGGTGGCGTAGATGATGTCGGCGCCGGCCAGCGCCTGCGCGGGCGTGGCGGCGGTCTCGACCACATGGCCGTTGCGGCTGACGGCCTCCACGATTTCCGCCGGCATTGCGAGCGACGGCGGCGAGATCAGCGTGAACTTCAGGCCCCGGTACAACGCAAGCAGCTTGATGAGCGAATGCACGGTGCGCCCGTACTTCAGGTCGCCGACCATCGCGATGTGCGCGCCGTCGACCAGCTTGCCCAGGCGCGAGAACTCGCGCTGGATGGTGTACAGGTCGAGCAGCGCCTGGCTGGGGTGCTCGCCCGGGCCGTCGCCGCCGTTGATGACCGGCACGTTGGTGGCGCGCGCGAATTCAGCGACCGAGCCCTGCTCCGGATGCCGCACCACGATCGCATCGGCATAGCCGCTGATGACGCGGCTGGTGTCGTAGATCGATTCGCCCTTGGCCATCGACGAGAAAGTGAAGCCCGTGGTGTCGCACACCGAGCCGCCCAGCCGGCAGAACGCCGCGCCGAAGCTCACGCGGGTGCGCGTGCTGGCCTCGAAGAACAGATTGGCCAGCACGGCCCCTTCGAGCACGCGGCTGACCTTGCGGCGACGCGCGATGGGCTGCATCACGTCAGCCAGCTGGAACAGTTCGTCGATGGCGTCGCGGTTGAACTGGCTGACCGACAGCAGGTGGTGCGAGCCTTCAGTGGCCAGCGCCTGGCGCAAGGCACCTTCATGTGCGCTTTGCGTATATTCACTGCGCCGCCCGTCTGAAGCCAGGATCTCGCTCACGAAGCGCCGTGCGACTTCGGGCATGGCCCTGAATTCATTGGATTCGTCGGGCAGGAGCCAGGCGTCAAGCGCCCTTCTGCGGCTGCCGATGCGCTCTGCGAATGCGTCGCGCGTCATGTTGAGTTGACGCATCGCGTCGCGAAGGAGCACCTGTTGCGGCATGTTCATGGGCCGCAAATATATACTCAATGCGTATATTTTGGCAACGACCACAAAGTGATCGGCCATGAAAAAACGGGCCCGAGGGCCCGTTCTTTCTTTTGCAACACCCGAAGGTGCCGTGGTCGGTGCTTACAGGCCAGCTTGGCGCGTGAACGACACGCTGGGCTTCTTGTACGCAGCCGGCACTTCGTCGCGGTAGAACGCGCGGCGGTCGAGGCTGGCGAACGGGTCGTGTGCCTTGGCAACGGCTTCGGCTTGCACGGTCGCGCGATTGGCGGTCGAGGTGAAGGCTTGTGCGCCAGCGCCCGAGGCATCGCTGTATTCGTTGCCAGCACGAGCGGCGGCGACGGCTTGCGGTGCGACTTCAGCGCGGGTCACAGAAGAGTTCACGACGTGCACGCCGTCGTAGGTTTCTGCGTGGGCTCCGGCAGCAGCCAGGAGCGAGAGGGCAGCAGCGGCGAGGATCTTCGAGGCATTCATTTCAATCTCCTTCAGGTGATGGGTTGGTGAGGAGAAGTTTGATCCTGAAGAGCCCTGAAAAACGCCGTCGAAATGAACCACGGCGTTCACAGGATTGAAACAATCAGGGCCTTGAAAAGAAGCCGGTCAATAGGGGTTGCCCCATGAAACGCCAGCCTCAGTGGCTGATCATCCACGGCCGCCTCGAAGGCGCGGACTTGGCCCCGTTGGGAGCCGTCACAGTCGCACCCCGCTTGCCTGAACTGCAGCAGCCGCAGCCCGCCGGATGCTTGAAGCGCGCGTAGTCGCGCGAACTGCCGGGCTCGTGCCGTGCGCGCTCGTTGGTCTCCATGGCGCGGCGCGTGCCCGAGGCCATCAGCGCGAGCCGCGGTGCGGCCGAAAGTACACGCGGCGCGGCGCATCCGCAATCGGGGCATGCGGCGGGCTCGTCGCGCAGGCCCGAAGGCCGCAGCGCCTCGAAGCCGCCGCACTGGCCGCAGGCGTAGTCGTAAGTGGGCATGGCCTGGCTATCTTTCAACGCAGGTCGTGCGACAGCGGCATGTCGATGCTGCCGTCGATCATCTTCACCGGGCCCGAGGCGTTCGGATTGATGTCGAAGTCGAAGATGCCCGTGGGCAGCCACAGCGTGGCGCACGAGTTGGGTACGTCGACCACGCCGCTGATGTGGCCCTGCACCGGCGCCGTGCCAAGAATCGAATAGGCCTGCGCACCCGAGTAGCCGAACTTCTTCAGGTACTCGATGGCGTTCAGGCAGGCCTGGCGGTAGGCCACGTTCACGTCGAGGTAGTGCTGCTTGCCGCTCTCGTCGACCGAGATGCCTTCGAAGATCAGGTAGTCGTTGTATTGCGGCGTGATCGGGCTGGGCTTGAAGATCGGGTTCTTGATGCCGTACTTGGCCATGCCGCCCTTGATGAGGGTGACCTTCATGTGCACCCAGCCGGCCATTTCGATGGCGCCGCAGAAGGTGATTTCGCCGTCGCCCTGGCTGAAGTGCAGGTCGCCCACGCTGAGGCCTGCGCCGTCGACATACACGGGGAAGAACACTTTGGAGCCGCGCGACAGGTCCTTGATGTCGCAGTTGCCGCCATGCTCGCGCGGCGGCACGGTGCGCGCACCCTCGGCGGCGGCCTTCGCCCTCGCCTCGCCGGTCATCTTGCCCATGTGGGCGGTGCCGGCGAACGGCGGATTGGCAAGGCCGGGCACACGATCGGGGTCGGTGGCAATGAGCGCCTTCTCGCGCTCGTTCCACATGTCGAGCATGGGCTTGTCGGGCAGGCAACCGATCAGGCCGGGGTGGATGAGGCCCGCGAAGTTCACGCCCGGAATGTGGCGCGAGCTGGTGAACATGCCCTTGAAGTCCCAGATCGATTTCTGCGCCTCGGGAAAGTGGTCGGTGAGAAAGCCGCCGCCGTTCTTCTTCGAGAAGAAGCCGTTGAAGCCCCAGAGGCTGTCCTGCTTGGCGCCGATGTCGAGCAGGTCGACCACCAGCAGGTCGCCGGGCTCTGCACCCTTCACGCCCACGGGGCCCGAGAGATAGTGCACGGTGCTCAGGTCGATGTCACGCACGTCGTCGGCGCTGTCGTTGTTCTTGATGAAGCCGCCGGTCCAGTCGAAGGTCTCGAGGATGAAGTCGTCGCCCGGGTTGACCCAGCAGGCCATCGGAATGTCCGGGTGCCAGCGGTTGTGAATCAACTCGTTCTCTGTGGGCGACTTGGTCAGATCGACCTTGATCAGCGTGTCCGTCATTTGCAGTGGCTCCTGGTTGGGTTGTGGTTGAACGGAAATCAAACGGAGAGGTAGGCCTTGATGTGGTCCACGTCGGTCTTGTCGCGCGCGGTCTCATGCACGAGGCGGCCGCCTTCGATGACGAAGAGCCGATCGGCCACGTCCATCGCAAAGCTGAGCACCTGCTCGGACACGACGATGGTGATGCCGCGCAGCTTGCGGATCTCGTTGAGTGCCTTGGCGATGTCCTTGATGATCGAAGGCTGGATACCTTCGGTGGGCTCGTCGAGCAGCAGCACCTTGGGGTCGGTGACGAGGGCGCGTGCAATCGCAAGCTGCTGTTGTTGGCCGCCCGAGAGGTTGCCGCCCTTGCGGCCCTTCATGTCCCACAGCACGGGGAACAGCGCGTAGATTTCTTCGGGGATGCGGCGGGTCTTCGAGTTCTCGAGGCCGGTCTGGATGTTCTCTTCCACCGTCAGCGTCGGAAAGATCATCCGGCCCTGCGGCACGTAGGCGATGCCTTTTGCCACGCGGCGGAAGCTCTCGTCGCGCGACACGTCCTGGCCCGCCACTTCGATGCGCCCGCTCTTCAACGGCAGCACGCCCATGAGGCTCTTGAACAGCGTGGTCTTGCCCATGCCGTTGCGACCCATGATGGCGATGGTTTCGTTGGCATGGCCCTTGAAGGAGATGCCGTGCAGGGCCTCGCTCTGGCCGTAGGCTACGTGCAGGTCTTCTACCTTCAGCATGAGGTTGCTCATATCTTTGGACTCTCTCGGGTTGTGTTCGGGGTGCTTGCACAGGCCGCTGGTGCACGACTGATCAACGACTGCTCTGTCCAACGATCACGTCGATGGGGTGCCTTGCGCAGCGAAATAAAGGAGGAGCCCGAAGGGCGGGGGACATTCGCGGAGCAAGGTACCCCGTCGTCGTGAGCGAGCCCTGAACGACAGCGCTTCATCTAGTGCCCCAGATAGACATCGATGACCTTGGGATCCGCCTGCACCTTCTCCATGGGCCCCTCGGCAAGGATCCTCCCCTGGTGCATCACGGTGACCTTGTGCGCGATCTGCTTGACGAAGGCCATGTCGTGCTCGATGACGATCACCGCGCGGTTCTGGCAGATGCGCTTGAGCAGGTCGGCCGTGAGCTCTCGTTCGCGCGCGCTCATGCCGGCAATGGGTTCGTCGAGCATCAGCAGCTCGGGCTCCTGCATCAGCAACATGCCAATCTCAAGCCACTGCTTCTGGCCGTGGCTCAGCAGGCCGGCCTCTGTGTCGAGGCGGTCGGCCAGGCCGATCTCTTCCGCAATCGCCTGCACCTTGGCCTTGACCTCGTCGTCGCACTTGAAAGCCAGCGCGCCGAACACCGAGCGGCCCTTCGGGAACGACACCTCCAGGTTCTGGAACACGCTCAGGTTCTCGTAGATGGATGGTGTCTGGAACTTGCGGCCGATGCCCAGCCGCACGCGCTTGTGCTCGGCCATCTTCGTGAGCTCGGTGTTCTTGAACTTGATGCTGCCGGCGCTTGCGCGCGTCTTGCCGCAGATCAGGTCGAGCAGCGTGGTCTTGCCTGCCCCGTTGGGACCGATGATCACACGCAACTCGTTGCGGTCGATGTACAGCGTGAGGTCGTCGATGGCCTTGAAGCCGTCGAAGGAGACGGTGAGATCTTCCACGGCGAGCGCGAAGTCGGTGTTGCTCATGAGGGTGTGGCTCCGGGTTCAGTCGTCAGGCGCGCTGGCTGCCGACGCCTTCGGGCAGCGTGGGTTCGGGTTGTGCCGCGACTGGTGCCACGGGTGCAGGTGCAACAGCAGAGACCGGCGGCTTGACAGCTGCATCGCGCAGCGCCTGGCGACGCGACTTCCACCACGGCCGGATCTTTTCTTCCCACACTCCGGCAAGCCCCATCGGGAAGGCCATGGTCACGCCGATGAAGAGCCCGGCCATCAGGAACAGCCACAGGTCCGGAAAGCTCTCGGAGAACAGCGTCTTGCCCGCATTCACCAGCAGCGCGCCGTACACCGCGCCCACCAGGCTCATGCGCCCGCCTACCGCGCAGAAGATCACCATCTCGATCGAGGGCACGATGCCCACGAAGCTCGGCGACATGAAGCCCACCTGCAGCGCGAACATCGCGCCACCGATGCCCGAGAGCCCGGCCGCCAGGCAGAAGATGAAGACCTTGAAATTCGACACGTCGTAGCCCGAGAAGCGCACGCGGTCTTCCTTGTCCCGCATGGCAAGCAGCAGCGTACCCAGCTTGCTGGTCTGCACCCAGCGGCACAGCAGGATGCTCGCCACCAGCAAGCCGACGCAGACGTAATACAGCACGTACTTGGCGCTGTCGGTGCGCGTGTCCCAGCCCAGCATCGTCTTCAGGTCGGTCATGCCGTTCACGCCGCCCGTGTAGCCCTGCTGGCCGATGATGAGCACGGTGCAGATCAGCGCCACCGCCTGCGTGATGATCGCGAAGTACACGCCGCCCACGCGCCGCTTGAACATCGCAAAGCTCACGAGCCAGGCCAGTGCCATCGGCGCCAGCACTACCAGTGCAAGGCTCAGAGGCAGGCTCTTGAATGGCAGCCACAGCGTGGGCAATTCGGTGATCTGGTTCCAGTCCATGAAGTCCGGAATGCCGGGCGTCGACTGGATCTTGGTCGTGATGGGATCGGAGGCTTCGAGCTTGAGGAACATCGCCATCGCATACCCGCCGATGCCGAAGAACACGCCCTGCCCCAGGCTCAGCACGCCGCCGTAGCCCCACACCATGACGAGCCCCACGGCCACGAAGGCGTAGGTGAGGTACTTGCCCACGAGGTTGAGGCGGAAGATGTCGAGCGACAGCGGCAGCACCACCGCGAGCAGCAGCACCAGGAGCAGCAGGCTGCCGAGCTGGTAGCGCTGGATCGAGGCCTTGATGAAATTCATCGGAACGTTCTCCTGCAAGGGAATCGGGTTCATCAGCGGCGGACCTTGACGGCGAACAGGCCTTGGGGGCGCATCATCAAGATCAGCACGATCAGCGACAGCGTCAGCACCTTGGCCATCGAGCCGGTCATGAAGAACTCGGAGATCGACTGCGTCTGCGCGATGCCAAAGGCCGAAACCACCGTGCCGAACAGGCTGGCCGCGCCGCCGAAGGTGACGACCAGGAAGGCGTCGACGATGTAGAGCGAACCCGAGGTCGGCCCGGTCGAACCGATGGTGGTGAAGGCCGCGCCCGCCATGCCGGCAATGCCGCAGCCGATGGCAAAGGTCAGGCGGTCGGTCTTCTTCGTGTCGATGCCGGTGGCGTTGGCCATCGTTCGGTTGGCCACTGTGGCGCGGACCCGCAAGCCCCATCGACTCTTGTGCAGAGCGATGAGCACGCCGCCCGTGACCAGCGCTGTGAGCGCCAATACGAACAGGCCGTTGATCGGAATGTCGAGGCCTTCATGCGGCGTCCACGAGCCCATGAGCCATTCGGGCAGCGTGGGACTCACTTCCTTCGGGCCGATGAAGGTGCGAAAGATCTGCTGCAGGCCCAGGCTCACACCCCAGGTGGCGAGCAACGTGTCGAGCGGGCGCTTGTACAGATGGCGAATCAGCACCCACTCCACGATCCATCCGGTGATGAAGGCGAAGACGAAGGCCAGCCCGATGGCGATCGGGAAGTAGTACGGCATGAACGCCGGCGCCAGGCTTTCGGTGATGCGCGCGGCCAGGTAGATCGAATAGGCGCCGATGGTCATGAACTCGCCATGCGCCATGTTGATCACGCCCATCTGGCCGAAGATGATCGCCAGGCCCAGCCCCATCAGCAGCAGCACCGCGAAGAGGCTCAGCCCCGCGAAGCCCTGCATGAGGCCGATGTTCATCATGTCCGACAGAGTCATGGCGGGAAGTCCGGAATGTTGGAGTTGCCCCCTCTCCCGCCAGCGGGAGAGGGTTGGGGTGAAGGCCGACGGCCTGCTTGCTGGCTTACTGGTAGCCCTTCGGGAACGGATCCGGCTTGATCAGCTCAGCCGACTCCGCCACCACCTTGAACGTGCCATCGAGCTGCCCCTGCCCGATGCGCGCCTTGCTCCACAGGTGATGGTTCGCATCCAGCTTCACGTACCCCTCGGGCGCCGTCTTCAGCTCGATGCCCGGCGAGCCCGCCACCACCTTGTCCACGTCGAAGCTGCCGGCCTTCTCCACCGCCGCCTTCCACAGCCACGGACCGAGGTAGCCCGCCTGCGTCACGTCGCCGATCACCGCGTCCTTGCCGTACTTCGCCTTGAAGGCTTCCACGAACTTCTTGTTGTTCGCGTTGTCCAGCGTCTGGAAGTACTTCATCGACGAGTAGAAGCCCGCGAAGTTCTCGCCACCCACGCCGGTCATTTCGTCTTCCGTCACAGCCAGCGTCAGCAGGAATTGCTTGTCGCCCGTGATGCCCGCGGCCTTGAGCTGCTTGTAGAAGGCCACGTTCGAGCCGCCCACCACGGCCGCAAAGATGCAGTCGGGTTTGGCCACCTTGATCTTGTTGATCAGCGAGTTGAAGTTGGTGTGGCCCAGCGGGTAGTACTCCTCGCCCTTGACCGAACCCTTCTGGAAGTTCTCGATGTGCTTGCGCGCGATCTTCATCGAGGTGCGCGGCCAGATGTAGTCGGAGCCCACCAGGAAGAAGGTCTTGGCCTTCTTCTCCTTCGCGCCCCAGTCCAGGCCCCAGATGATCTGCTGCGTGGCCTCCTGGCCGGTGTAGATCACGTTCTTGCTCTGCTCCAGGCCTTCGTAGAAGGTCGGGTAGTACAAGAGGCCGTTCTCTTTCTCGAACACAGGCAGCACTGCCTTGCGCGAGGCGCTGGTCCAGCAGCCGAACACGGCCGCGCAGTGATCGTTGACCAGCAGCTTCTTCGACTTCTCGGCGAAGGTAGGCCAGTCGGAGGCGCCGTCTTCCTTGATGACCTTGATCTTGCGGCCCAGCACGCCGCCCATGGCGTTGATCTGGTCGATGGCGAGCTGCTCGGCCTGGATGGAGCCGGTCTCCGAAATCGCCATGGTGCCGGTGGACGAATGCAGCTGGCCCACCGTTACCTCGGTGTCGGTCACGGCGAGCTTGGTGGTGTTGACCTTGGCCGTGGGGAACTGCCCCTGGCCGAAGCTCAGGCCGCTCAGGCCCATCACGGGCAGCGCGGCGGCGCCCTGCAGCAGACGGCGGCGGCGCAATGCCAGGGCATCGAGAGAAAGATCTGAATCACGCGACATCAGGAAACTCCAGGCAGGTTGTTGGAAAGTAGAGCCGCGCACCATCGCAGTGCATCGGACGGTGCCTCGAGCACCATGGCTGGTACTTTAGAAATCACCCGGGTTTGCGCGAATACGTCATTCAACGTAGCGGCGGGAGCCCGCCCTGCCCGCAGACTCGCGAGCCAGACATCGGTGGAAAACATCGAGGGGAAAGAAGCACAGGGAGCGCTTCTTGCTGTACCTGCCCCATGCCACCGCCGCCGCGAGAACCAGCCATGCAATCCGTCTCCGGACAGAAGATCTTTCGCATCCGCCGCGACTACAACGCATGGGTCGCGAACGAAACGCTGGAGGACTACGCGCTGCGCTACACGCCACGCAGCTTTCGCAAGTGGTCGGAGTTCCGCGTGGCCAACGCGGCCTTCGGCGCCACCTCGTTCCTGGCGCTGGAGGCCATCGGCGGCGCCATCGCGCTGAGCTACGGCTTCTCGAATGCGCTGTGGGCCATCCTGGTGGTGGGGCTCATCACCTTCCTCACGGGCCTGCCCATCTCGTACTACGCGGCACGGCACGGCGTGGACATGGACCTGCTCACGCGCGGCGCGGGCTTCGGCTACCTGGGTTCCACGCTCACCTCGCTGATCTACGCAAGCTTCACCTTCATCTTCTTCGCGCTGGAGGCGGCCATCCTCGCGCTGGCGCTGCAGATGTACCTCGACTGGCCGCTATGGCTGCTGTACATGGTGTCGTCGATCGTCATCATTCCGCTGGTGGCGCGGGGCATCACGCTCATATCGGGGCTGCAACTGTGGACGCAGCCGATCTGGATCGTGCTGTTCGTCTGCCCCTTCATTGCGGTGCTGGTGAAGAAGCCCGAGCTGTACGCCGACTTCACCAGCCTGGTCGGCCGCACTTCGGACAGCAGCGGCTTCGATCCGCTGATGTTCGGCGCCGCCGCCACGGTGGCCTTCTCGCTGGTGGTGCAGATCGGCGAGCAGGTCGACTACCTGCGCTTCCTGCCCGAGAAGACCGCCGCCAACAGTGGCCGCTGGTGGACCGCGGTGCTCATCGCCGGGCCGGGCTGGATCGTGCCGGGCATGCTGAAGATGATGGGTGGCGCGTTCCTCGCCTTCCTGGCCCTGCAGCACGAGATACCGGCCAACCACGCGATCGAGCCCACGCAGATGTACCTCACGGGCTTTTCGTACGTGCTGCGCGACCCGGCCTGGGTGCTGGGCATCACTGTGCTGTTCGTGGTGATCTCGCAGATGAAGATCAACCTGACGAACGCCTACGCGGGTTCGCTCGCGTGGTCTAACTTCTTCGCGCGGCTCACGCACAGCCACCCGGGGCGCGTGGTGTGGCTGGTGTTCAACGTGGTCATCGCGATATTGCTGATGGCGCTGGGCGTATTCGCGGCACTGGAGCACGTGCTGGGCTTCTACAGCAACATCGCCATCGCCTGGGTCGGCGCGCTGGTGGCCGACCTGGTCATCAACAAGCCGCTGGGCTGGAGCCCGAAGACCATCGAGTTCAAGCGCGCGCACCTGTACGACATCAACCCGGTGGGGCTGATGGCGATGCTGGTGGCGGCTGCGCTGGCCATGCTGGCCTACTCCGGCGTGCTGGGGCATTGGGCCCGCGCCTTCTCGCCCTTCATCGCGCTGGTGACGGCCATGGCCGTGTCGCCTCTGCTGGCCTGGCGTACGCGCGGGCGCTACTACCTCGCGCGCACAGACATCGACCGCTGGAAGCCGGGCCAGAGCGTGAAGTGCTCGGTGTGCGACAACAGCTTCGAGTCTGAAGACATGGCGCACTGCCCTGCGTACAGCGCGCCGATCTGCTCGCTGTGCTGCACGCTCGAATCGCGCTGCCACGACCGCTGCAAGACAAACTCGCGCGCGGCCGAGCAGATGAGCGGCTGGCTGCAGGCGCTGCTGCCGCCGGCGCTGTCGGCGCGGCTGAACTTCCGCGTGGCGCATTACCTGCTGATAGCCGCCTCGCTCATTGCGTTGCTGGCCACCGTGGTCGGCGTGGTCTATGCGCAGGAGGCGCTGGCGGGCACCAGCGATTCGGTCATGGCCACTGCCTTTCTCAAAGTGTTCGCATTGCTCTCGGTCGTGGCCGCTGTGGCCGCGTGGTGGGTGGTGCTGGGCAGCGAAAGCCGGCAGATGGCGCAGGAAGAATCGAACCGCCACAACAATCTGCTGGCCCTCGAAATCGAGGCGCACCGCCGCACCGATGCCGCGCTGCAGACCGCCAAGGAAGCCGCCGAGGCCGCGAACCAGGCCAAGACGCGCTATGTGGCCGGCATGACGCACGAGCTGCGCACGCCGCTCAACAGCATCCTGGGCTACTCGCAGATCCTGCTCAAGGGCGACGCCGTGACGCCGCCGCGCGAGGCGGTGCAGACCATTCACCGCAGCGGCGAGCACATGCTGGGCCTGATCGACGGCCTGCTCGACCTGGCGCGCATCGAGGCCGGCAGGCTGCAGCTGGAGCCCGCGCCGCTCGCGCTGCCGGCCTTTCTCGACCAGCTCGTGCACATGGTGCGGCCGCAGGCGGAGAACAAGGGCCTGGCCTTCGTCTTCACGCACGCCGGGCAGTTGCCGCCATGGGTGCATGCCGACGCGAAGTGGCTGCGGCAGATTCTCATCAACCTGCTGACGAACGCGGTGCGCTTCACCGACAGCGGCACCGTCACGCTGCATGTGGATGCGCGGCGCGAGGTGCTGCGCTTCGACGTGGTCGACACCGGCATCGGCGTGGCGGCGCAGGACCACCAGCGCATCTTCCTGCCCTTCGAGCGCGGTGCGGCGGGCCGCCGCCGCGGCGAGCCCGGCACGGGGCTGGGCCTCACGATCACCGGGCTGCTCACTTCGCTGATGGGCGGCGAGCTCAAGCTGGCCTCGACCTCTTCGCAAGGCAGCACCTTCAGCGTGCGGGTGTACCTGCGCGAGGTGGCCGACCCCGGCCCGCAGGCCAGCAAGGCCGGCGCGCTGCGGCAACCCGTGTCGGGCTACATCGGCGCGCGCCGCACGCTGCTGGTGGTGGACGACCAGCCCGTGCAGCGCCAGATGCTCGCCGGCATGCTCGCGCCGCTGGGCTTCGAGGTGCGCGAGGCTGCGAGCGGCACCGAATGCCTCGACAGCCTGCGCGAGGAGCTGCCCTCGGCCATCCTGCTCGACCTGACGATGGACGACATGGACGGCTGGCAGACCGCCGCGTCGGTGCGCGCCTCGGGCTTTCGCGACGTCCCGATCATCATCGTCTCGGCCAACATGTTCGAGAACCAGAGCGAGCGGCTGCGCGCGGCCGACTGCCAGGCCTTCGTGGGCAAGCCGGTGATCGAGTCGGCGCTGATCGCCACGCTGGAGCGGCACCTCGGCCTTGAGTGGCTGTCGGGCAGCGACGCATTGCCGCCCGTCGCTGCAGAAGACGCGCCGCAGCGCCCGCGCCAGCTTGCCCTTTCGGAAGACGACCGCGCCGAGCTCATGCGCCTCGTGCAGATGGGCCATGTGCGCGGCCTGCACACGGCGCTCGACCGGCTGGCGGCCGCCTCGCCCGCAGCGGCATCGACCTGCACCTGGCTGCGCGGCATGGTCACGCGCTTCGAACTCGACAACCTCCGCAACGCACTGGCCGAAGATGCAGACACCCTCACCCCCTGAATCGCCATCATCATCCGAACGCCCCGTGGTGCTGGTGGTGGACGACGCACCCAGCAGCCTCGGCATGCTGTGCGACACGCTGGAGGCCAGCGGCTACACCGTGCTGGTGGCGGCCGACGGCGAGGCCGCGCTGCAGCGGCTCGAACTGGTGGTGCCCGACGCAATCTTGCTCGACGGCCTGATGCCCGGCCTCTCGGGCTTCGAGACCTGCAGGCGCATCAAGGCCAACCCGGCATGGGCGCACATTCCCGTGCTGTTCATGACGGGGCTTTCTGAAACCTCGCACGTGGTCGAGGGCTTCGAGTGCGGCGGCGTCGACTACGTGGTGAAGCCGATCCGCGCGCAGGAGGTGCTGGCGCGGCTGCACACGCACGCGCGCAACGCGCGCATCACGCGCATGGCCCGCGACGCGGTTGACGTGGCCGGCATGGGCGTGGTGTTCATCGACACGCGCGGGCGCATCGCGTGGCGCTCGCCGCAGGCCGCGCTGTGGCTGCATGCGCTGGAAGACCCGGTAGCGCCGGGCCTGCTGCCTGCTTCGCTGGAACCGGCTCTCGCGCCGGGCGCGGCCATTGCCATCGGCACCGCCACGGGCATGCGGCTGTCGGTGCGCAACCTCGGCGCAGCGGCGCTCGGCGAGACGATGCTGCTCTTCGCCATCCAGCGCGAAGGGCCGGCGGCCCGCCTTGCCGACGCCGCCCTTACGCCGCGCGAGACAGAGGTGCTGTCTTGGCTTGCCAAGGGCAAGACCAACCGCGACATCGGCGAGATTCTGGGCACCAGCCCGCGCACGGTGAACAAGCACCTGGAACACATCTTCGAGAAGCTGGGGGTGGAAACGCGGGCGGCTGCGGCGGCGCTGGCGAGCGGTATGTAACCCCCATGGGGTAACCGCCCCAACGGCACTGGGCTATAGCCCTCGAATGCTCCGGTTGCACCCAGAATGGGCATGCCACCGGAGAAATAGATGCTTTCAGGCCTTCTGCAGTTTCCTCCCCGCGAAAGTGCGTACAGGCGCAAGTTCCTGAACAACACGGACGAGAACCTCTTCATGGGTTCGTTCGAGAGCTTCGCGGCGGCCGAGGCTGGCGCACCGCCCTCCAAGGCCGTTGGCTACGCCAATGCCGACGCGGGCGAGCTCTACAGCCCGCAGATCTATTTCTACGACTACCCCGGTCTCTTCTGGCTGGGCCGCTCCATCGACGCGGGCCTGACGCGCGTGTTCGACCTGGGCGGACACGTCGGCATCAAGTACTACGCCTTCCGCCGCGTGCTGAGCTACCCCGACACCCTGCGCTGGACGGTGTGCGACGTGCCCGGCGTGGTCGAAAGCGGCCGCGCGATGGCCGTCAAGCGCGAAGCGACCGAGCAACTCGGCTTCACCACCGACTACCGCGATGCGAGCGGCTGCGACGTGCTGTATGTGTCGGGCAGCCTGCAGTACTTGCCGACCCGCATGGACGCGATTCTTTCCGCACTGGCCGTGAAGCCCAGGCGCATCGTCATGAACACCACGGCCGTGCACCCGGAACGCACCATCTACACGCTCAACAGCATCGGCGTGGCCGTGTGCCCGTACCGCATCCAGCACCACGACGAGCTGCTGGCCGACCTCGCGCGCTCCGGCTACAGGAAGCGCGATGTGTGGCGCAACGAGGGCAAGCCTATCGAGGTGCCCTTCGTCGACGGCGGGGACAAGCCGTACTACGCAGGCTGCTGCTTCGACCTCATCACCTGATCGCCCGCTGATGCATCGGCCCGGTCAGGGAATGACGGCCGGCAGGTTCTGGTCGGCAGTGTGGCGCTGTTCGGGCGTCATTGCGTCGTAGAGCTTCGACAACGCATCGCTCACCGCCTGCGTGCGCCGGGCACGGTCTTGTGCCTGCATGGCGCGCTGCTGTGCGAACTGCACGGCGGTCAGGTCGTCTGGTGGTGCCGCAGCGGTCATGCCGGCGCGGCTGACCATGTCCCACACCGCATCGGAGAAGCGGTCCCACAGCTGGGACTGCTCGGGCGTGATCATGAGTTGCACGCGCAGGTCGTAGAGCTTGTCGCGGATCTTGCCCGCAGCGGTTGCCGGCGTTGACAGGCCATCGCCTGTGCGCGGGCTCGTCGTGCTGTCGGGCCGCGTACCGCGCCGGCCTCCGCCCATGCCACCGCCACCGCCGAATTGCGCAAAGCAATGGCCGCTCACGGCGACAAGGGCTGCGGCGAGCGCGAAGCGCTGCAGGGGTCGATTCATCATCATTGCGGGTTCCTTCGATGCCTGGCCCTCGAAGGACCACCGCGCATTTCAGGCGCGACAGCTGTCCCGGGCGTTGCGAGCCCGTAAACCCGGGGTAAAGCAGGCCGTCTTTACTTCTGGATCGGGGCAGCGCTTCATCGGCGTCGAAAACATCTTGACGGCCTTCAAAAAGATATTAAAGTGATATCACTTTTAACGGAGGCTACATGCAAGAGAAGACCCCCACAACACCGCGCAAGGTCCGCAAGGAGCGCCCCTACCGGTCGATCAACGGCTACGGCGTGTCGGCCGTGGTGCTGCTGCTGATCGCTGTCGGCATATGGGCGCTGGTGCAGCGCCTGATGCCGCTGCCCATGAGCATTCTGCTGATCGTGATCGGCCTCGTGCTGATCCCTGGCCTCTACATGCTGCAGCCCAACGAGGGCATCATCCTCACGCTGTTCGGCGAGTACCAGGGCACCGACCGCACCGAGGGCCTGCGCTGGACCAATCCTTTGCAAAGCGGCCAGAAGATCTCTCTGCGCGCACGCAACCTCAACACACCGCCGCTGAAAGTGAACGACAAGCGCGGCAACCCGGTGGAGATTGGCGCGGCAGTGGTGTGGAGGGTCTACGACACGGCGCAGGCCGTATTCGAGATCGACGACTACAACAAGTTCGTCGCCATCCAGGCCGAAGCGGCCATCCGCCACCTTGCCACTCTCTATGCCTACGACAGCGGCGACGACCTGCAGAGCGAAGAAACCACGCTGCGCGCCGGGCTCGACACGGTGGCCGATGCACTCAAGGACGAGCTGAACCAACGCTTTGCCAGCGCGGGCGTCGAAGTGCTCGACGCCAAGCTCACCCACCTCGCCTACGCCCCCGAGATCGCGCAGGTGATGCTGCGCCGCCAGCAGGCGGTGGCCATCGTCAGTGCGCGGCACCAGATCGTGGCGGGCGCGGTCGGCATGGTCGAGGCAGCGCTCAAGGGCCTGTCGGAGCGCAATCTCGTGGTGCTGGACGACGAGCGCAAGGCCTCGATGGTGTCGAACCTGCTGGTGGTGCTGTGCTCCGACCGGGAGACGCAGCCCGTGGTCAACACCGGTACGCTGTACACCTGAAGCCCGTCTCTCTACCCGCACCCGATGGCCAGTCCCGGAAAAAAATCCTACCCCCTGCGCATCGATCCGGCCCTGTGGGCCGAGATCGAACGCCTGGCGGCGCAGGAGCTGCGAAGCGCGAACGCGCAGGTCGAGTTCCTGCTGCGCGAAGGGCTGGCCAGGCGAGGAAGGCTGCCCGCCGCGGACGCGGGCAAGCCCGACGAGCCTGCGTCGTCCCCTCAGTGATAACCCCGAATCTGCTGAAGGCCGAATGACAGCCCCGGCTTCTACGATGGCAGTAGCAGGCGGCGCCCACGCCGCCGCTCCCTTCCTTCTGGAGACATCGTGACGAAGCCCATTCTTTTTTCTTCCTTTCGCACCCTCACCCGCCGCGCAGCCCTTCCGCTGATTGCGGCCCTCGCGCTCGCCGGCTGCGGCGGCCTCGGCGGCGGCAGCAAGCCCGCCGGTGGCGACATCCACGTCATGACCTCGGGCGGCTTCACCGCCGCCTACAACGACCTGCGCCCCGAGTTCGAGCGCAGCAGCGGCCGCACCGTGAAGACGGCATACGGCGCCTCGATGGGCAACGCCGACGACTCGATCCCCAGCCGCCTCGCACGCAACGAGCCGGCCGACGTTGTGATCCTCGCTCGCCCCGCGCTCGATGCACTCGTCGCACAGGGCAAGGTCGTGCCCGGCAGCCAGGTCGACCTGGTGCGCTCGGCCATCGGCTTCGCAGTGCGCAAGGGCGCGCCCAGGCCCGACATCAGTTCCGTCGATGCGCTGAAGCGCACGCTGCTCGCGGCCCCGTCCATCGCCTACTCGGCCAGCGCGAGCGGCACCTACTACGAGACCGAGCTGCTCAAGAAGCTCGGCATCGAAGACCAGGTCAAGCCCAAGAGCAGGCGCATCCTGAGCGAGCGCGTCGGCACAGTGGTAGCGCGCGGCGACGCGGCGCTCGGCCTGCAGCAGGTGAGCGAGCTGTTGCCCATCGCCGGAATCGACTACATCGGCCCTCTGCCGGCAGAAGTGCAGCAGGTGACGGTGTTCTCTGCCGGCGTGGCCACCGCATCGCAACAACCCGATGCGGCACGGCAGCTGATCCGCTATCTCAACTCGCCCGCTGCCGCGCCCACCATCGCCAAGACGGGGCTGGAGCCGCTGACGGCACCGTAAACTGGCGCGCATCCCCCGCTCTCATCGACGAACCACGCCATGACGATCTCCCCCGCCCTCGTTTCCGCTTTCGCGCCCAGCGGCACGCTGCGCGCCTCGATCAACCTCGGCAACCCCATCCTGGCCAACAAGGACGCGGCAAGCGGCGAGCCGGTAGGCGTCTCGATCGATCTGGCGCGAGAGTTCGCACGGCGGCTCGGCGTGGGCGTCGAGCTGGTGGTGTTCGAGAAGGCGGCGGCTTCGGTCGATGCTGTCAAAAATGAAAAGGCCGACATCGGCTTCTTCGCCATCGACCCCGCACGCAGCGAGGGGCTGCTGTTCACCGCGCCCTATGTGCTGATCGAGGGTAGCTACCTCGTGCCCGAAGCTTCGGCGCTCGCCGACAACGCGCAGGTCGATGCGAAGGGCCACCGCATCTCGGTCGGCTCAGGCAGTGCCTACGACCTGTTCCTCACGCGCGAGATCAAGGCGGCCGAGATCGTGCGGCTGCAGGGCGCGGGCCCGGCGCTTGCAGCACTGCGTTCAGGCGAAGTCGAAGTGGCGGCAGGCATCCGCCAGATGCTCGAAGGCGAAGCGCAGCGCGCACCCGGCGTGCGCGTGCTCCCGGGCCGCTTCATGGTGATCCAGCAGGCCATGGGCACGCCGGCCAGCCGCGGCGCCGCGGCACAAGCGCTGCTCGCCGCCTTCGTCGAAGAGATGAAGGCCAGCGGCTTCGTGGCCGATGCGCTGAAGCGCCATCGCATCGAGGGCGCGAGCGTGGCACCCGCGGCCTGACCTACCGGCGCTTCAGCCGTCAGAGCTTGTACGCCTCCACCGGCCCCCGCGAGTAGAAGAGGAAGTAGCCGGTCGAGGTCTGGAAGCCGTTCTTCTTCCAGCCCGCCGGCACTTTGAAGATGCCTAGCTGCTCGCTCGCCATGCCGACGAAGGCGGTGCTCTCCTTGTCGGTGGTGATGCGAGCCCATTGCTCGCGCGTGACCGGCTTCATCTGCATCTTCGGTTCGCTCCACTCGGGCGTACGCACCTTGTCGCGCATCACGTAGCGGTCGCCCTGCTTCTCTATCTTGATCAGTTCCTTGAGCGCGCCGTTCTGCTTGACGGCGTAGGTGCCGACCAGTTCGGCCTCGGGTCCGCTGCTGCTGCTTGCGCCGCATGCGGCAAGCAGCAATGCCGATGTCCCGGCCGCCAGCCATTTCAATGCTGTGTTCATGTTGATCCTCGTGCGATGAGGCGCGCACCGACCGATATGCCGGGCGGCGCGCGCCGGTTCAAACAACGCTCAGCGCTTGTCGTTCTCGCGCAGCTTCAGGCTGCCCTGGAAGCGCAGCGCATGCGGGTACTCTTCCTTCTCGACCCCGGCATCTACCGCCGCCATCTTCTGCTGGCTCACCTGCGTCTTGGCCAGCAAGGTCGCCGGCAGGTTGACCACACCCTTGATCTGGTCGTACTGCGCCTGCGTGATGCGCCCCACGCTCAGCAGCCGGAACGCATCGCGCTCGATATTCAGCAGCAGCGGCTTGTTGCTTGCAAAACTTTGCGCCTTGGCCAGCAGTGCGCTCCACGACTGCGCGCTGTAGTTGCTCACGTAGTAGTCCTGCCCGGTCGGCCCGGCCAGCACGGCCGTGCAGCCGGGCAGCTCGATCTGCGTGCTGTTGTTCGACATCACGAAGGTCTGGCGCTTTTCCATCGCGTCGCCGTATGCCAGCGTGACGGGAACGGTCCAGGTCGAGGCCGGGTACACGTTCTGGTTGGGGAACGACTCCTGCGTGATGTTCACGTAGGTGCTGTTGCCCGCGCACTGCGCGTCGACCGTGAGCAGCGGAATGCCGGTCTGGCGGATGAGGCTGTCGCCGATGTCGCTCACCTTCTTGTCGGTGGCCTTCTCCAGCGAACTCCACAGCCGCGAAGGCGTGACGTTGCCGTACGCGTAGTCCTTCAGGTAGATCTGCAGGCCCTTCTGCATCGCCTCTTCGCCGATGTAGTTCTGGATGGTCTCCAGCACGTGGCTGCCCTTGTTGTAGACGAAGATCGACGGGCTGATGAAGCCGAACGAACCCGCGTCGTTGAGGTTGCGCTGCACCGGCACCGCCGTGTTCTTCAGGTCGGCCACGATCACGTTGTGCTTGTCCAGCACGTAGTCGGAGAAGCTGTAGTACTCGGGGTGGAACTTGATCGTGGTGCGCCTTTCGAACCAGCGCGCGAACGACTCGTTGAGCCACACGTTGTCCCACCAGTCGAGCGTGACCAGGTCGCCGAACCACTGGTGCGCCACCTCGTGCGTGACCACCGTCACCGAGTACAGCGTGGGCGTGTCGCCCGGCTTGGTGAGCACCGAATCGGCAAACTCGAAGATCGAGCCCCAGTTCTCCATGCCGCCGAAGCCGGTGTTGGGCTTGTTGTTGTAGCTGTCGTTGGCCGCGACGGTGTCGAACTTCTTGAAGGGCAGCGGGATGCCGGTGTACTTGTAGTAGTAGTCCATCGACACCTTGGTCCACTCCATCGCGAACTTGGCCCAGTCGGCACGGCCCGGCGGCGTGAACCAGCGCAGCGGCATGTCGCTGCCGTCGAGCGGGTTCTTGAAGTTGTCGGCCAGTATGTCGAACTTGCCGCCGCCGAAGAAGGTCAGGTACATCGGCATCGAGGGCGTCTTCTCGAAGGCCACGCGCTGGTAGCCGTCGGGCAGCTTCGTCGCCTCGGTCTGTGCGCCGTTCGACACCGTCTTCCAGTCGCCCGGCACCTCGGCCGAGATCTCGAAGGTGTGGCGGAAGGCCGGCTCGTCCCAACCCGGGAACCATTGCCGCGCATAGTTGGTTTCGCCCTGCGTCACGATGGCATCGCTGCTCACGCCCTCGGGCGTTGAGAGGCCCACCTTGAAGATGCCTGTGGCGGCCGAGCAGAACGGGTTGCGCGCCACCTCCGCGGGCGGGCAGTACTCGGCGTCGGAGAACTGGATCTTGCCGTCCCACTCCATGTGCAGCAGGTACTTGCCCTTTGCGATCTGGCCGTCGTTCAGGCGCAGTTGCACGAAGTCGCCCAGCGTCTGCGGCGTGGGAATCAGCGGAATCGCCTCGGCGGGGCTCGACACCTTGCGCAGCGTGGTGCGGCCCTTTGCAAAGTTCAGGTTGTGCGCGGCAACGACGATGGCGTCGACCGGCTTGAGCACTTCGATCTCCACATCGCCACGGCCCACGAAAGTCTTGAGCGCCGCATCGGGACGGAACCACAGCTTGTAGTTGCTGGGCCAGACGGTGTCGGGCAGCTCCATCGGCTTGGCCGAGCGATCAACCGCTGCAACGGCGGCATTCGCCGCATTGGGCACGCCGTCGTCGGGCGTCTTCGAGGTGGGGTCGGACACGGGTGCCGAAACAACGGAGTCCGACGGTGCGCTGAGGCCGGTGCCGGCACCGCCGAGCGAAGCGCCGCCACTGTCTCCGCCGCCGCCGCATGCCGTCAGAACGGCAAGGGTCACAGCGGTGATGGCAAGATGATTGACCACCGGGGTACTGAATTTTTTCATGATCGCCTCTGAGTACTCTTGGTAAGAAGAAACATGCGCCGTCCCGCATGCGCCCGGCGGATAGCCGGCGATGCGCGTGACGCGCGCGGTGATGAGATGAACAACGGGGTTATCTGGGAAGAAAAACGGGCAACACACTGCCCTCCCGGCGAACGCTTTCGTTCGTCAGGACCGCACAGTCATGCAAGGTCGCACCGCCTGCGAGGCGGTGGTCCCAGGATGCGAGGCGTAAGAGGTTCCATTCCCGTCAGACGCGGGGTGATGGGATGCAAGCGCGGGGCTGTAGTCGAAGGCTCGCGCTCAGTGCCGGCGCATCTGCGCGGTGCGTTTCCGCGAAGCGGAAGCGGCACGAGCCATGTCGGTTATGGCAAGACTTTCTGCGGCTCTTGTCGTTGATTTCACGCGCATTCCCTCGTCCATTGATGTGCGCCAGTTTTAGCTGAACGAACAAGTCAGCTCAACGAATCGCGGAACTTTTCTCTCTCAAAATGTTCGCGCGCCATAGGCCGAATGGCGTCATGACATGCAGCGCATGCCGTGCGCTATGTAGATGGTTCTAGCGTCGAAACACCTGCTCACGCAGATGACAGAAATCGGCCCCATGCACTGTGACTGCGTGGCCACAGTACGAAGGTACAAGCCTTCGAAAAGCTCAGGAAAGCTGTGAACCTGAGACTGCTGCAGCGCCGTGCGTGCGGTCGCGCAGCCACAGCAAGAGGCCGCATGCGAACACCACGACCTGCGTGCCGATCAGCAGCGCAAAGCCCGCGAAGAAACCCGAGGCCGAAGCCGCCGATGCAGCGGCCGTGCTCGCGGTGCCCGAGACATGCGACACCGCGCTGATCACGCCGCCCATCAGCGCCGGCATGAAGCCCGCCACGAGGCTGCCCGCGCCATTGGTCACGCCGAACGCACTGGCCGTGTGCTCGGGCCGCGAGCAGTACTGCACCGTGCTCGGAATGGCCGGACTCTGGAGGCCCCAGAAGAAGTTGGCTGCAACGAGGCAGCATGCCGCTGCGTACGGATCGCGTGCGTTGATGGCCATCAGCACCGACAGCGCCACACCCAAGCTCGCGCCCATGAAGATGAAGGGCACGCGCTCGCGCCCGACCTTGTCGATGAGCACACCGCCCACGAACACAGCAAGCACCGTGGCGTATTGCGGCAGCGAGGCCAGCCAGCCCATCTCGCGCATCGAAAAGCCTCGCGCTTCGCGCAGATACGTCGGCAGCCAGTTGCTGCTGCCCCAGAGGTAGGCCAGCGCGGCCGAGGTCAGCAGCGTGATGAGGAACAGGTGCCGCGTGTGCAGCGCGCCCTTTACGATGCCGCTCACGCGCGCCATCGCCTCGCCGAACGACGAAGGCTTCACGCCATCGGCATGCACCGGCGGCATGCGCACGAAAGCCAGCACCAGCGGAATGCCGAGCACGATGTTCAGCACGCCGAGCACGTGGAAGGAGGTGTCCCACGCGAACTGCGTGAGCAGATAGCCAACCAGCGGATAGCCAATGGCCAGCCCCAACCCCGTGCCCATGTTCACGAAAGCATTGGGCTTGCCGTTCTCGTCGCTGCGGAAATGCGCCTTGATGTACGCCGAGGCCAGCGAGAACAGCGGCCCCTCTGACACGCCCAGCAGGATGCGCGAGGCCAGCAACATGCCGTAGCTGTGGAACATCGGCGAGGCCCACGTCACCACGCCCCAGAGGATCAGGCCGTACACCAGGCTGCGCCGCACGCCGAACAGCGCCGAGCAGAACGGCGTGAGCACGAAAGCCGACACGCCATAGCCCAGCATGAAGGCCGTCGCGAGGAAGCCCTGGCTCACGCGGTCGGTGGCCGCGATGCCCACATGGTTCAGGAACGCGGCATCGGTGATCAGCACCGCGATGTTGATGCGGTCCACGTAGGAGATCGCGACGATCACGAACAGCGTGATGACACCGTACCAACGAAAGTTCTTGCTACTGCCGATGCTGTTGCTCTGCATGACCTGTCCTGCCGATGTGGGAGTGGTGACGCGCCCTTGCGCCTAGAACATGTGGCGCATGCCGAACTCGGTGCCGCTGGAGGCGCGGTTCGGCGCGGTGATAGCGCCCGAAAGGGCTTGCGACGCACCATTGCTGTTGCTGATGCGCGCGATGGTCGCGTACAGCGCGGTGCGCTTCGACAGGTTGTGCACGTAGCCGATCGCCAGCTTCGAGGACGTTGGCTTCAGCGCTGCACCGACAGGCTCCAGCCGGTAGCGCGCATACGAGGCCTTGATCTCGCCGGGCCCGATGGGCAGCTGCAGGCCGATGAGCGCTCCCTTGGCATCGGTCGTGCCCTTCGACTCCTTGTACAGCTCGCTCGTGAGCTTGAGGTTCATGAGCGACGCATCGAAGGTATAGGACGCACCGAGGTTCGTCACGCGCAGGTCGCCGCTCGCATAGCGCGTGCGGCCGGTGGCCAGCGCGATGTTGAGCCCGCCGCTCTGGTAGCCGAAGCGCGCGCCCGTGTGGTCGCCGTCATGCTCGTTCGACACCCGCGTGCCAGGCAGCACCGAGTTGGAATCGTTCTCGCCCATCGCGTACATCACCTGCCCGTAGAAGCCGCCGAGGCTGGCCGGCAGCAGGTAGCCGATGCTGTTCGAGGCACGCGTGCCCGTGGGCGCGACGAGGCCACCGAGGCCCGAGAAGTAGATCTGGTTCGCGCCGATGCCGCCGCCTGTGCCGAAGGGGTCGAAGATGGCGGTGTTCCAGAACGCCGGCACATAGTCGCGCCCCAGCCGCAGTTCGCCGAAGGGCCCTGCGAGGCTCACGGTGGAGCGGCGGTTGAAGCTCAGCACGCCCGCCGTGCCGTTGCCGCTGGCCTGGTTGTTGGAGTTCGACGGAAAGCCCGTGCCGCTGTCGTTCTGCAGACCCATCTCCAGCCAGAAGTTGGCCGAGTAGCCACCGCCCAAGTCTTCGGTGCCTCGAAAACCGAGGCGGCTGAACATGTTGCCGCTGTTGGTCAGCTGCGTCTTGTGGGCCGAACCGTTGCCGCTGCCCTTGGTGTAGGTGACGGCTGCGTCGACCACGCCGAAGAGCGTGAGGGAAGATTGGGCCAGCGCTCCGCCAGCCGTGCTGGCCGCAGCCAGCGCGATCAAGTAGTTTTTCATTGGATTTTCGGGAGTGGTTTTTCTCTGGCCGCGGGCCTCAGATGTCGAGCACCAGCCTCTCGCCCTTGCAGCGGGAGACGCAGATCATCATGGTCTTGTTGGACGCACGTTCGATCTTGGTGAGGATGCCGTCGTGATGGTCGACCTCGCCTTCGAGCACAGCCGTTTCGCAGGCGCCGCACACGCCTTCCTTGCAGCTGTGGTCGGGGTTGAGGCCGGCGTCGATCAGACTGTCGAGAATCGACTTGCCCGCCGGCACCTCGACGCTCTTGCCGCTCTTCGCGCACTGCACCACGTAGCTCTGCGTGGCGCTTGGCGCCTCCACATGCACGGCGGCGAAGCGTTCGATGTGCGCGTTGGTGTAGCCCAGTTGCTCGCAGCCCTTCTCGAAGGCATCGAGCATCGGCGTGGGGCCACAGCAGTAGTAGTGGCTGGCGCTGCCCTTGCCCGACAACAGCTCGGCAAGGTTGGGCGGCGCGCCCTTCTCGTCGTCGAAGTGCCAGGTCAGCTGCACCGACTTTTCTTTCGCCAGCGCTTCGATGCCGTCGCAGAAGGCTGCCTCCTTGCGGGTGCGTGCGCAGTACAGGATCTCGACCGGCTTGCCGATGGCCACCAGCCGCTGCAGCATGCACCAGATGGGCGTCACGCCGATGCCGCCGGCCACGAGCACCGAGCGTTCCGCGCCCTCCTCCAGCTTGAAGTTGTTGCGGGGCGCCGAGATGGGCAGCGTCATGCCCACGCGCAGCTGCTGGTGCACGTAGCGCGAGCCGCCGCGGCTCTTGCGGTCGTTGAGCACGCCCACCACGTAGCGCTGGCGGTCGCTCGATGGGTTGCACAGCGAGTAGCTGCGCACAAGCCCGTTGGGCAGGTGCAGGTCGATGTGGGAGCCGGCCTCGAAGGCAGGAAAGTCCACGGCAGGCGTGGCCGGCCGGAACTCGACGCTCACGATGCCGTCGGCCTCGTAGCGCATGGTGTGCACGAGGGCGTTGAGCGTGGGAGAAGACATGGCGATGCTCGCTTCCCGCTCAGGCTGTTGCGGCTTCCGCCAGCTGGGCCTGCGCCAGGTTGCGCATGTGGCGACGCAGGCGAACGATGCCCAGGTCGTGCTGGTACAGGTTCTCGTGCTGATTGGCGTCGGGCTCCATCTCCTCGAGCATCACGCGGTCCTGCTCCAGCACGTGCCAGTGGCGCGCTTCGAGACGGTTCTTGTAGAGGAAGCGCCAGGTGTCGCGCTGCCAGCCCGGCTCCAGCTTGCGCACGCGCCAGAAGAAGGTGGCCGTCATGCCCTTCACGATCGGCGAGAACGCGCCGATGATGATGAAGTTGCCGCCAGGGCCGCCGGTCTTGGGGTACGGAATTTCCAGGCGCATCCAGTGGATGCCGGTGTCGGCCCACTCGGTCCAGTCGAAGTTGACGTTGCGCTGGCCTTCCTTCTCGAACACGAAGCCGATGTCGGTCGGGCGAATGCCGAACTTCGCACTCGAGTCGCCCTCGGCCATCGAATGCGACTGCTTGTGCAGGTACGTGCCGTGCATCGGGTCCATCACGTTGTCGAGCACGTAGCGGTAGTCGCCCTTCCACTCGGTGTAGCAAAGGAAGCTCGAATACCCGGCGTCGTCGGTCAGTTGCTCGGGCAGCACCAGCGGCGGCGGAATGTCGACCGGCTCCTTCGAGTTGTAGAGAAACACCGCACCCGCGCGCTCCTGCACGTGGAAGTGCCGAGTCGCCTTCGAGCCTTCGAGCTTGCAGCCGGGGCTGCCGGGCACGCGCGTGACGACACCGTCATGCCGCACCTCGACGCCGTGATACGGGCACGAGAGGCGGTCGCCCAGCACCACGCCCTGCGACAGCGGCGCACCGCGATGCGGGCAGCGGTCTTCCAGCGCATGCAGCACGCCTTCGCCGTCGCGCCACAGCGCGATCTTGCGGCCGAGGCGGCGCAGGGAGATGGGGTTCTCCTTGATGAAGTGCGAGGGGCAGATCGGATACCAGAGGTCCTTCAGGCCGATCTCCAGAAGATGATCGACCGGATCGGCGGGAACGGGTTGGATGGCGATGGTCATGGTGGGTACTCCTCAGGCAGCCAGCGCGGCCATTTCCTTGCGGTACAGCGCCTCGGTCCAGGGCTGGCCGCCCGGCGTGGCGAGGCCGCTGTCGTTGAGCCGCTGCACGAGCCCTGGCAGGTCGTGGATGCCATCGCCGAAGGCGCGCTCGATCACGTCGCCCAGCAGGTCTTCGTAAGTGGTCGCGGGGCGCTGGCGCGCCTGGTGCGGTTGCAGGTAGCGGTCTTGGGGTTGCATCGTGAGCCTCCGTGGGGCGAGCGAGGTGAAGTGAATCAGGCGGCGGCCATGGCCGGGGTTGCGAGCGGCGCGGTCCAGGCGTCGTAGCCATAGACCCAGTCGGCATTGCCACCTTCGCGCAGCCAGTTGTTGCCGCGCGAGCCGAGCTGGACCTGGCTGGCGCGTTCGATGCGCGCTTTCTCGAAGCCCTGCAGTGCGGCGGGAATGTCGGCCATGGCCACGCCTTCGAGGTGGCGCGACAGCACCACCGCGTCTTCGATGGCCATGCCCGCGCCCTGCGCCATGAAGGGCAGCATCGGGTGCGCGGCGTCGCCCAGCAGCGCCATGCGGCCCCGCGCCCAGGCAGGCATCGGGTCGCGCTCGTACAGCGCGGTCTTCAGCACCGTGTCGCAGGCGTCGAGCAGGGCACGCGCCTCGGGGTGGTAGGCCACGTATTGCTCGCGCAGCTCGTCGACGCTGCCCGGCGCGGTCCACGACTCGAGATGCCAGGTGTCCTGCGGCGTGGTGGCAAAGATGAAGATGTCCTTGCCGCGGTTGAGCGGAAAAGTGACGATCTGGCTCTGCGGGTTGGGGCCCCACCACTTGGTGAAGGCGCCGAGGTTGGGCACGCCGGCCACGCGCTCTGCGGGCACCACGGCGCGGTACGCCACGATGCCGGTGAAGCGCGGGCTCTCTGCGCCGAACATCGCGGTGCGCACGCAGGAGTGGATGCCATCGGCACCGATCAGCGCGCCGACGCGGGCGCTGGTGCCGTCGGTGAAGGCGATGGTCACGCCGGCTTCATCGGCGGCGATGGTCTCGGCGCGCTTGCCGAGCGCGACCTGCTCCGCCGGGAACATGTTGGCCAGCGCGGCCAGCAGGTCGGCGCGGTGGATGGTGAGCTGCGGCGCGCCATAGCGCTGCTCCGCCGAATCGGCCATCTCCAGGCGCGAGGTTTCTTCGCCGGTGTCGTAGGTGCGGCTGATGCGGTGCGACGGGCGTGCTGCCGTCACGCGGGCCGCCTCGCCCACGCCGAGGCCGTCGAGCGCGCGCACGGCATTGGGCGTGAGGTTGATGTCCGCGCCGACGCGGGCGAACTGCTTGGCCTGCTCGAACACGATCACGTCGTGGCCCGCGCGCCGCAGCGCAATGGCAGCCACGAGGCCGCCGATGCCGGCGCCGACGATGCCGATGGTTGATTCGCTTGTCTTCATGAGAGCTTCTTTCGCGTGCGGCCGGCTTATTCGGCAACGATGTTGCGGGCCTTGATGATCCTGGCCCATGTGGCCGTCTCATCGCGGATGTAGGCGGCGAACTCGGCGGGCTTCATGGCCGCGTCGGTCATGCCCTGCAGCTTCAGGCGCTCGCGCACCTCGGGCTGCGACAGCATCTCGGCGGCGTCCTTCGCGAGCTGTTCGACCACGGCGGGCGGCGTGCCCTTGGGCGCCATCAGGCCGTACCACGAGGTCACGGTCACGCCCTGGATGCCCTGCTCCGCCAGCGTGGGAATGTCGGGTGCGGCGGGGCTGCGCCTGGCCTCCGTGATGCCGATGGCGACCAGCTTGCCCTGCTTCAGGAAAGGCAGCGTTGCGGGCAGGTTGCTGAACATCAGCGGCACCGAGCCGCCGAGCACGTCGTTGAGCGCGGGCGGCGTGCCCTTGTAGGGCACATGCAGCATGTCGATGCCGGCCTGCTGCTTGAACAGCTCGCCCGCCAGATGCAGGCCACTGCCCACGCCGGGCGAGGCATACGACAGCGTGCCGGGCTTGGCCTTGGCCTGCGCCACCAGCTCCTTCGCATTCTTGATGCCCGATGCGGGCGACGCCACCAGCACGTTGGGCGCCTTGGCCAGCATGGTGATCGGCACGAAGTCCTTCGCCATGTCGAACGGGAAGTTGGGCATCAGCGTCGGGTTGATGGTGACGTTGCCCGCGGGAATCACCAGCAGCGTGTGGCCGTCGCCCTTGGCGCGCTTGACCTTCTCCATGCCGATGTTGCCGGCCGCGCCCACCTGGTTGTCGACCACGGCCGCCTGGCCATAGCGCTTGGCAAGGCCATCGGAAAGCACGCGAGCCAGCGTGTCGACCGGGCCGCCGGGCGGGAACGGCGAGATGATGGTGAAGCGCTCGCTGGCGAGCTGCTTCTGGGCCTCGCTCTGCTGTGCGTGTACGGGTGCCGCGAGCGTGAAGGCCGCCAGCGCGGCGAACAGGACGGAGAAGGAGAAACGTCGTTGCATGAGAGTCGAGGGAATCGAGGGGTTCATTTCTTTTCGGTCAGGAAAGCGCCCTTCGGGCCTTCCGCGTTCTTCTGCCGGCGCGTGTTGCCATCGAGGCCGCCGTCCACCGCCCATTCGGCGAACACCGTCGGGCCCGGCTCGAACTCGCGCGGCTGCCATTCGGCGGTGAGCTGGTCTTCGTCGGCGTAGTACTCGATGAGGCCGCCGGCCGGGTTCTTGAAGTACCAGAAGTACGCCGACGACACCGGGTGGCGACCCGGGCCCAGTTGCGTCTCCCAGCCACGGCGCGAGAAGTGCAGGCCACCGCCGAACACTTCGTGGATGTCGCGCACGGTGAAGGCCACGTGATTCAGCCCGCGCTTGCCCGAGGGAATCTGCAGCAGGAACAGGTCGTGGTGGCCGCCCTCTGCCGCGCAGCGCATGAAGGCGCCGCGGTTCGGATAGCTGTCTGACGCCACGAAGCCGAAGCGCTGCGCGTAGAACACGCTGGTGGCCTTCACGTCGCTCACGAAAAACACGACGTGGCCGACTTCGATGGGTGTCGCGCGCTCGTAGATCGGCGCGGCCTGGTTGATGCGCAGCTTGGCGTTCCAGGTGTTCATGGCGGCGCAATCGACTTCCACCGCCCGCTTGCGGCTGACCTGCAGGCGCACGGCCAGGCCGTTGGGGTCGATGCAGCCGATACGGCGTGCGCCTTCGACCGTGCTGTCGAAGAAGGCCGGGTCTTGCACGATGGCGGCGGCGTAGCGGTCGAGGTCCGCATCGCTCTCGACGCCCCACACCACTTCGCGCAGCGTCGGGCCCTCTTCCATCGCGGGCGGCAGGCCCGGCTTGTCCAACGCCGCGACGACCACCTTGCAGCCGTTGAGGCATTCGAAGACGAGTTCGTCGGCGGCTTCCGACTTCAGCGTGAGGCCCCAGTCCTCGAAGAACTGGCGGCATGCGGGCAGGTCGTCCGCGCCGTAGGTGATCTGGTCGATGCCAAGTACGCTCATGGTGCGGTCCTCTTCAGTTCGCCCATGGGAGCGGTTGTTCGTTCGTGCCCCAGTACATGCTCTTCTGTTCCATGTACTGGAAGATGCCTTCGCGGCCCTTCTCGCGGCCCAGGCCGCTATCGCGCCAGCCGCCGAACGGCGTGGACACGGAGAACTGCTTGTAGGTGTTGACCCAGACCGTGCCGGCCTGCACCGCGCGGCCGAGCTTCCAGGCGCGCTTGAAGTCGCGACTCCACACGCCGGCAGCCA
Organism: Variovorax sp. YR266; assembly: GCF_900107295.1. NCBI lineage: Bacteria > Pseudomonadati > Pseudomonadota > Betaproteobacteria > Burkholderiales > Comamonadaceae > Variovorax > Variovorax sp. YR266. Next base: position 303,437 of record NZ_FNPM01000005.1, read on the forward strand.
GCGCGTAGACGCTGTCGTTGGCCTGCGCGATCAGCTCTTCCTCGTTGTCGAAAGGCATCGCGACGAGCACCGGGCCGAAGATTTCTTCCTGGCTGATGCGGGCGCTGTTGCCCAGGCCTTCGATGATGGTCGGCTTGTAGAAATAGCCCCGGTCATAGCCATCACCATGCGGGCGTACGCCGCCCGTGCGAATCCTGCCGCCTTCGGACACGCCGAGGTCCACATAGCGCTCGATACCCTCGCGATGCTTCGCCGTGATGAGCGGGCCCATCTGCGTGCGCTCCGAAGCCGGGTCGCCCACGCGCAGCGCATTGGCGCCTTCCGCGAGGCGCGTCAGGAACTCGTCGTAGATGCCACGCGCCACGAAGAGGCGCGAGCCCGCGATGCACGACTCGCCCGACGAACTGAAGATGCCGTACAGCACGCCGTTCACCGCGTGGTCGAGGTCCGCGTCGTCGAGCACCATGGTCGGCGACTTGCCGCCGAGTTCGAGCGACACCGGCATCATCTTGTCGGCCGCAATGTGCGCGATGTGCTTGCCCGTGGTGGTGCCGCCGGTGAACGACACGCGCTTGACCAGCGGATGCTTGGTGATCGCATCGCCAATCACCGAGCCCTTGCCCGGCAGCACGCTGACGATGCCCTTCGGCACGCCGGCCTGCTCGCAGATGCGGGCCAGTTCCAGCGCCATCAGCGGCGTCACCTCGGCGGGCTTCACGACCACCGCGTTGCCTGCAGCCAGCGCGGGCGCCAGCTTCTGCGCCTCGCTGGCAATGGGCGAGTTCCACGGCGTGATGGCCGCGACCACGCCCATGGGCTCGTGCACGCTCATCGTGACAAAGGCGCCGCGCGACGGCGTGATGGTTTCTTCCAGCGTCTCCAGCGCAGCGGCGAAGAACTGGAAGGTGCCCGCAGCGCTGGCCACGAGGTTGCGTGTTTCGGTGATCGGCTTGCCGTTGTCCAGGCGCTGCTTCTGCGCGAGCGATTCGCTCTCCTCGCGGATCAGTTGCGCCACACGGTGCAGCACGGCGGCGCGCTCGTGCGGCAGGCGCTGGGCCCAGCCGCTGGTGCGGAAGGCGTGGTCGGCGCGGGTGATGGCCTCCTCGACATCGGCGAGGCTCGCGGCCTTCAGGCGCGCGATGGGCTCGCCGGTGGCGGGGTAGAGGCTTTCGTAGACGTCGCCGCCGCCCAGGCGCCATTCGCCGGCAATGCAGATCGGAAGGAGTTCGGAAGAAATCATGGAGTGACTCAGATGGCGAGCGCGGCAACGCGGTTGCGCAGCGCGCGCACGGCGCTGTACACGGTGAGCGCGGATGTCTTGGGGTTGGCCGCGAGCGGCTTGTTGCGCATGGTCAGCTCGAAGCTGCCGAAGGCGCCTTCGGCTTCGACGGTGTGCACGTTCTCGGTGGTGGCCGGGTCGGCAATCAGGCGCACCTGTGTCCTGTCGAGCCCGAGCCCCGCGAGCGAGACGGTGGCGGCGACGTTGGCGTTCTTCGGATAGAGCAAGGCCGCTTCGCGCGCGCTGCCTTCGAAGATCACGGTGGGCTGCACCAGCGCATCGAGGTCGCGGCCCTGTTCCGCCGGCGTGCCCTTCCATGCCTGCGGCGGCTTGCGGCCGGTGTAGCGCACGCTGTCGAGGCCGCCGATGCGGGCTGCGGCGAGTGCATCGATTGCGCCGATGGCGCCGGGAATCAGCTGCACCTGCGTCTTGCCTGCGATGGCGGCGGCTTCGAGCTTTTCGGCGAAGCCGGCGGCCGACAGCGCGCCGACCGAAGCGACCACGCAGGGCGTGCCGCGTGCCAGCGCGGGCAGCACATGCTCTTCGATGGCCGCATGGCCAGCCGTCTCGACCACGAGGTCGATGCCATCGGCAGGCACGCTACTGCCAACCTGCACGCCGGGCGCAACCTTCTGCGCCGCGGCCACGCCCTCGGCGGGCACGACGATGGCAACCACCTCCAGGGCGGCATCGCCCTTGAGCAGTTCGAGTACCGAGGTGCCGATGGCACCGCAGCCTACGAGAGCAATACGCAATGCGGGCAACGCGCTCACGTCCTTCACTCCACCGAAGCGGCAGCCTTGCCGAGCGCCGGAATCTGCGTGACGGTGTTGGTCGGCGGGCCTGCGAAGGCGCTCTTGAAATCGCCGATGGAGAGCATGTCGATCTCCAGCAGGAACGGGCCCTTCTTCGCCAGCGCCTCGCCAAGCTTCGCCTTCAACTCGTCCATGCGCTGCACGCGGGCGTGCGGCAGCGACAGCGACTTGCACAGCAGCGCGTAGTCGGGCGTGTGCAGGTCGGCATAGCAGCGGCGGCCGCCGTACTGCGCGTCCTGGATGTTCTTGATGACGCCGTAGCCCTTGTCGTTCATGAGCACGATGACCATGTCGGCCTGCTCCTGCACGGCGGTCGCAAGCTCGCCCAGGTTCAGGATGAAGCCGCCGTCGCCGGCCAGGCAGAAGGTCTTGCGGCCCGAGGCCGTTTCGGCCGCGCCGATGGCAGCGCCAATGGCCATGGGCATGCCCTGCCCGATGCCGCCGCCCGTGGCGTGCACGCCGGCGCTGGGTTCGAAGATGCGCAGTTCGCGGTTGCCCCAGGTGCTGTTCGACACGGTCACGTCGCGCACCCAGTTGAAGTTGCGGCCGGCGGCGGACTGCAGCGCCTTCACAAGCTCGGCATATGGGCCGAGGCCGTCGGTGAGCGAGGCCACGGCCTGCTCGTGCGCGGCGCGCAGGTCGGCGAGCAGTTCGGGGTCGGCCTTGTACGTCGCGGCTTCGAGGCGGTCGGCCAGGCCTTCGAGGGCCAGAGCGGAGTCGCCGCAGACGAACAGGTCGGTGGCGTAGCCACGGCCTTCGGCGGCAGCATCGGCATCGATGCGCAGCAGCGGGCGCGGCAGCTTCAGTTCGTACTTGAGCGTTTCGTTGCCGCGCAGGCGCGAGCCGACAACCAGCATCGCGTCGCAGCGCTGGTACAGCGCCTCGACCGGCTTGTGGATGTTGTACGAGCCGAGCGAGCCGGCATCGTCTTCGGGCACCGTGCCACGGCCCTGCGTGGTGGTGACAACGCCGAAGCCGAGCTTCTGCAGGCGTTGGATGGCGGCTCGGGCATGGCGTGCGCCGCCACCGACCCACAGCATCGGGCGCTTGGCTGCAGCAAGGCGCGCAGCCAGTGCGTCGAGCGAAGCAGCAGAAGGCACCGGCCGCTCGATGGGCAGCGGCGACAGGTCGGCCGGCATGGTCGTCAGGGCGGACTGGATGTCGATCGGAATCTCCACGCTCACCGGGCCGGTCGGCGCCGTCATCGCAAGCTGCACCGCGCGCTTGAGCGTGCCGAGCACCGTCTCGACGCTGCGCACGCGCAGGGCCGCCTTCGACACGGCCTTGAGCATGGTGAGCTGGTCGGGCGCCTCGTGGATGTACGACATGCCCTTGTCGAGGTACGGCGTCTCGATCTGCCCCGTGATGTGCAACAGCGGCGCGCCGGCGGTCAGTGCCTCGACCATGCTGCCCGCGATGTTGCCGGCGGCCGGGCCGGTGCTGGTGAGGCACACGCCGAGGCTGGCCGTGGAGCGCGCATACGCATCGGCCATGTTTCCGGCTCCGGCCTCGCCGCGCGCCGGCACGAAGCGGATCGCACCGCGCTGCGCAAAGGCGTCGAGGATCGGCATGTTGTGGATAGAGATCACGCCGAAGGCCGCCTTGACGCCGCACTGTTCGAGAAAGGCGGCGACGACTGCGCCGACGGTGACCGTGTTGTTGTTCGTGGGGTTATGCATGGCGCGAGAGGCCTCCGGAAATGTCGATATGGCTGCCCGTCGTGTACGACGCGAGCGGGGAAGCAAGAAAAAGAATCGCGCGCGCGGCTTCGGTCGGAAGCCCCAGGCGACCCAGCGGGATGTGTTTGTTCTTCGCGAGCTGGCCGCTCCAGGCTGCCCAGTCTTGCGACTTGTCTTCGCGCGCCTCGAAGCGGCGACGCCATTGGCCCGACTCGACCAGGCCGATCAGGATGCCGTTGACGCGCACGCCCTGCGGAGCGAATTCGGTGGCCATGGAGCGCACGAGGTTCAGCAGGCCGGCGCGCGCGGCCGAGGTGGCAACCATGTGCGGTTCGGGCTGGCGCGCCAGCAGCGAGTTGGCGCAGACGATGGAAGCATCGCCCAGCACCGCGCGCTGCGCCGCGAGTTGCGGCAGGAAGGCGCGCGTGGGGTTGATGACGGAGAAGAACTTCAGGTTGAGCTCTTCAGTCCAGGCTGCATCGTCGGTGTCGGCGAAGGTGGAGACGCGGCCCTGCCCTGCGTTGTTGACCAGCATCGATGCCGGGCCGAGCGCGGCTTCGCTGGCGGCGGCGAAGGAGCGGACCGAGGCACCGTCGAGCACGTCGCATGGCTGGGCGAAGAGCTTGGCGTTCGGGTACCGCGCGTGCAGATCGGTCACGGCGTCGTCGAGCCGCTCTGCATTGCGGCCGCACAGCGCGACGGATGCGCCGCAGCCGAGCAGCAGCTCGACGGTGGCCAGGCCGATGCCCGACGAACCGCCCGTGACCACGGCCACGCGGCCGGCCAGCGCCTTGGCTGCAAAGAAGGAGGAAGCCTGCTGTGCCATGACCGTCATGCGCTGCGAAGCGGCACCACCTTGGCGGCGCGCGCTGGGGAGTAATTCAGCAAGCCCGAGATCTCGTCGGCCGTGCCGCGCACGCGCAGCACCATCTCGTCCATGCGGCTTTCTTCGATGTGGTCCGAGGTGATGGTGGCGCCCAGCGCCGCCACGATGTGGCCGCTGTGGTCACGCACCGGCGCAGCGATGCTGGAGATGTTCGACTCGAAGAAGCCCTCGCCCAGCACATAGCCGCGCTGGCGGTCGGCCTGCACCATGTCGAAGAGTTCGTTCACGGTCTTGGGCGTGCTCGGCGAGAAGGTTTCGAGCTTGTCCTCGGGGTAGAGCGCGCGCAGCTGCGGCAGCGTGAGGTCTTCGAGCAGGATGCGGCCGAGCACGGTGGCATGGGCCGGCAGACGCGTGCCGACGGTGACCGAGCTGGCAAAGGGCGTGGGCGGTGCGACCTTGGCAACGTAGACGATGGAGCGGCCATCGCGCACCACCAGGTTGCAGGGCGTGCGCAGTTCGTCGCACAGGCGGTTGAGCAGTGGTGTGCCGAGCTGCGTGAGTTCCAGCGAGGCGAGGTATTCGAAGCCCAGGCGCAGCACGGCCAGGCCCAGGCGGTAGTCGCGCCCACCCTCGGCGCGCTCGAGGAAACCCATGTTCTCAAGCGTGGTGAGCAGGCGGAAAACGGTGGAGCGCGGCAGGTCGAAGCGGCGAGCCAGTTCGGGGGCGGAGAGCGTGCGGCTTTCGCGGCTGAACTCGCACAACACGCGCAGGCCGCGCTCCAGCGCGGGCACGTTGTAGCGGTCGGCGCCCTCTTCCATCGTCTCGTTGTCGTTGTTGGCCATGCCTCTTTTTCCTTCCTTGGATGTCTTGTGTTTGTGTTGCGGTCAGCCGGCGAGCGATTCGCGCAGCAGTGCGGCGACGGCCTGCGGTTGTTCCACATAGCCGGCGTGGCCCGCATCGTCCACCAATTCAAGCGACACGCCGCACTGGCGCGCGACTTCTTCGCAGGCGGCCGGAGGCGTGACCACGTCGAGCGCGCCGCAGGCCACGCGTACGGGCATGGGCGGCGGCAGGTCGGCCAGCAGGTCGGCGTTGCACAGCAGCTCGACGGCCTGGCGATAGCCGCGGTCGTTCAGCCGGGCCATGTTCCAGCGCACCCATTGGCGGGCGTGGCCGCTGGCCTTGTCGGAGACAAGCCGGCCCGCGCGCTTCGCGGCCATGCCGGCGATGCCGAGTTCGTCGAGCGTGGCGAGACGCTCTGTGCGCACCTTGGCACGAGCCTCCGCGCGGGACGGGGCGCCGTAGCCGATCGCCGGGCTGACGAGCACGAGGCGGCGGATGCGCGAATCGGTGCGTGCGGCCGACGCAGCGGTGATCGCGCCGAGCGAATGGCCAACCAGCACGCACGACTCGATGCCGAGTGCATCGAGCAGCGCGCTCAGGCGTGCCGCGTAGTCGGCTGCGGTCGGCGCGGCGGCTTCGAGCGGCGTCGATTCACCGTAGCCCGGAGCGTCCCATGCAATCACGCGGGCCTGCGACGCGAGCAGCGCGGCGGTGTCGATCCACGACGCCGCACCCGAGCCGATGCCGTGCAGGCACACGATGGCCGGGCCCTGGCCGCATTCGCGCACCGACACCACGGCCCCACCGGCGACCGCGACATTGCGGGCCGGAAAGCGTGCGTCGAGCCGCGCCAGCTCGGAGGCCGGCAGCGTCAGCGCGTCGGTGGCGATGGCGTCGTTCATGGATTGTTCGCTCAGCGCTTGATCTTGGCGAGCGGGTGATCGGCCGGATACGTCGGCGTCACGGGCTTCTTCGCGCCGAGCATCACGCACATCAGCGCGTCTTCGTCGCCGATGTTGATCTCTTCGCGGTACACGCCGGGTGGCACCGAGATCAGGTCGCGGTCGGTCATGATGGTTTCGAAGCGCTCGCCGTCTTTCTCGATCACCACCTTGAGCTTGCCGCGAATCAGGAAGAACACTTCTTCCACGTCGGTGTGCAGGTGCGGCGGGCCTTCGTGGCCGGCCGGGATGACCATGGTCGAGAAGGTGAAGTGCTCGGCGGGCACTGTGTTGACGTCCTTAGCGACGCCGGTGCCACCGGTGCCCACGTAGCGCATCTGCGCACGGCGGAACTTGGGGTCGAAGTCGGACTGGAACTTCAGCGCGTCCCAGTCGTACTTGCGGGTTTCGTAGCGCGCGATGCGGGTGTTCATCCACTCCGCGAGGCTGCTGCCTTCGGGCTGCGCCAGGCTGTTGGTGCCGGCTTCGTTGATCTTCTGCTGTTCGGACAGATCGCTCATCGGGTGTACTCCTTGGTCGGAAAAATCAGTGCATCGCGAAGCCGCCGTTGACGGCCAGCAACTGGCCCGTCACGAAGCGTGCGAGGCCGGAAAGCAGGAACAGGGTCGCGCCGCACACGTCGGCGGCTTGCTGCTCGCGCGGAATGGCGCGGCCTTCGAGGTACTTCTGGTGGCGCGCCATCGGCACGTATTCGGTGGCCTCGACCAGCGTGAGGCCGGGCGCGACGGCGTTGACGGTGATGTTGTCGCCGCCCCACTCGCGCGCCAGCGAGCGCGTCATGGAAATGACGGCGCCCTTGCTCGATGCGTAGGCCAGCAGGTTGGGCGCGCCCCACAGCGCCGTGTCGGACGCGAGGTTGACGATGGCGCCGCGGCCGCTTTCGGCCAGCGCGCTGCGGCAGGCGCGGCCCATGAGCCAGCTGCCGCGCACGTTGACGTTCATCACGCGGTCCCACATGTCGATTTCGAGCTGGTGCGCGTCGCGGCCGCCCGAATTGGTAATGGCTGCGTTGTTGACGAGGCCGTCGAGTCCGCCGAGCAGGCGGATGGCTTCGTCGGCGCAGGCCACGATGGAGCCGGGGTTCGACAGGTCGACCGGCAATGCGTGGGCTGTGTGGCCCGCTTCGCGCAGCGCCTTCGCCTCGGTCTCGGCCAGTTCGCCCAGGATGTCTGCCAGCACCACGCTCGCACCTGCCGCGGCAATGCACTGCGCGAAGGCAAGGCCCAGGCCGCGCGCGCCACCGGTCACGAGGACGCGGCGGCCGGCCAGCAGGTTGGCCGGCAGTTCGGCCAGCAGTGCCTGCAGGCTCGATGGATCGGGAATGGCTTTGAGTTCGGTCATGGGGATGCGGGCTTCAGTCGGTTCAGTCGGCCTGGATGCCGAGCTCCTTGATGACCTTGCCGAAGCGCGTGTAGTCGGCGGCGTTGGTCTTGCCGAGCACGTCGGCGTCGCCGCCCACGGGCGTGGTGCCGAGCACCGCCATGCGCGCGACGATCTCGGGCATCTTCAGGATTTCGTTGAAGTGGCCGTTGAGCGTCTTCACGATTTCGGGCGGCAGGTTGCGCGGGCCCCAGAGGCCGTTCCAGGCCGTCACTTCGACGTCCTTGTAGCCCTGCTCCGCCAGCGTCGGCACGTTGGGCGCAAGCGGCGAGCGCTGGGCCGAGGCCACGGCCAGCGGGCGCAGCTTGCCGTTGGCGAAGTACGGCGACACCGGGCCGAGCGTGATGAAGGTGACGGGCACGTGGCCGCCGAGCACGTCGTTGACGGCGGGCGCCACGCCCTTGTACGGCACGTGCGCGAGGCTAGTGCCCGAGGCGCGGGCGAACATCTCGCCGAGGATGTGCATCGGCGAGCCGCTGCCCGGGCTCGCATAGCTCAGCGACTTGCCGCCCTTTGCTGCGGTCACGGCGTCCTTCAGCCCGGCGAAGCCGCTGCCGCCGCTGGCCACGAGGAACAGCGGCTGGCTGCCCGTCTGCACGATGGGCGTGAAGCCGTTCAACACGTCGTAGCCCGACGAGCCATTCGTCTTCAGCACCAGCTGCGCGATGGAGAAGGTGCTGGGCGCGAGCAGCAGCGTGTAGCCGTCGGGCGCGGCCTTCGACACGTAGGCGCTGCCGATGATGCCGCTGGCGCCGGGGCGGTTGTCGACCACCACGGGCTGGCCGACGCGCGTCGAGAGCTTTTCGGCGAAGAGCCGCGCCAGCGCGTCGGTGTCGCCACCGGCCGGATAGGCAACGACCAACGTGATCGGCTTGCTCGGGTAGCTGTCTGCCCAGGCGAGTCCGGTGGCGCAAGCGGCGGCCAGGGAAATGGCAGCGGCGATGGCATGGCGGCGTGTCTGTTTCATCGGGTCCGTGTGATCGTGGTTTTGTTTCACTAAAGAAACAACGATTTATTAATGGAACGCCGTGAGAATACCGAGGAAGACAACTTCGTGACTAAGTAGAAACCCTGATTTTTGTGACTCAACGAAAACAGGGCGGCCTTTTCGGGCCGCCCTGCAGGGGTGGGAGCGTCGGGCTCTTCAGCCGCCGTAGCGCGCCACGGTGAGGCCTTCCATGTCGATCTCGGGCGCCTTGCCCGCAATCAGGTCGGCCATCACGCGGCCGGTGCCTGCCGCCATGGTCCAGCCGAGGGTGCCGTGGCCGGTGCTGAGCATCAGGTTGGGAATGCGGGTGGCGCCGATCACGGGCGTGCCGTCGGGCGTCATCGGGCGCAGGCCGGTCCAGAAGGAGGCGTCGCGCACGTCGCCGCCCTTGGGGAACAGGTCGGTCACGACGTGTTCGAGCGTGTCGCGACGGCGCTCGTTGAGCTGCAGGTCGAAGCCCGAGAGCTGGGCGGTGCCACCCACGCGGATGCGATCGCCGAGACGCGTGACCGCCACCTTGAAGGTCTCGTCCATCACGGTCGATTCGGGTGCGCCGCCAGCGTCGGTGATGGGCACGGTGATCGAGAAGCCCTTGACCGGATACACCGGCAGCCGAATGCCCAGCGGCTTGACCAGCGCGGGCGAATAGCTGCCGAGCGCGACCACGTAGCGGTCGGCGGTGAAGCTGCCGGCATCAGTGCGCACAGCCGTCACGCCCTGGGCTGCATCGTGTTCGATGGCCTGGATGTTGATGCCGAACCTGAACTTGACGCCCTCGGCTTCCGCCAGCTTGGCCAGCGCCTGCGTGAACTTGAAGCAGTCGCCAGTCTCGTCACCGGGCAGGCGCAGGCCACCGACGAATTTGTCTTTCACGGCCGCGAGCGCGGGCTCGTACTGCACGCAGCCTTCGCGGTCGAGCACCTGGTACGGCACGCCGGAAGCCTTGAGCACTTCGACATCCTTCGAGGTGCCGTCAAGCTGCTGCTGCGTGCGAAAGAGTTGCAGCGTGCCCTGCATGCGCTCGTCGTAGGCGATGCCGGTGTCGGCGCGCAGTGCCTTCAGGCAGTCGCGGCTGTATTCGGCCAGCCGCACCATGCGGCCCTTGTTGATCTCGTAGCGCGCCTGCGTGCAGTTGCGCAGCATCGACAGGCCCCAGCGCCACATGGCCGGATCGAGCATGGGCTTGATGACCAACGGGCTGTGCTGCATGAGCATCCACTTGATGGCCTTGACCGGCACGCCGGGCCCGGCCCACGGCGCCGAGTAGCCGGGCGAAACCTCACCCGCGTTGCCGAAGCTGGTTTCGAGCGCGGGCGCCGGCTGGCGCTCCAGCACCGTCACCTCGTGCCCGGCGCGCGCCAGGTAATACGCCACCGAGGTGCCGATGACACCGCTGCCGAGAATCAAGACCTGCATGAGAACAACCCTTTGAAAGCTGCTGCAACGCAGCCGAGGGTACAGGCTAAGCGCTACAGGCCGAGAGCATCCTGCAATTGCCGTGCCGTCCAGCGCTTGGGCTGGTGCGGCCAGGCATCGAGCAGCGCGACCATGCGCGCGTTGCGCGGTGCGCTCAGGCCGTGCTCCTGCGCGAGGCGCACGACCTCGCCGCTGAGCGAATCGATCTCGGTGCGGCGGCCGAGCGCGAGGTCGTCGGCCATGCTGGAACGCGCCTTGGCATCGATGCGCAGCATGCGTCCCGCGATGATGCGGAACAGCCAGTCGGGCAGGCGCAGCAGGCTGACCAGCCGATGCGCCGGAACGGCAGCCACCTGCGCCGGCGCAATGCCCGCGACGTTGAGAATGCCCAGCGCTTCCTCGATCAGCGACGCGAAGCAGCGGCGGTAGCCGCGCAGCATCAGCTCTTCGCGCAGGGGCAGGCCCGAGAGCGCGTTGACGGGGTTGTTGAGGTTGAGCATCAGCTTGCCCCACTGCACGGGCAGCAGGTCGGCATGCAGGTCGAGCGGCACGCCGGCGCGCTCGAACACGGGCAGCCACGGGCGTAGCGCCGCGTCGTCTTCCGCGGCCAGCCGGCCGGGGGTGCCGCGATGGAAGGCGCCAGGGCCGATCTCGGCCACGTTGTAGGGCACCATGCCGGCGCGCACATTGAGCGAAGGGCCGGTCTGCGATGCAGCCGCGCAATTGGAAATACCGTTCTGCAGCGAGACCACCGTGGTGCCCGCAGGCAGCGCGAAAGCCAGCTCGCCCGCCGCCGCAGCCGTGGCGCCACTCTTCACGCACAGGAGCACCAGCGAAGGCCTTGCACCCACGGGGACCTGCTCGCACAAGCGCAGCTTTTCAGCGGACAGCTTGCGCGTTGCGCCGTCCATGTCGGTGAGCGTCAGGCCGTGCTTGGCGAGCTTTTCGAGCACGCGCGGACGGCCGACGAAAGTAACGGGCACTCCGGCCGCCGCGAGGCTGCCGCCTATGAAGCACCCGATGGTGCCCGCCCCCATCACAAGCACTTCACCGGGGGTAGCGTCGGGCATGAAGTGCTTGTTCCTGATGCGTGTCTGTCAGGCGCGTTCCGCGACCCAGGCCTGCACCGATTGCAGCGCGGCCGGAAGGCCCGCCGCATTGGTGCCGCCGGCCATGGCCATGTCGGCCTTGCCGCCGCCCTTGCCACCGACCTGCTGGGCCACGAAGTTGACCAGCTCGCCGGCCTTGACCTTGCCCACGCTGTCGGCCGTGACGCCGGCTGCGATCTGCACCTTGTCGCCGTCGACTGCGGCCAGCACGATGGCGGCGGTCTTGAGCTTGTCCTTCAGCTTGTCCATGGTGTCGCGCAGCGTCTTGGCGTCGGCGCCGTCGAGCTTGGCGGCCAGCACCTTGATGCCCTTGACGTCCACAGCCTGCGACACGAGTTCGTCGCCCTTGGACGATGCGAGCTTGCCCTTGAGCGCACCCACTTCGCGCTCGAGCGCCCTCACCTGTTCCAGCACCTGCGTAAGCCGGCCCTGCAGCTCGGCCGCTGGCGACTTGAGCGTGGCGGCCACGCTGTGCACGGTCGATTCGAGGTCCTGCAGGTACGACAGCGCATTGGCGCCCGTGACGGCTTCGATACGGCGCACACCAGCGGCCACGCCGCCTTCGCTGACGATCTTGAAGAGGCCGATGTCGCCCGTGCGGCCCACGTGGGTGCCGCCGCACAGTTCGCGGCTGGTGCCGATGTCGAGCACGCGCACGGTCTCGCCGTACTTCTCGCCGAACAGCATCATCGCGCCGGTCTTCTGGGCCGACTCCATGTCCATCACGCGGGCGTGCGTCTCGGAGTTGGCGAGGATCTCGGCGTTGACGCGCTTCTCGATCTCGAGGATCTGCGCGTGCGTGACGGGTGCGTTGTGCGCGAAGTCGAAGCGCGTCTTGTCGGCATCGACCAGCGAGCCCTTCTGCTGCACGTGATCGCCCAGCACTTCGCGCAGGGCCTTGTGCATCAGGTGGGTGACCGAGTGGTTGCGCATGGTGGCGGCGCGGCGGGCGGTGTCGACCGCGGCCTTGACCGCGTCGCCGACCTTCAGCGTGCCCTGGGTCTGCGTGCCGTGATGGCCGAACACGTCGGCCTTGATCTTCTGTGTGTCTTCCACGCCGAACTGCACGCCTTCGGCGATAAGCACACCCTGGTCGCCGACCTGGCCGCCGCTCTCCGAATAGAAAGGCGTGGTGTCGAGCACGACGATGCCGCTCTGGCCCTCCTTCAGCTCTTGAACAGCCGCGCCTTCGAAGTACAGCGCGACGACCTTGGCGCTTTCCTCCAGGTGGTCGTAGCCGGTGAAGGTGTTGCCCGCGCCGGCGTATTCGACGTTGCGGTCCATCTTGAACTTGCCGGCAGCACGGCCCGCGGCCTTCTGCTTTTCCATGGCGGCGTTGAAGCCCGCCTCGTCGACGCTCACGCCGCGCTCGCGGCATACGTCGGCCGACAGGTCGAGCGGAAAGCCGTAGGTGTCATGCAGCTTGAAGGCCACTTCGCCCGGCAGCACCTTGGCGTCGCCGGCCAGTGCCGCATCGAGGATTTCCATGCCGTTGGCCAGCGTTTCGAAGAAGCGTTCTTCCTCAGCCTTCAGCGTGTCGATGATGCGCTTTTCGTCGGCCACGAGCTTGGGATATGCGTCGCCCATGAGCTTCACGAGGTCGGGCACGAGCTTGTGGAAAAAGGGCTTCTTCTGGCCCAGCTTGTAGCCGTGGCGAATGGCGCGACGGATGATGCGGCGCTGCACATAGCCGCGGCCTTCGTTCGACGGGATCACGCCATCGGCCACCAGGAACGAGGTGGCGCGGATGTGGTCGGCGATCACCTTGAGCGAGTTGTTGGCCAGGTCTTGCGTGCCGGTTTCGCGGCCAGCGGCCTTGATGAGCGCGTCGAAGATGTCGATTTCGTAGTTGCTGTGCACGTGCTGCAGGATCGCGGCCAGGCGCTCCAGGCCCATGCCGGTGTCGACGCAGGGTGCGGGCAGTTTCTTGACCGAGCCGTCGGGCTGCATGTCGAACTGCATGAACACGTTGTTCCAGATCTCGATGTAGCGGTCGCCGTCTTCGTCGGGGCTGCCGGGCGGGCCGCCGGGAATCTCGGGGCCGTGGTCATAGAAGATTTCGGAGCACGGGCCGCAGGGGCCCGTGTCGGCCATCATCCAGAAGTTGTCGGACATGTAGCGTCCGCCCTTGTTGTCGCCGATGCGCACGACGCGTTCTGGCGGCAGGCCGATTTCCTTGGTCCAGATGTCGTAGGCCTCGTCGTCCTCGATGTAGACCGTGGCCCAGAGCTTCTCGGCCGGCAGCTTGTAGACCTTGGTCAGCAGCTCGAAGGCCCAGGTGAGCGATTCGCGCTTGAAGTAGTCGCCGAAGCTCCAGTTGCCCAGCATCTCGAAGAAGGTGTGGTGGCGCGCGGTGTAGCCCACGTTCTCGAGGTCGTTGTGCTTGCCGCCAGCGCGCAGGCAGGCCTGGACCGAGGCTGCACGCACGTAGTTGCGCTTGTCTTCGCCGAGGAACACGTCCTTGAACTGGACCATGCCCGAGTTGGTGAACATGAGCGTCGGGTCGTTGCCCGGCACCAGCGAGCTCGAGGCCACGACGGTGTGGCCCTTGGAGGCGAAGAAATCGAGAAAGGTCTTGCGGATGTCCGCGACCGTGAATGTGGGCTGGCTCATCTTTGGATTCGTCTTCTGTCGAGGGCGGCGCGGCGATGGCGACCCTCTTGTCGAACCCACTGCGGCGAACCGGCCTAACTGCTTGATTTGCTTGAACAAACGATTATAGGTTTGGCCATGGCGCCCGCGCCCGGATCGGGCCGCACCGGGAAAACTGCACGATCCGGACTCCGCGGCTAATATGTGACTTGGCGCAAAAAACGAGAACCAAATACGGTCTGCGCCATCCGTACTTGTACGGACAAAAAGATCAAGGAGTTCGCATGGCAAGCCAAGAGGCGGAACAACACTGGCAGATCGAAGACCTGGATTTCTCGCGCATCGCGCTCGACAAGGTACGCCCGGACGAGAATCTCTTCTACCTGGTGACGTCCGCCTCCTTCATAGAGAGCGGCTCCGACCTCTACACACAGAACCTGGTCGACTTCTTCCGGGGCGACGACGAAGTCACCGACTGGCTGTCGAACCACTGGGAGCAGGAAGAATTGCAGCACGGCAAGGCCCTGCGCGCCTACGTTCGCCACGTGTGGCCTGAGTTCGAATGGGACACCGCCTACCAGGGCTTCCTTGAGGAATACGCGACCTACTGCAAGGTAGAGCTGCTGGCGCCGACCCGCGCCCTCGAAATGACCGCCCGCTGCGTGGTCGAGACCGGCACCGCCACCTACTACCGCGCCATGGCCCGCAGCACCAACGAGCCCGTGCTGCAAGACCTGGCCACCCGCATCGCGACCGACGAGGTCAACCACTACAAGCACTTCTACCGCTTCTTCCGCCGCTATCGCGAGCAGGAAAAGCTGAGCCGCTTCCGCGTGATGGGCACCATCGGCCGCCGCACGCTCGAACTCAAGAGCGAGGACGCCGACTGCGCGATCCGCCACGTGGTGAAGGCGCGCTCGCCCGGCCGCGCCAGCGACACGGCCTACGTGGAGCGGCTGAGCGCGGACATGAACAGCACCATCCGCACGAACCTGAGCCCCGGCAACACGCTCAAGATGCTGATGCGGCCGCTGGAGCTGCCGGCGAAGGTGCAGGCGGTGATCCAGTACCCGATCAGGCAGTTCATGCAGCACGTGTTCCTGCGCTGAGGGATGGCTGGATAGATAGATGTGCGGGTTGCCGGCGCCGCAAAAAAAAACCCAGCACAGGGCTGGGTTGAACCTCTTGAGTGCTGTCACGCACAGAGAACTCGCACTTCGAAGCGAGTCCGCAAAATCTAGGGCCTCATGCCCCGGCGCCTTGTCGGACAGGACCGACACTTCAGATCGATGGGTCTGATCAGGTGAGCGCCAGCGGTCTGCCAACCGCACAAAACTGCCAAATAGTTCACGTTTTAATAAGTGTCCTACGGCGACTGCCTGTTTCCGGCTGACACCGGCGTCCGGGGCGACCACAGACCATACCGATGCTGTCACGCAACAGGGCCGCATAAAAGAAGAGCTCTCTGTCAGTGCTTAGAGCCGGCCCACAAGGGTCACTCGGACCCGCTTCGGCGGGTATTTTTTTGGCGCGACGCCGCACAGACCGAACCCACGCCCGGCCCCCCGCTGCTTTCAGTTCGCCGAGGTCAGCCCCGGCTTGCGGGTTCCGTCCAGCGAATACAGCTGCGGCCGGTCTTCCGCGGTGCCTTCCGCCACCAGCCCATGCGCCACCGCCTGCGGCTGGCGATAGAGCTCGTTCTCGAGGCGCCTGACCCGTTCGGCATACATCCGGGCCAGGGCGCTGTGATGCTCTGCCGCCGCCTGATGCTCGATGCGCGCCATTTGCGCCTCTTCAAGAAGTGCCGCCGCGCGCCGGAGGTACGCGGTGTGATTCGGGCGAAACAAGAAGTCGAACGTCATTTCACGCTCCTTTCCGCAAGGGTGCGGTGGAGTCATGTTCCTCCGCGCCCGCCTTCAAGTCTGTCGGCGCGCGCCTACCCTCGGGCTACCCATTTTTCCCTTGACTTGCCCATACCACACGGCCATGACACGTTGTTCCTTCTTGACGGGGACAACGTTGTGGAAAACTGTGTGCGCATCGCTCGAAAGCCTTGCCTGGCGTGGCCTGCGACGCGATGCCTGCGAAAGAGGCAGTGCGCGAAAAAAATTTCTGAGCGCCGTCGGCTGCTGCCGGACTACCCCATATCCGACCGCTTGCAATTGAAGACCGTGCCCGGATCGACCGCCCGCAGCACCGGCACCTTGCCCACGAACGTCACCCCGGCACTTATCAGACGCCACTCCCCCGCCTTGAACAGCTTGAAAAGGTTCGTGACTTCATCGCCCGCGGCAGGAATGGCATTGAAGACGTAGACCGGCTCGCCGCCCTGGGTCTCGTCCATGCTCAGCAACTCGGCCCGCATCTTGCCCATGGTCTCCGTGTCTTTGGTCCTCTGGCGCACGATGTCCATGTTGACGGTGCGAGAGTGCTCGTCGATCGAGATCCTGCGGATCCAGGGCGCCGGCCCTGCGCTGTTGTGAGCTGGCACGCATGCGATTGTTCCGGCTGCGGCCGAGCTTGCTGCCGCGGCGAAGAACAAATGAAGGGCGAGGTGAGTGGGCTTGAGTTTCATGCTCGGTTGAGGCTCCTGGGTCGAAGGACATGCATCTATACTCCCGCCTGTCGTCGCTCGCAGGCATGCAGTCGGCGACTTGCCAGATGCGGGTGTAGTTCAATGGTAGAACGGCAGCTTCCCAAGCTTCATACGAGGGTTCGATTCCCTTCACCCGCTCCAACAGCTCCCGCGAATTCCTGCGTGTCTTCCTTCAGGCACCTGCCGTACTGCTCCCGGCACCAGCAAGACCGTGTCGAAACGGTCGGGGCGCTGTGGCAAAGGTGCCTCCATACGGCCTTTGCGATCACGTAGCATCCGGCCCATGAGCTACACCGTGAAACTGGTCGATTTCCCCGACGCCCCGGCCGACGTCATCGCCACTGCGGAGTCGCGCTTCCGCCGCGAACTCGACAAGCTGCTGGGCGAGAGCGTCGAAGCCGCGCTGAAGGCATTCGAGAACGCCAGCGAGTCCAGCGCCGACGAACTCAGCAAGGACGAACTTGCGCTGGCCGCCACCTGGGCCAAGGCCTACGAAACCGCCAAGACTGCCGGCTTTCGCGCACTCGGCGAAGCCGACGAGGCCTACTTCGAGATCCGCCTCGACTGACCTGCCCGTTCTTTCCCCTCGACTCCAGGACCAGCCCATGAAACTGCTGTTCGCCCTGCTTCTCTGCGCCCTGCTCTGCGCCTGCGCGAGCGCACCGAACACGGCGCCGGCCGCAGGAACAACGGCAGCAACGCCGCCCGCCGCCGAGTCGGCACCGGCCCCGCCCACGGGCGTGCAGTGGCGCTACATCAACTCCAAGTCTTACGAGGCACTGAATGCGGGCCTCGGCAACAGTCACCGCTTCGAGAGCAGCGTCGGCTGGATCGATGTCTACGTGTACGACATGAAGCGCGCCTGGCAACCAGGCGTGGACGACCCGCAATTCGACGAGCACTTCAAGAGCACCATCGCCGAGGTGCAGCGCGCCACCGCCCAGGGCATGTACGCAAGCGCCAGGATCGGCCCCACACGCGACGTGCGCATCGAAGGGCTGACCTTCCGCACGGTCTCGTTCCGCCTCGTGCATGCAAAGGACGCCAAGGCCTACGACTCGTTCACATACCTCGCGGTGCGCAACGGCAAGCTGCTGAAGTACCGCATGTCCTTCAACGCGCCGGCGCCGGCCAACGTGGAAGCCATTGCGCGCGAGTTCATCGAACGCAATGTGCGCACCGGCCCCGACACGCCAGTCGGCACGCGCCAGCTACGCAGCACCTGACGGGCGCAGCGGCAAGACGCCTTCTGCCTTGTAGCCGCGCAAGCCGCCAAGATCGAGCACCGTCAGCCCGCGCTTTTCGAGGCGGATGAGTCCCAGCGCCTGAAAGCGCTGCAGCGCAACATTCACGCGCTGCCTCGACACGTTCGCGAGCAGTCCGATCTCCGTCTGCCCCACCTCCAGGAAGCGCGGCGCATCGGGATACAGATCAGGATTGAACAGGCTCGCCAGGCAGTTCGCGACCCGCGCGTCGGTGTCGAGCAGGCGCTCATGCTCCAGCGCGCCGATGAAGAGGCTGAGCCGCGCGTTGAGCAGTTCCTGCAGATAGTGGTTGAACGGCACGCTGGTGCCGCGCAGCCATTCGAAGGTGCGCCGGGGCATCAGCGCCACGCGCGTGGGCCGCAGCGCGAACACGTCGTAGCGGCGCGCCTCGTGCTTGAACAACGAGCCTTCGCCGAACCACACGCCGGCCGACACGCCCGTGAGCGTCGAGACCCGTCCGTCTTCGGATGCGACCGACATCTTTGCGAAGCCGTCGATCAGCGCCATCCAGTGCTCGACCGGCTCGCCGGCGCGCGCAATGCAGCCGCCGCGCGCGAACTGCCGTTCCTGCATGCTGCCGAGCACATGTTCGAGGTCAGCCGGCGACAGGGCCGACGCCCATTTGGAACGCCGCACCGTCTCTTCCAGCACCTGCGCAGCGGAGGAAGAAGAAAAAGACTCGCTGGGTGAATCAGGGATTACCTGTAGCAATTCGCGCGTCATGTGTCGTCGCAACGACCGCGCCCCGGAACGTCCATTCGTATTCTTTCAAGACATACAACACAGGAGACGTCCATGTTCGCTACACCCCGTCGCCCGCACAAGCGGGTTTTTCCGTGGCCGCGCCGGCCCCGCGCCCTTGCCGCGGGTCTCGCTATGGCAGGAGCTCTGCTCGTCGCGGGATGCGGCGGAGGCTCCGACGGCGGATCGGGGTTTTCGTTTATTCCCGGCGCCAGCCCGCCGCCCGCGACGCAGACGCCGGCCGCGTTCCAGGTGAAGACGCTCTCGTCGTCGCCCGACATGGTCAGCGGCGGCGACTCGCTGATCGAAATCACCGCGCCAGTTGGCGTGGCGCTCGACAAGGTGCGCGTGAGCCTGAACGGCAAGGACGTGAGTTCGCAGGTGCCGGTGGCCGACAGCACGGCCCGCGTGCTGCGCGGCCTCGTCACCGGGCTCACGACGGACGCTTCCAGCACCACGGGCAGTACCAATACGCTGGTGGTCAGCAACGCCGACAACACCGCGCAGCGCACTGAGACGAAGCTGGTCAACTACCCCATCACCGGGCCCATCCTGTCGGGCCCGCACATCTCGCCCTATGAATGCCGCACGGTGCAGAACGGCCTGGGTTCGCCGCTCGACGCCGACTGCTCGGCCGCGACGCAGGTGGTCTGGTACTACCGCAGCACCTCCAATACTTTCAAACCGCTTTCAGACCCCACGGGCACGCGCCCCGCTGACCTCGCGACCACCACCACCAACGACGGCAACACCGTGCCCTACATCGTGCGTGTGGAGTCGGGCACCATCAACCGCGGCGTGTACCGGCTCGCGGTGCTCGACAACCCAACCAAGGACGCACCCGCCACCTGGAAGCCCGGCGCGGGCTGGAACAAGAAGCTCGTCGTGTACTTCGACTGCTGCGGCTCCGCCCAGTACAACCAGGGCGTGCATCCCATCGAGACGATCCTCGGCGATGTGGGCCATATCCAACTGTCGCGCGGCTTCGCCTTCATGAACTCGACCGAGCTTTGGAACAACCAGCACGCCAACCCGCACCTGCAGGGCGAGACGCTGATGATGCTGAAGGAGCACGTCATCGAAGAATTCGGCGCCGTGCCCAAGTGGACGGTCGGCTTCGGCGGCTCGGGCGGCGCCATCCAGCAGTACCTGATCGCGCAGCTTTACCCAGGCCTGCTCGACGGCATCCAGCCCATCGTGTCCTTCCCCGAGACGCTGATGCCCGAGGTGATGGAGTGCCGGCTGCTCAACAACGTCTACAAGCTCGACACCACCACCTGGACCACGGCCAAGCAAAACGCGGTGAACGGCTTCAACACCAACACCTGCACGAGCTGGGACCTGTCCTTCGCGAGCATCATCAAGTCCGACAACGCCGTGGGCTGCGGCTTTCTCGAACCGGCCAACGTGTCGAACGTGTTCAACCGCACGACCAACCCCAACGGCATCCGCTGCGACCTGTTCCAGACCAACGTGAACCTGCTCGGCAAGCGCGCCGGCACGCAGGAGGCGCGTCGCCCCATCGACAACGTCGGCGTGCAGTACGGCCTGGCCGCGCTGAACAGCGGCGCGATCTCGGTGACGGAGTTCCTCGACCTCAACGAGAAGGTCGGCGGCTACGACGGCGACGGCAACACGCAGGCCGCGCGCTCCGTGGCAGACCCCGATGCGCTGAAGCTCACCTACGCGGGCGGCTTCAAGAACAGCTTCAAGGGGCCGGGCCTTGCGAACATTCCGATCATCACGCAGCGCGGCAACGCCGATGCGGTGGGCGACATCCACGACACGATGCAGGACCTGATCATCCGGGCCCGCCTGCAGCGCGCCAACGGCCGCAGCGACAACCAGATCATCTGGACGCTGGGATCGAAGTCGCCCGTCGACTACATGTCGGCCTCGCTCGACCTCATCAACAAGTGGCTGGACAACATGGCTGCCGACACGGCTGCACCGTCCATCGACAAGGTCGTGCGCAACAAGCCCGCTGGCGCGAACGATGCCTGCTGGGACGCGAGCGGCACGCGCATCGACGAAGCTGCGTCGACCAATCCGGCGGCCAGCTGCAACGTGGTGTACCCGCGCTTCAGCACGCCGCGCCTCGTTGCCGGTACGCCGCTGGTGAACGACGTGCTCAAGTGCCAGCTGAAGCCGGTGAATGCGGCTGACTACTCGGTGACCATTGCAGGCGCCGATCTGGCGCGCCTGCAGACCATCTTCCCGAGCGGCGTGTGCGACTGGAGCAAGCCGGGCGCGGGCCAGGAGGCGCTGCGGGGCACCTTCTTGCGGCTGCCGCTGAACTAGCGCGTAACCGGGCGGGAGGCGCCCGGCAGCTTCGCCACCCGCTCGGCCAGGAAGTCCACCAGCACGCGCACGCGCAGCGGCTGGTGGCGGCGCGGGGCATACAGCAGGTGCACCTCCTGCGCCGGGCCGGTGTGGCGGCCGAGCAGGCGCACCAGCCGGCCTTGTTCGAGCAGGTCGGCCACCATCCAGGTGGGCTGCAACGAGATGCCGGCGCCGCCGAGCACGCTGTCGAGCAGAGCCACCGCGTTGTTCACCCGATAGCGGCTGCGCACCGGCACGGTGACGGGGCCATCGGGGCCTTGAAGCAGCACGCCGTCGTCGCCCGCCGCATAGCGCAGGTAGTCGTGCGCCAGCAGGTCCTGAGGCTTGCGCGGCTTGCCGCGTGCCGCGATGTAGTCCGGTGAAGCGACCAGCACGCGCGGCCACGTGCCCAGGTGGCGAGCGACCAAGTCGGGCGGCAAGGCGCCGCCGACGCGCAGCGAAACGTCGATGCGCTCCTCCAGCGGATCGACGAAGCGGTCGTCGAGCACCAGCTCCAGCTCAATGTCCGGGTACAGGCCCAGGAACTCCACCGCCATCGCGTTGAGATGCCGCTGGCCCATGGTCACCGGCGCGCTCATGCGCAGCAGGCCGCGCGGCTGCTGGATGCCTTCGCGCACGTCGGACACCGCGTCGCCGTAGTCCTCCAGCATGCGCCGCGCGCGCTCGTGAAAGCGCTGGCCTTCCTCGGTCAGGCTCAGGCCTGCTGCGGTGCGCCGCAGCAGGCGCACGCCGAGCGAACGCTCCAGCCCCGCGACCAGCTTGCTGACGGTGGGCTGCGTGGTGTCGAGCGCGCGGGCCGCACCTGACAGGCTGCCCAGCTCCACGCTGTGCACGAAGGCTTCGAGGGCGCGCAGGGTGTCCATGGCGTATTCGTATTTGGAATGGTCTGGATGCCATTCTGCCGTCTACCCATCCGGATACGCATGAAAGAAAGTCAGGGCCTTGCTTCAGCTTTCATCCAAGGACCTCTTCTCATGACCACATCGACACTCGCATCGATCCTGCGCCACGGCGCCCTCGCGCTCACCCTGGCCGCCACAGCCGCAACTTCAACAGCAGAACCGGCGGCCTACTGGAGCCCCAGCTGGATGGCCAGCACGCAACCCATATGGAACGGCGACTTCGTGCTGCCCACCGGCCTGCCCTTCCAGTTCAACCGGCAGACCGTGCGCCAGGTGGCGCGGCTGAGCATCGGCGGGTCGCGGCTGCGCGTGGTGATCAGCAACGAAGGTGGAGTGGCGCCGCTGTACATCGGCGCAGCGCGCGTGGCCCGGCATGCCGAAGGCTCCGCGGTGGTCGAGGGCAGCGACCGGCCGTTGCGCTTCGGCGAGCAGGCCGACGTCACCATCCCGCCCGGCGCACGGCTGGTCAGCGACCCAGTGGACATCGCCATGCCCGCTCTCGGCAAGGTTGCGGTGTCGCTCTATCTGCCGCGGCCCAGCCAGCCCGCGGGCTTTCACTTCGATGCGCGCCAGACCGCCTACGTGGCCGATGGCGACCTGACCGGCGCCGCGCGCCTGCCGGCAGCGGCAACGCAATGGAGCACCCGTGTCTACGTCAGCGGCCTGATCGTCGAGACACCCCAGCCACCAACCACCGTCGCCACCCTCGGCGATTCGCTGACCGACGGCAACGGTTCCACGCCCAGCGCCAATACCCGCTGGCCCGACGCGCTGGCCGAGCGGCTGGTGGGACGCAATGTCGCTGTGCTGAACGCTGGCATCTCCGGCGGCCGCCTGTTGAAGGACGGCATGGGCCACGCCGGCCTGGAACGCGCGGGCCGCGATGTGTTCGCCCAGCCGGGCGTGCGCGCCATGATCGTGCTGCTGGGCACCAACGACATCGGCTGGCCCGGCGGCCCGTTCGCACCAAACGAACCCGCCGTGCGCGCGGAAGCCGTCATCCAGGGCCTGCGGCAGCTGGCGGAGCTGGCCCATGCCCACAACGTGCGCATCATGGCCGGCACCATCGCGCCGACCGAACGCGCGCTGGAGGGCACACCGCTCGAAGGCCACTACTCGCCTGAGAAGGACAAGGTGCGCCAGGCCGTGAACCGCTGGATCCGCGAAGGCGGCGCGTTCGACGCCGTGGTCGACTTCGACGCGGTGTTGCGCGACCCGGCCCGGCCCTCGCGGCTGAAGGCGGCGATGGACTCGGGCGACCACTTGCATCCGGGCGATGCGGGTTACAGGGCGATGGCAGCGGCGGTCGACCTGGATGCTCTGCTGGGCACGCCTGCTCGACCCTGAAAATACTGTACATAAATACAGTATTTCTCTAAAATTCGTCGTCTCCAAGAACAACTTCAAGGCGACGCCGATGACTACCGCCAATCCGCCTGCGCCCACTGCGCAGGTTCTTTTTTTCTCCAGACTGCACCAGTTGCAGCCCCGCTCCCACACAGGCCGGATCTCGACCTGGCCCTTCAAGGTGACCCGCGACAAGGGAGACATTCGCGTGCAGGCAGCGCGCGTCATCCGCACGACGGCCGAGAGCTGGTGGCCGCCTGGATCCTGAAGAAGCGCCCGATGGCCGAGTCCAATAAGCTTCTCGTCGGACTCTTTCCCGCCAGGGAAGTGCAAGCTGAAATAGAGGCGCACCGCAAGAACTGGTGGTGGCCCAGAGGCTGCTCCTTTCCGCCCGTAGACCGCCTGCACCTGACGCTCCAGTACCTCCCCGATCAGCAAGGCAACGCCGAGCAACGTCTGCGCGCCGCGCTCTCCGAAGTGTCGATGCAGCCACTGCAACTCACGCTCGACCGCTCCTGCACATGGTCGAACGACGCCTCGGTAGTGCAACCGTCGGAGCATGAAGATTTGCGGCGCCTTCAGTACGACATCAGTCGTGCGCTGGTGCGAGCCGGCTTTTCCCTCGATGTCCATGTCCGCGGATGGACGCCGCACGTCACGATCGCACGGGACGCCGAACGCGCAGCAAGGCCCACTTCCCTGAAGCCCATCCGCTGGACGGCAACAGAGTTCCGACTGGTCCGCTCGCACTTCACGTATCCGTTTCGTCACGAACCCCTCGGCTCCTATCCTCTGCACTGAGGTGCGGCATTCGTCCGGCGCTAAAGTGGCCGCATGCTGACGCCCCCCGACCTGTCGCGCGAAACCGTCGCGCAATACCTCGCCGATGCCTATGGCCTGCACGACGCCCGCATCGAATTCCTGCCCCTCGGCGCGGATGTGAACTCCGCCGTCTTTCGCATCAATGCGAGTGACGGCGCCGCGTACTTCCTCAAGCTGCGCAGAGGCGATTTCGACCAGCCGGTCGTCGCGGTCCCTGCCTTCCTTCACCACGACAAAGGCATCGAAGCCGTGATGTCGCCGCTGCCCACAACGAGTCAGCAGTTGAGCACGCAAGGCCACGGCTTCGACTGGGCGCTCTATCCCTTCTTCGACGGCAAGAACGGTTTCGAGCGCGCATTGACGAACCGCCAATGGACCACGCTCGGCGCCGCATTGGGCGCGATCCATCGCACCGAGCTGCCCGAAGCGCTGTCGGCCGGTCTTCCCAAAGAGCACTACGCCCACCACTGGCGTGAAGGCGTCCGCCGCTACCAGCGCCGGTTCATCAACGGCGTGAAGGGCGACGACATCGTCAAGCGCTTCCTCGCCTTCTGGGAGGAGCATGCGGAAGAGATCGACACCGTCGTCTATCGCAGCGAACAGCTCGCCTCCATCCTGCTCGAACGCCCGCCGCAGCTGGTGCTGTGCCACTCCGATCTCCACGCGGGCAATGTCCTCGTCGGCGACAACGACCGCATTTCCATCGTCGACTGGGACACGCTCATCTTCGCCCCGAAAGAGCGCGACCTGATGTTCATCGGCGGTGGCGTCGGCCACGTATGGAACCAGCCGCAGGAAGAAGCGCTGTTCTACGAAGGCTACGGACTTAAAGACATCGACCTCGTCCCCCTCGCCTACTACCGCTACGAACGCATCGCAAAAGACGTGCTCGAGTTCTGCGACCAGATGTTCGACGCCACGGCCAGTGCTGAAGACCGCGAAGAAGGCCTGCGCCAGATGCAGAGCCAGTTCCTGCCCGGTGACGTCGTCGCCATCGCGCACCGGAGCTACGACGACATCACCTGACCCGGCCCGAGGTCGTCAGATCAGCATGTCCTGCACGTCGTCCTCGAATCCGGCAATCGGCTGCGCCTTGGCCAGCGCGAGCCACACCGCGAACGGAATGCGATCGAACGCGCGATGCACGGCCGCTCGCGCGACCACGAGGCGTTCGCCCTCCAGCACCATCACGCCGCATTCGGCCGGCACTTCTTCTGGTTTGGCGATGCAGCGGCCCTTCGCGTCGTTGCCCAGCACGTACCAGCACTCGCCGCCCAGGTCGAGGTACGCCGCGCGCTTGTCGGGCTTGCGCAGGTCGCCCAGCAGGTCGGCGCGGCTCACCTTCACCTCGTGCACGATGGGGTGCGCGTAAGCCTCCACGCTGGTATTGCGGATGGAGAACACATCGGGCCGCGCAACGCACCAGCGCGGCTTGCCGCCCTCTTCCAGCGGCGGCAGTCGGGCGCGCAGGCCCAGGCCGCGCCATGCGATGCGGCCGCCGCGCGTCATCTCGCGCGCCACGCGCTCCACCAGGGCTTCGTGCGGCGACAGCGCGGCGCGGTTGATGGTGAGCGTGGTGGCGATGCGCGCAATGCCGGAGTCGGTCACGCGCAGCGTCTCGTGGCCGTGCACCGTGCGCACGCGCTCCAGATAGCCGCCGGCGAGCAGTTCGACTTCGACGGTGTCGCAGCACGGCCAGCCGGCCGAACGGTAGATCTCGCGCAGGCGCCGCGCATGCGGCTTGCCGAACGGCACCGCCGTCCCGGCCTTCTGCATAGGTGGAGGCTCCACCACCGGCGGCGGAAAGCCGGGATCTGTCACAGGCGGCACGACTGGTGGCGGATCGCCCTCCGGCGGTGGCATGGGCGGCGGCGGTGGTGGCACGGGCACGTCGGGCGCAGGAGGCGGCGGACCGATGGGCGTGGCGACGATGGGGGCGAGAACGGCAAGTGCGGACATGGCGGAAACAGGTTAGCGAAAAGCGGAGGAAGGCGCGAGGCATGGAACGATCGGTTGCATTCGGTCGTTCCCTTCCCGCGTCAATGAAAGTCGCGGCTCGTATTGCTCTGCGCGAGCCGGCCCATGAGCGGCGTCAGGTCCCTGAAGCCCGTGGCGATCAGGTGCTGCACCTTGCCGCCGCTGTCGTCGTCGCGCTGCCACGTGCCCTGCACTGCGAGCAGGTGCGACTTGAGCAGCGGCTCGCGCCAGGCCTCGATGACATGGCTCCAGACGATGACGTTGACGTTGCCCGTCTCGTCCTCCAGCGTGACGAAGATGGTGCCGTTGGCGGTCTGTGGGCGCTGCCGTCCCTTGACGATGCCGCAGGCGCGCGCGGTCTGCCCGCTGGGCAGCGAACGCAGTTCGGCCGCGCTCATGAGCTTCATGCGCGCAAGGCGCGGGCGCAGCAGCGCGAGCGGATGGCGGCGCAGCGTGAGGCCGAGCGCCGCGTAGTCGCCGACGATCTCCTCCCCCTCGGGCGCGGCCGGCAGCAGCAGCGCCTGCTCGTTGATCGGCACGCCCCGCAGCAGAGCCGGCGACCGGTGCTGCGCGGTGGCGTCCCACACCTGCTGGCGCCGATGGCCCGAGAGCGACATCAGCGCATCGGCGGCGGCCAGCGCGGCCATGTCCTTGCCGTCGAGTTCGGCGCGCAGGGCAAGGTCTTCGGTGCTCGTGAAGGGCGATTGGTCGCGTGCTTTGAGCAGGCGCTCGGCGCCACCCTTGCTGAGGCTCGATATGCGGTTCAGGCCCAGCCGCACCGCGGGCTGGTTCTCGTTGCCGAGGCGGTCGATGTAGCGTGGATCGATGCCCGGAGAACGCAGCGCATCGGGGTCGCGAGCTTCGAGCGTGGTGTCGAGTTCGCTGCGCGTGACGTCGACCGGGCGCACCTCGACGCCATGGCGACGTGCGTCCTGAACGAGCTGCGACGGGCTGTAGAAGCCCATCGGCTGCGAATCGAGCAACGCGGCGAGGAAGCAGGCCGGCTCGTAGTTCTTGAGCCAGCTGCTCACCGTTACCAGCAGCGCAAAGCTGGCGGCGTGGCTTTCGGGG
This sequence comes from Variovorax sp. YR266, assembly GCF_900107295.1. NCBI lineage: Bacteria > Pseudomonadati > Pseudomonadota > Betaproteobacteria > Burkholderiales > Comamonadaceae > Variovorax > Variovorax sp. YR266. The sequence continues at coordinate 330,390 of NZ_FNPM01000005.1, forward strand.
AAGCCGTAGTCGCCGAAGCCCATGACCTGCTTGAAGATGGCTTCGGCAAAGCTGGCCTTGTAGCCGTTGTCGGTCATGCCATTCACGAGCTTGTCGTGGAACTTTCCGAGACCGCCCTTTCGCTTCCATGCCGCCATGGCACGCCGCAGTTGATCAGCCTCGTCGGCTGTGAACTTGGCCGCGATCATGGCGATCTGCATCACCTGCTCCTGGAAGATCGGAATGCCCAGCGTTCGCTCCAACGCAGGGCGCAGCTCTTCCTTCTCATAGTGGATAGGCAGGTTGTTGCGCTTGCGCTCCCGCTGCTTGAGATACGGATGCACCATGCCGCCCTGTATAGGCCCGGGCCGCACGATGGCAACCTCGATCACCAGGTCTTCGTACGTGCGAGGTTTCAGGCGCGGCAGCATCGACATCTGCGCCCGGCTCTCGATCTGGAACACGCCGATGGTGTCGGCGTCGCAGATCATGTCGAACACCTTCTGGTCGTCGCTCGGTATCTGGTGCATCTCCAGCATCGAGCCCCGCCAGCGATTCATGTGAGCGAGCCCCCGGCGGATCGCGCTGAGCATGCCGAGCGCGAGCACATCGACCTTGAGCATGCCCATCGCTTCGAGATCGTCCTTCTCCCACTGGATGACGGAGCGGTCTTTCATCGACGCCTTCTCGACCGGTACCAGCCGCGTGAGCTTCGTGTGCGTGAGCACGAAGCCGCCCACGTGCTGGCTCAGGTGGCGCGGAAAGCCCTTGAGCCGCTGCGTCATCTCGATCCAGTGCATCAGCTTGAGTTCGTCCTCCTCGACACCGACGCGCGCCGAAGCCTGGCGCAGTTGCTCGCCGAGCACTGTCTCGTCGAACCAGTAGTGGTCTTTCGCGAACTCGTCGATCAGCCGCTCGTCGATGCCGATGGCCTTGCCCACGTCGCGCAACGCGCTGCGTGCGCGATAGCAGATGACGACAGCGGCGATGGCGGCACGGTCGCGGCCGTATTTGTCGTAGATGTACTGAATGACTTCCTCGCGCCGCTGGTGCTCGAAGTCAACGTCGATGTCGGGCGGCTCGCGGCGATGGCGGCTCAGGAAGCGCTCGAACAGCAGATGGGCCTTTTCAGGGTTGATCGCGGTGATGCCCAGGCAATAGCAGACCGCCGAATTGGCCGACGATCCGCGCCCCTGGCAAAGGATGCTCTGCGAGCGGGCGAAGCGCACGATGTCTTCCACCGTGAGAAAGAACATCTCGTATTCGAGTTCGAGGATGAGATCGAGCTCTTTCTGCACTTGAGTCCGTACCACGTCGGGCACGCCCTGTGGATAGCGAACCTGCGCCCCTTCCCACGTCTTGCGCACCAGCGTCTGCGCCGGCGTCTCGTGGTTTCCCACGCTCTCAAGCGGGTACTTGTAGTTCTCCCGGATCACTTCCGGATCGAAGCTGCATCGCCCGGCCACCACCAGCGTGTTCGTCAGCATCTCCTGAAAATAAAGTTCCGCCAGTCGCATGCGCGGCCGCAGATGCCGCTCGGCATTCGACTGCAGCGCAAAGCCGCATTCGGCCACCGTCTTGCCTTCGCGCACCGCCGTCAGCACGTCGTGCAACGGCTTCTGCGAGCGCACGTCCATGCGCACGTCACCGGCGGCCACGAGCGGCACGCCTGTTTCCTCGCCCGCCTGCATCAGCGTGACGAACCAGAGGTCGTCGTCGAGTTCGTTGAACAGCTCCACGGCCAGCCAGAGGTTTTCGCCGTACAGCGCCTTGGCGGCCATCAGGTCTTCGTGCAGCGTCGCAACATCCATCGCACCGCCGGGGTTGCGATGCGGTACGAAAAGAACCTGGCAGTGCTGCAGCGAGGCCACGTCGCTGTCTTCCCAGCTCACGCGGTACTCGCCCTTGGGCAGTTCGGTGTTGCGCGCGGCGGTGATGAACTCGCACAGGTTGCCCCAGCCCTCGGTGTCGTTTGCGATCACCGCGAGCTTGAAGCGCTCGAACTGGAACTCGCTGCCGAACAGCAGGCGGAAAGCGGAGTTACGCGGGATCTCCGGCTCGTCGGGATGCTCGCGCTCGTGCTCGGCCAGCTTCGCCGGAAGGTTGCGCAGGGCCACATGGGCCCGCACGATGCCCGCCACCGAGCATTCGTCGGTAATGGCGAGCGCGATATAGCCGAGCTGGTAGGCCCGCTCCACCATCTGCTCCGGCGTCGAAGCGCCCCGCTGGAAGCTGAAGTTGGTCAGGCAATGCAGCTCGGCATAGTCCGGCAGCGTCGGCGCGGCTTTTTTGCGCAGCGGCAACGGCAGCGCATGCACCTTGGCCGAGTTGCGCCCGCGCAGTTGCTTGCCGCTCAGGTCAGGCATAGAAGCCCTGCAGATACCAGCGCACCTCACCGGAAGAAAAGCGCGCGGCGGGCCGCTCGCGAAAGATCCACACCAGCCCGGCCTCGGGGCTTTCCGCGACGTAGTAGTCGCGCATCGCGGGCTGGCCGCCGTCTTCCTTGTCGCCCCACCAGCCCGTCTCGACACGCTGCGGCCCGATCAGCCTGCTCAGCGGGCCGCGATAGCACGGGCGCTCGCCGTCCATTTCGAGCAGCAGCGGCTCGGGCAGCAGCCACGGCGGGTAGATGGCGTCGGGCTGCGACGCCGCGGCCTTGGCGGCCTTTGCTTCCTTGCGGACCTTGTCACCGGGCGCCTTTTCCTTTTCTTTCTGCAGCGCGGGCCGCCATGCCTGCTTGCGTTCGGGCCGGTGGTCGGCCTGCGCCGACGGCACCACCACCTGCTGCGCTCCGAGCCGCACGCTGAGCCGCTCGACCATCTCGTGCAGCCTGTCGCCCTTGCGGTTGTCTTCCGGCAGAAAGCTGGTGCTGGCGCCAGCCCACGGATCGGTTTCGAGCGTGCGCAGCCTGAGCCAGCTCGCGGGCGCGGCCAGCGTGGTGAGGGCCAGTTTTTCGGACAGCAGGCGGCGCAGGTGCGCCATGTCCTGCGTGGGCTCGGCCGTGCGCACGGTGACCTGCTGGTGCGGCGGCAGGTTCACGCCATTGAAGCGCTTGAGATCGAGCGTCCACTCCAGTTCGAGCGCGCGCGCACCACGCTGGCGGGCACGCAGCCAGATCTGCAGGGCCGACAGTAGCCGGTTGGCCGACCACATGAGTTCGGGCGCGGTCTCGGCCAGCGCGGGCAGCTCCAGCTTCTGCTCGAACACGTCGGGCAGCGTGAGCCAGGCATGGCTTTCGGGGCGCAGGCCCCATGCGGCGTCGAGCGCCTCGCGCAGCCCTGCGCCGAAGCGCCGCGTGAGGCCGCCGCGCGGAAGCGCCGCCACCTCGCCCCAAGTGCGGCAACCCAGGCGCGCAAGCAGGTCGAGGTGTTCGCGCGCGGCGCTCAGAGTGTCGAGAGGCAGTCCGGCCGGCACCTCCTGCGGCCGCTTTTCCTGTCGCACGAACAGGCGCAGCCGGGCCAGCGCGATCAGGCTCGTGGCGCCCTGCGCACCCTGCATGCGAACGTCGGGCGCGGGGTTGTCGGCAAGCAACTGGCGCATCAGCTGCAACCGCCCGCCCCACAGGCGCTCGCAGGCGGAGACTTCGAGCATCAGTGCCTCGTCTTGCCAGGCCACGTGGGGCGTGTACTGCAGCGCCCACCAGCCCAGCGCTTCGGGCGTGGGCAAGACAGGAGCATCGGGCGTGTCGGCGTCAAGCGACCACCGCAAGGCTATCCAGTGCATCCGGGCCTCCTTTCCACGCGTCGATGCGCACCACGGTCGCCGAGGTTGCCGACTCGCCGGCCGGCACCGTGCCCAGTTGCTGCAGACGCAGCTTGCGGCGCAGCCGGGCGGCGGCCAGCAATGCGGTCATGCGTTCGTTGCGCGCCGGCAGCATCACCGGCGTGGCCAGCGGCGGGCCGCGGCGCTTGAGGATGTGCAGTTCGATCTGCGATGCGTCAGCCTCGCAGCGCCCGGCACGAATGCGCAGCCGCGCCGGCGAGGCCGACAGCGCGACCGATTCGGGCCGGCACACGAACAGCAGCACCTCGTGCTGCGCAGCCGCCAGTTGCAGCCGCCGCAGCTCACCCACACGCGCCTGCGGCAGCCAGGCCACGACGGCGGCGATGTCCGCGCAGCGCAGTGCCTGCTCGCAGGCCCACAGCCGGGCGGCCGGGGCCTCGCTCCTGATCCACATGAGGGCCTCCACCGGCAGCCCCTGCGCCGCGAGCGACGGTCCGCAAGGCTCATAAGGCGCGCCGACCAGCACCACCGGCCCGCCCCGCGCCTGCACCGCCTGCGCCAGCGCGGGCAGCAGCAGCCGCCAGACATGGGCCTCGGGCGCGGCCTGCAGCAGCTCCGTCATCGCCCCGACCGGCCAGCCGCCGCCCGGCAACTGCGCGTCGAGCGCAGTGTGGCCGGTGGCGACGACCTGTGCGTCGGCCAGGCCGAGCTCGTCGGCATGCCAGACGCCACGGCCTGCGGCAGCGGAAAAGGAGTCGAGGAAAGGAAGGCCCATGGTGAAGACTGTTAACTGTATTTTTATACAGTATTTCATGGCCCACAACAAGAAAGCTGCTTTTCTCTTTTTTGCCCCATCGTCGGATACTGGCCGCCGATGCCGCCCTCGAAGGATTTCCCTCTCACCCGCGCCGAACTGCTGCGCCTGGGCGCCGCGCTGTGCGCAAGCGCCGCGCTCCCCGCCTCCGCACAACCGCAGAGCAAGTCCGCCATGAACACCCGCCCCATCCCCTCCACCCAGGAAGCCCTGCCCGTGATCGGCTGCGGCACCTGGATCGGCTTCGATCAGCGCCCCGGCAGCGAGGAATACAAGCGCCTTCCCGGCGTGCTCGACGCCCTGTTCGCGGCCGGCGGCACGATGATCGACAGCTCGCCGATGTACGGCCGCTCCGAGGAAACCACCGGCGAACTGCTGACCGCAGCGAAGCAGCGCGACAAGGCCTTCCTCGCCACCAAGGTCTGGACCTCGGGCCGCGAGGCCGGCATTGCGCAGATGGAGCAATCGTTCGCGCGGCTGCGCACGCAGCGCATGGACCTGATGCAGGTGCACAACCTCGTCGACTGGCGCACGCACCTCGCCACATTGCGCGGCTGGAAGGAGAAAGGCCGCGTGCGCTACATCGGCATCACGCACTACACGGCCTCGGCCTACGACGAGGTCGAGGCCGTGCTGCGCGCCGAGAAGCTCGATTTTCTGCAGATCAACTATTCGCTCGACGCGCGCGAGGCCGAGCAGCGCCTGCTGCCGCTGGCGGCCGAGCGCGGCGTGGCGGTGATCGTCAACATGCCCTTCGGCGGCGGTGGCCTGCTGCGCCGTCTGCGCGACAAGCCGCTGCCCGCGTGGGCCGGCGAGATCGGCTGCACGAGCTGGGCGCAGGTGCTGCTGAAGTTCGTGCTGAGCCACCCGGCCGTGACCTGCACGATTCCCGGCACCAGCCGCGGCGAGCACATCGCGGACAACGCCGCGGCCGGCGCGGGCACCTTCCCCGATGCAGCCTTCTGGCGCCGCGAGGCCGCCGCTATTCGAACTTGACGTTGTGCTCCCGCACGGTGGCGCCGAAGGCGTCGTACTGCGTGCGGAAGAACTCGGCGAACTTCGCGGGGCTCATGCCGTAGCCCTCGAAGCCCTGCTGCACCAGCTGCGCATGCACGTCGGGCCGCTTGAGCGTGTTCTGCAGCTCCAGCGAGAGCTTGTCGGTAATCGCCTGCGGCAGCCCCGGCGGCCCGAAGAAGCCGGCCCACGGCGTGATGGTGAGCTTGCCCAGCCCCAGCTCGCCGCCGGTCGGCACGTCGGGCAGCAGGCCGCTGCGCTGCGGCAGCAGCGTTACCAGCGCGCGGATGCGCCCTTCCTTCACGAAGCCCGGCGCCAGCGTGCCGGTGGTGAACATCATCTGGATCTGCCCGCCCAACAGGTCGGTCATGGCCTGCATGTCGCCCTTGTAGCGCGCGTTGACCACCTTGCGGTCGCCCAGCAGCTGCAGCATCGCAAGCTCCGAAGCGCTGTTGCTCGATGCCGAGTTGTAGGCGCCCGGCTTGGCCGAGACCATTGCCAGCAGTTCGTTCACGCTCTTCACCGGCAGGCTCGTCGGCACCACGAGGAACATCGAGAACTGCCCGGCCGAGCTGATCGGCGTGAAGGCCTTGAACGGGTCGTAGGGCGGCGTCGGCCGCAGCGTGGGCGCTGCCACCATCGCGGTGTTGGTGCCCATCAGCAGCGTGTAGCCATCAGGCTTGGCCGACGAAGTGGCCTGCGCCGCGAGCACGCCGTCGGCGCCGGGCCGGTTCTCCACGATCACCTGCTGGCCGAGCTGCTTCGACAGCCCCTCCGCGATGATGCGCGTGAGCACGTCGGCGCCGCCGCCGGGCGCGAAGCCGACGATCAGCCGCAGCGGCTTGTTCGGGTACGCGTCGGCGCTCCAGGCCGCCGCGCCGGGCAGCATCGCGGCCGCAAGAGCCGGGAGCGCCGCCATGGTCAGGGTTCTGCGTCGCATGAAAGGCTCCTTGGTTCAGAAGAGATGCCGCACACCGAATTCCCACCCCGACGAGCGCTGCCCGGCCCCCGGTGCAACGCCGCCGCTGACCACATAGCGGGCCTGCCCGCTGTTCATCAACCGCGCATAGGTGCCGTAGAGCGCGGTGCGCTTGGAGAGGTTGTGCACGTAGCCGATGCCGAACTGCCGCGCGTCGTCGCGGTTGCGCGGCATGCCGTTGGCGTTGCGCAGGCTCTCGTCGCTGCGGTCGTCGAGGTAGGCATAGCTGATGCGGATGCGGCCGACCTCGAAAGCCGGAATGTGCGCACCGATCTCGGTGGTGTTCTTGCGCACCGTGCCGCCCGTGAGCTTCACCGTCACCTTGTTGTAGAGCGCAAAGAACTTCGCGAAGCCCGCATCCCACGAGCCGCCGATGTTGGCGTGCGTGTAGTTGCCGATGGTTGTGGTGGCGTCGAAGTGCGAGCGCGTGACGGCCGCAGCGATGTCGAACGCGCCCGAGGCGAAGCCGAAGCGCGCGCCGGCGAAGTTGCCGTCGTCGCGGTTCGCGACAGTCGAGTCGTTCTCGCCGGTGCCGACCATCGCCATGCCGTAGAAGCCGCCGATGTTGGGCGGCAGCCAGTAGCTCACCGTGTTGCTGCCGGTGATGGCCGTGGGCAGCGGCCCGGTGCCCGCGCCCGCAAAGGTGAGGTTGCCCGCGCGCGCCACGCCGTTGGCGTTGAAGGGGTCGAAGTAGATGCTGTTGTAGTGCGTGGGAATGAAGTCGTGGCCCAGCCGCACTTCGCCCAGCGTGTCCGACGAGAGGCTCACGAAGGACATGCGGTCGAAGGTTATGGGCCCTGCCGCGCCCGCGCCGCTCGTCTGGTTGTTGCTGTTGCTCGGCCGGCCGGTGCCGTTGTCGGGGTTCAGGCTGCCTTCGAGCCAGAAGCCCGCGCGCAGGCCGCCGCCCAGGTCTTCGGTGCCGCGAAATCCGAGCCGGCTGGTCGAGAGCCCGCCGTTCGACAGCGCCTTGACCGAGCCGCTGCCGGCGCCGCTCGTGTACTGGATGCCGAGGTCCACCACGCCGAACACGGTGACGCTGGATTGCGCATGCGCCGCGCCGCTGCTTGCCAGCCCCAGCGCCGACCACATCAAAAATCTCTTCATGGTTTTTTGTCTCCTGCTTCTTCTCTTCGGTTGAAAAACTCTGGAATCGCGCGCAGGGCTGCGCCACCGGGTGCGAACGGGGGTTCGCACCGGTTGGCGAAGGCCGGGGTGGAAAAGGTCTAGCTCGAGGGCTCGGGGCGTTCGGTGCGCACGAGCACTGCGCCCTTGGAGAGCGGACTCACGTTGCGCCGGTACTGCTGCAGCCAGCCGGTGTCGAAGGCCGGCGGCGGCGGCTGCCAGTCGGCGCGACGGGCCTGGAGTTCGGCGTCGGTCAGCGCGATATCGAGGCGGCGGGCGTCGAGGTCGATGGTGATCACGTCGCCGTCGCGCACCAGCCCGAGCGGTCCGCCCAGCGCGGCTTCGGGCGACACCTCGGCTACCACGAGCCCCTTGCAGACCAGGCCCGAAAGGTGCCCGTCGGTGAGAAGTGCGACCTGGTCCCCAAGGCCCGCGCCATCGACAGCGAAGACCACGCGCGACGCACCGCCACCCATGGCCGGGCCGCCGCAGGCGCCGGCGCCGCGCATCACGACCACCTGGCCGGGCACGATCTCGCCCTTCTTCAGCGCGGCGATGGCCGCATCCGAAGTCCAGAAGCACACGGCCGGCCCGGTGAAGCGCCGCACCTTGCGCTCTGCGATGCCGGTCTTGATGAGGCCAGACTCGGGCGCGAGGTTGCCGCGCAGCAGCACGATGGCCGGCAGCGGTGCGACCGGGCGGTCGATGGGGCGGATCACTTCGGCGTCGGCCACTTCGGCGTTGCGCAGGTTCTCTGCCACCGTGCCGCCTGTGACCGTCAGCGCGCTGGTGTCGAGCAAGGGTTCGAGCTGCTTCATCAGCGCGCGGCAACCACCCGCTGCCTCGAAGGCCTCGATGGAATGCTCGCCGATGGGCCGCACGCCGGCCAGCACCGGCGTCGTGGGGCCGAGGCTTTCGAAGAGGCCGTACACGTCGACGCCGCACTCCCCTTCGGTCGCTATCGCCTGCAGGTGCTTGGCGGTGTTGAGCGAGCCGCCGACTGAAAGCACCGCACGCACCGCGTTGACGAAAGCGCCGGGCGAGAGGATGTCGCGCGGCTTCAGGTCGTCCCACACCATCTGCACGATGCGGGTGCCGGCTGCGCGCACGTCGGCCATCATCTTCTGGCTCAGCGCTGCCACCGGCGCACTGCCGGGCAAGGCCATGCCGAGCGCTTCGCAGACGATGTGCATCGAGTTCGCAGTGCCCAAGCCCGAACACACGCCGGGCCCGCGGATCGCCTCCCGGCTCATGCCTACAAGTTCTTCCACAGGCAGGTTCCCCGTGACGGCATGCATCGCGCCGATGAACACCTCCTCGATGTCCATGTGCCTGCCGCGGTACTCGCCGCTGGGCTGGTAGCCGCAGGGCACCAGCAGCGTCGGAATGTTGAGCCGAGCGGCAGCCATGAGCTGGCCCGGCACCGTCTTGTCGCAGGAGGTGAGGCACACCATGCCGTCGAGCTGTGCGCCTTCGACTGCCACCTCGATGTCGTTGGTGACCAGATCGCGCGCACCCAGCATGTAGGCGCCGCGCGCACCGGCGCCGGTGATGAAGTCGCTGGGCGCTGCCGTGCGGATCTCGAAAGGAATGCCGCCTGCGGCGCGGATCGCGGCCTTTATCTCCCCCGCCACGCGGTCGAGATGGCTGAAGCAGGCGGCCAGTTCCGACGAACTGTTGACGACGGCGATCTTGGGCTTCTCGCAATCCTCTTCCGGAATGCCGAGCGCGCGCCAGTGCGCATTGCGCACCGACCACAGGTAGGAGCCGCGCGGGAAGTTGCTGCGCAGGGGGCGGGTCATGAGCGGTCTCCGGATGTGTTGTTCTTCTTGGTGATCTCGATCACGCCACGATCGGCGTCCACGCGCACCCAGTCGCCGGTTGCGATGCATTCGAGCGGGTCGCGTTCGAAGTCAGTCATCGATGGCGAATGCGTGACCACGGCGCCCAGCGCCATCTTGGTCGTCATCTCGTTGAAGAGGAATGCTGCCGGCGCCGAGTTCATGAGCCGCGTCATATGGAACATCGCCGACCAGCCCGACGAGCCCTTGGCCCCCGGAAACACCAGCACCTTGCCCGCGAAGCTCTGGCCGCGCAGTTCGTGCCGCGTCTCGATGACGGTGCCGGTGCGCGGATCGATGCCGCCCCAGCCCGAGATGCGGTCGCGCGTGACCAGCGCCTCGCCCTCGGCCACGCCGCCCACCACCTTGCGGCCACGGATGACGATGGTTTGTTCGCTCATGACTGCGTCGCTCATGCATAGCCTCCGTTCCAGCGGCCGGTGCAGGCGGCGTCGATGCATTCGGCCGTGCTGCCGAACCAGGCCTGCACGCCGAGGATGGCGGGCAGGTAGTGGGCTTGCTTGGCCGAGTCGAGCGCCACCGTCTTCGTGCCCTTGGGCACGGCGCGGCTCATGGCGGAGCAGCTGTCGCTCATGATGATTCCGCCCGCGTCCTCGATGATCTTCGTGTAGCCGTTACGGTCGGCCAGCGACTTGATGGCGCGCGGCGTGAAGATCCACAGCTCGCAGCTCGGATGCACCTTGCGGCCCTCGATGAGCTGCGCGGCCTCCCAGATCTGCTCGATCGTGTAGTGCGGGCAGCCCAGCATCACGTACTGGATTTCCGAGTCCTTGCCCGTGACGTTGATCTTCTCGTAGGTGGCGCGGCGCTCGGCCTCGCCGTAGCGCAGCACCTCGACCGGCGCACGGCCGCCGAGCGCCTGCTCGAGCGTCAGCGCCTCGGGCGTGATGCCGGCAATGTGATACATCTCCACGCCGCCCGATGAAGATGCTGCCGCGCCGAAATGCTTGAGCCGCGGCAGGTTGGGTACGCGGCCAATGCCGCTCTTGCTGTGCACCACCGGCACGCGCTCCTGCACGTGCTCGCCGATGTAGTAGCCGAGCAGGCCCCAGTCCTGCACAGACTCGACCTCGATGTCTAGCTCGACCACGTGCGTGGCGCGGCGGTTCTCGTCGAGGTGGTAGCCCCAATACGGAATACGGCCGGTGAGCATGGCGGCACCCGTGCTCTCGCGGCCTTCGGTGTTGGTGCGCGCGCCCAGCACCGAATTGCAATACACGACCGCCGACGACTCCATCCACGCGCAGTGCTCGCCGCGCGTCGGGATGTTGCCGACCTGGTACGGCGTGCAGGTGTTCATGATCTGCGCGCCGAGCCCGGCCGCATGGCGCTCGCTCTTGTTGTAGAACTGGACGATCTCCTCGCTCACGCCCATGCGCTCGGGCTGGCCGGGGTCGAAGCCCAGCTGCAGGTGGCTGGTGAAGACCTTGAACTTCGGGATCTCGACGGTTTCCTGGCTGTCGAGGCTGAATTCGGAGAACACCGCATCCATGCCGCCGCCCTTGGCGAGCGCGAAGTCGCGCTGGAAGGGCGTGGTCGATGTGATGGTGGCGCAGACGTTGCGCGTCTCGACCAGCCGCTCGGCGCCCAATGCCTCGCCGTAGCGCATCAGCAGGTCCATCGCCTTCTGCACGGCCGGGCCGTCGCGCCCGTCGTACATGGCTTTTTCTTCATCGCTCAGGTGCATGGCCTGTGTCTCCGTTCTTCTGTGTCGTGGGGGGTGAACCCCGGCCGGGCCTGCTAGCCCGGCGAGGGTGTGGGCACGTGGCCGCCGATATCGCGCGCAATGCTCAGCGCGATGTCGTGCAGGCGCGGTGCGAGTTCGTTGCGCAGGCGCTCCTCGGTGAAGACGAAGGCAGCGCCGCCGCCGTTGAGCGCCATCACTTCGCCGTCAGGCCCGATGAGGGGCACCGACACGGAGTTGATCTCGCGGTGGAATTCGCCGAGCGACAGGCAATAGCCCAGCCGCTTCGATTCGCCGATGGCGCGATTCATGTTCGGCGCGATGCTGTCCCACTCGGGGCCACGCAGCAGGCGCATCGAATCGATCAGCTGGTTGCGCTGCACCTCGGGCAATGCTGAAAGGTACGAGCGGCCGAGCGCCGAGTTGGCCAGCGGCGCGCGCGAGCCCACGTCGAGCCGCGCCGAGAGCATCGACGAGCGCGGGCGGCAGGCTTCGATGAGCACCATCTCCATGCCGTCGCGGATCGCAAGGTAGACCGAGGCACCCACCTCCTCCGCCATCGCCTGCATGCTGGGCCGGGCTGCGGCGCGCACGTCGAGGCTGCCGAGGAACACGCGCGACAGCGACACCACGCCCGGCCCGAGCATGAAGCGGTCGGCCGCCTGCGCGGGCTTGAGCATGCCCAGCGAGAGCAGCGTGGCGACCAGCCGGTTGACGGTGGGGCGCGGAATACCGGTGATGCGCGCAATGTCTGCATGACCCAGCACCGGGCGTTCTTCGCTGAAGCAGCGCAGCACCGAGATGCCGCGCTCCAGCGCGCTCACGGTGTCGGAGCGCTCGCCGCGCACCTCCACCGGTTCGGCCGGCTCGGCTGCGGAAAAGGAGGTGTCGTTTTTTTCAGTGGACATGGAGGGACCCTTTGCAAGACTCTTCTCAGGACTCTCCAATGTAGAGGCTCGCGAAGAGAGGGCGTCCGGGGTCATGGTCAATGGCTCAGGCGCCGGCTTCGGCCGTTGCAGGCGACGCCGCGCCCTGCCCAATTCCGGGTGCCCCGGCTCGCAGGTACACGCCCTGGGCCAGCAGTTCGGACTGCAGCGCCCCCACGTCGATGAAGCGCGGCGCGATGCCGCCGCGCGATGCCAGCGCCGCAGCCACGCCCGCGGCCTGGCCGGTGATCCAGCACTGGGGAATCTCGCGCATGAAGCCGTGCGAGTTGCGGTCGCACGAGATGTGGCGCCCGCAGGCCAGCAGGCCGTCGAGCTTCTGCGGCACCAACGCGCCGTAGGGAATGGAGATGTTCGGAAACTTCGGCGACACCGCGGGCGACACGCCGATCTCGTCGGCCAGCGGCACACCGTCGGGCCACTGGCTGCGCAGCACCGAGCCCACGCCGCTCAGGCGACGCGCATGGCGCACGCCGATCTGCGGCGCGCTCAGCATCAGGTAGGCGTTCTCGAAGCCCGGTGCATGGGCGCGGAAGTAGTCCAGGTGCGCGGCCATGGCGCGGTGCGAGCGCACTTCCACGGCAGTGAGGTCGTCCACGTCGAGCGCCGAGTAGCCCGACTGGCGCGGCCCCATGAAGAGGGCAACGTCGTTGCGCCACGAGACGAAAGGCCGCTCGAACAGGCCGCATTGCTCGCGGCCGCCCGCCATGAAGGCGGTGAAGGCCTCGGGCTGGCCGGCCTTGAACTCGATCCAGCGGTTCATGTCCACGCCGCCGAACAGCCACGAGGTGTTCATGCAGTGGTGCACGTCGGCCTCTTCGATGTCGTTCACGTAGTCGGCACCGGCGCGGGCGAACAGGTCGCCGTCGCCGGTGGCGTCGACCACCACGTCGGCCATGATGGCCATGCGGCCTTCCTTGCTCTCGAACACCACGCCCTTGACGGCACCGTCCTGCACGATGGGAATGGCGGCCCACGAGTGGTAGATGAGCTTGACCTTGCGCTCCAGCACGATCTCTTGCGAGAGCAGCTTCAGCCGCTCGGGGTCGATGGTGGGCGACCAGGTGACGACGCCGTGATAGGCGGCAGTGCGCTGCGACCAGTGTGCGGCCTTGGCGGTGTCCTGCGAGCCCCAGTCTGCACGCGAGGGGCCGGCGATGGCGTCGGCCGGCAGTCGGTCGAACAGCTCTTCGGCGAAGCCGCGGATCACCAGCTTGCCTTCCCAGTCGGTCATGCGGTCGATCCAGATGACGAGGCCGCCGGTCGACAGGCCTCCCAGGTGGTTGTAGCGCTCCAGCAGCGCCACATCGGCGCCCGCGCGGGCCGCTGCTGCTGCGGCCGCCGTGCCCGACGGGCCGCCTCCGACCACTAGCACACCGCAGCGGTGATAGACCGGAATGCTCTTGCCGGGCTCGGCCCAGCTGCCGTGGTCAGGCCGCTTGACGCGGCTGTCGCGGTCGAAGATGTCGGAAGACAGGATGCGCTCGTCGGTACGGACGACAGTTTTCATGAATGCGTTCTCGGCTTGGCTTGTTTCGTCGTATTTTGATTTCATTTTCCATTTTGTCAAACTCAAAAGCCATATTTCTGGGGTATTCCCTAGTAAATATGGATTTTTATGGTTTTAGAGATCAATATAGAAAGAGAAATCCAACGGAGACATCGATGAAGAAACTTCACGGCACCCGCCGTGCCTTCGGCTCGGCCCTCGGCGCCGCAGCCTTCCTGGGCCTTGCATCACTGGCCGTGGCGCAGGACTTTCCGGCGCGCGGCAAGCCCATCCGCATCGTCGTGGGCTTCACCGCCGGCGGTGGCACCGATGCGCAGGCGCGCATCGTGGCGCAGAAGCTCGGCGAGGTGCTGGGCACCAGCGTGATCGTCGACAACAAGCCCGGCGCCAGCACCATGCTGGCGGCCAACGAGGTGTCGCGCGCCCTGCCCGACGGCTACACGCTGCTGTACGCGCCCTCGTCCACCATGGCGCAGAACCCGCACACCTTCGCCCAGGTGCCCTACGACCCGTTCAAGGACTTCACCGCCATCTCGATGGGCGGGCGCGGGCCGCTGGTGCTGTCGCTGAGTACCAGCGTGCCGGTGAACAACGTGAAGGAACTGGTGGCCTACGTGAAGGCGCACCCCGGCAAGGTGAGCTACGCCTCGTTCGGCGCGGGCACCTCGTCGCACATCTACGGCGAGGCCTTCGTGAAGAAGACCGGCATCGACGCGGTGCACATCCCGTACAAGGGCGGCTCCGACGCGGCGAAAGACCTGATCGGCGGGCGCGTGCAGTACATGTTCGACTCGGCCTCGTCGGCCATCATCACCTCGGCCACGGGCAAGGTGAAGATCCTCGCGGTGGCCGCCAACGCGCGCATTGCCGCGCTGCCCGACGTACCCACCTTCGCCGAGCAAGGCTACGCAGGGCTCGATCTGCCGAGCTGGCTGGGCTTCTACGGGCCGGCGCGCATGCCGGCGCCGGTGGTCGAAAAGCTCAACACGGCGCTCGCGAAGGTGCTGGCGATGCCGCAGGTGCGCGATTTCTATCGCAGCGGCGGCTACGAGGCGGGGGGCACCACGCCGGAGGAATTTGCCGGCATCACGCGCTCGACCTACGACAGCTGGGGTGCGATGGTGCAGCAGGTCGGGTTGGCCAAGCAATGAGCGGCATGCGCTCCCTTCTTGATCGCCGCCGCTTTGCCGCCTGGCTTGCGCTCGGCGCGGCCATGCCGCTGCTGGCAGCCCATGCCGCCGCACCTTTTCCGGACAAGGGCCGCACCATCCGCATCGTGCTGGGCCTGGCGGCAGGCGGCGCGTCGGACTCGCAGGCGCGCTTCGTCGCCAACAAGCTCGCCGAGGTGCTGCAGACGCCGGTGATCGTCGAGAACCGGCCGGGCGCGAGCTTCATCCTTGCGACTGAAGAGGTGATCCGCGCCGCGCCCGACGGCTACACCTTCATGTACGCGCCCTCCTCCGTCGTGGCGCAGAACCCGCAGACGCTGGCGCAGGTGCGCTACGACCCGTTCAAGGACCTGACACCGATCTCGCTAGGCTCGCGCGGGCCGCTGGTGCTGACCGTGCATGCGAGCGTGCCGGCGCGCACGGTGCAGGAACTGGTGGCGTACATCAAGGCCAACCCGGGGAAGATGAGCTACGCCTCCTTCGGCACCGGCACCTCGTCGCACATCTACGGCGAGGCCTTCGCGCGGCAAGCCGGACTGGACGTGGTGCACGTGCCCTACAAGGGCGGCGCCGACGCCGCAAAAGACTTTCTCGCAGGCCGCGTGCAGTACTACTTCGATGCCGCGCCCAACGCCATACAGAACACGGCCACCGGCAAGGTGCGCATGCTGGCCGTAGCGGCGCCCAAGCGCAGCCCGATGCTGCCCGACGTGCCCACCATGGGCGAACAGGGCGTGAGCGGGGTGGACATGCCGAGCTGGTTAGGCTTCTACGGACCGGCGCGCATGCCGGCTCCGGTGGTCGAGAAACTGCATGCCGCGCTGGCGCAGGTGCTGGCGATGCCGGCCACGCGCGACTTCTTCCGCCAGGGCGCGTACGAGGCCGAGTCGTCGAGCCCCGCGGAGCTGGCCGCGCTGACGCGCGCGACCTACGAGCAGTGGGGCGACATCATCCGCAAGCTGGGGCTGGTGAAGCAGCAGCAATAGGGTTCAGCGAAAGAACTCCAGCAGCCGCGCATTGACTTCGTCGGCGCGCTCGTACTGCGCCCAGTGCCCGGCGCCGTCGATCACCACGCCTTCGCGCCCCGGGCCTTCGGCCACCAGCCGCGCCACCAGCGGGCGCGGGTCGGCGGTGACGTCGTACTCGCCCCACAGCAGCAGCGTAGGCACGCCCAGCGTACCGAGCGCCTGCTGCAGCCCGCCCGACTGCGACACCTCCTTGCTGCGAAAGCGCGTGCCATGGCACGAGATGTCATGGATCTCGAAGGCCAGCGCGTCGATGGCTGCCGGGTCGTGCAGCATCAGCGCGGCCAGGTTGTTCAGCAATGCGGCGCGTTCCGCCTCCCGGTCCGGGGCGGCGCGCCAGTTGATCATCTGAGCCGTCATGCGCCGCAGCGTGCCGTGGCCGCCGCTGCCCACGAGCGCGAAGCGGCGGATGGCTCCGCGCCGCAGGGCGAACCGTGCAGCCGTCAAGCCGCCGAAGGAGAAGCCGCCGAGGTCGATGGGCGTGCCAGCGCCGATGAGCTGGTCGAGCGTGCCGCCGAGCGCATCAAGCAGCGGTGGCAGCGAGTCTTCGCCCGGCGCCACGCGCGGTGGCGCATCGGATTCGTTGAAACCCGGCATGTCGGGCAGCCACAGCGTGCGGTCGGCCGACAGCGCCTCGGCGTTGCGCAGCCAGTGCATCCAGCTGCCATGGCCGCCGTGCAGCAGCACCAGCGGGGGCCGGGCGGTGTCGGTACCGAAGCGGCGCCAGCGCACGCGCACGCCCTCGTGCACCGGGTCGTAGTGGGTCGACAGCGCGTCGATGCGGGCGATGGCCTCGCGGGCCTCGGTTTCTTCTTGTGTGGTCATGGCAGCATCCGCTGGAGTTCGGCCTCGCCGTCGAAGAATTGGTGCTTGAGCGCGCCCAGCACGTGCAGCGCAAAGAGCACGTACAGCACATAGCCCGCCCAGACATGCACGCCGCCCAGCACGGTGTGCCAGGTTTCCTTCATGGTGGGCTCGATGGCCATGATCCAGCCGATGCGCGGCCATTCGAACAGGCCGAAAAGCTGCATCGGGTGGGTGGCGGCGTCTTTCCAGGCCGAGTCGTGCATCCAGCCCGACAGCGGCAGCAGGATCATCAGCAGGTAAAGAGCGCCGTGGGCCGCATGCGCCGCGAACCGTTCGAGCGCACCGTACGAGCCCGGCATGGCCGGCGGCTTGTGCGTGGCGCGCCACAGGAGCCGCAAAATCACCAGGCCCAGCACCGTGATGCCGATCGACTTGTGGGTGTCGACGGCCGGGCGCACCCAGTCGTCGGGGTAGTGGTCGACCAGCAGGATCAGGGCGATGTTGACGGCCATGAGCACGGCTATCAGCCAGTGCAGCGCGATCGCGGTTCGGGTGTAGCGGGTTTGTGCGAGCATGCGGGGAATTTTCGGGCGTGGGGCGACTCAGTCGATGACGCGTGCGATTGTCCCGGCTTTGCCTTGGGACTTTCGAAACCGCAGGCCGAGTTTTTGCGTATCGACAACGAACCACCGACCGACAGCCGCCCGGGCACCTTCTCTTGAACGATCCTTTCCAAAGCGCCTTCGTGGCCGCATCGCCGCGCCTGTCTCCACCCAGCACCCCGCTGCGAAGCTGGCTCATTCACGGGAGCGTGCTCGTGCTGTGGGCATTGCTCTTCGCCATGGCCTTCAAGGTCGGCAATGTCGGAGCCTGGTCGGTGGGGGTGGCCTACGTGCTGTACGACACCGTGCTGCTGCTGTTCGTCGCCTGGATGACGCTACCGATATTGCGGCCCCGGCCCTCTCCTTCCCCTGCGGCCGCGGTGAGGCGCAACACCCTGGGCGTGATCGTCGCCTCGCACAACGAGGCAGCCGTGCTGCCCGTGACGCTGGCCGCCCTGCTCGGCCAGACCGACGCACCCGACCGCATCGTGATCGCGGACGACGGCTCGACCGATGGCACGGCGGAGCTGCTGACCACGCGCTACGGGCTGGTCGCGCCCGAACTTGGTTCGCTGAGCGCTGCCAGTGCAACACACCCCTCTCTTTACTGGCTGCGCCTGCCGCACGGCGGCAAGGCAGTGGCACTGAACGCGGCCGTCCTGTGCATCGACACCGACACCGTGCTCACGGTCGATGGCGACACGCTGCTCGACAGCCATGCCATCGGCGCCGTCCGCCGAGCCTTCTCCGAAGAGCCGAACCTCGTCGCCGCCACCGGCGTCATCACCCCGGTGTGCAGCCGCTCGCTGGCCGGCCGCTGCTTCCAGTGGTTCCAGACCTATGAGTACATCCGCAACTTCCTCTCGCGCTATGCATGGATGCGCGTCAACGGCCTGCTGCTGATCTCCGGCGCCTTCGCCGGCTTCAGGACCGACGCGGTGCGCGCCGTGGGCGGCTTCGACACCGACTGCCTGGTGGAAGACTACGAACTCATCCATCGCCTGCACCGCCATGCGCAGGCGCACGGCCTGCCATGGACAGTGCGCGTGCTGGGCGACGCACAGGCACACACCGATGCCCCGAGCAGCACCGGCGCCTTCCTGCGCCAGCGCCGCCGCTGGTTCGGTGGCTTCCTGCAGACGCAGTTCTGGTATCGAGCGATGGTTGGTGACCGGCGCTACGGCTGGCTCGGCGTCGCGATGCTGCCGGTGAAGGCCATCGACACGCTGCAGCCGCTCTACGGGCTGGCCGCCTTCGGGCTGCTGCTGATGTATCTGGTGCGCGGCAACTTCGGCGTGCTGGCGCCGGTGGCCGGCGTAATCGGCGCGAAGATCGTGCTCGACCTCGCATTTCACCTGTGGTCGGTGTACCTGTACCGGCGCTGGATCGGCCACAGCAGCGAGGCGAACATGGCGCAGGCCTTCATGGCTGCGCTGGTCGAGCCATTCACCTTTCAGATCCTGCGCCACACGGGTGCGGCCTGGGGGTGGTGGACTTTCCTGACGGGGCGCGGTACGTGGGGGCGGCAGACGCGCGTGGGGTTGGTCGATGCCGACGGCGCGCGGCGCAGTTAGCTCAAGCGCCGAAGCGGAAGCTCGACACCACCAGACCGCCCATGAAAGCGTCTTCGTGATACACGCGCTCGCCAGCCTCCGCCTCGGCCGCTCCGACGGCCACCATCAAAGGAATCAGATGCTCTTCACGCGGATGCGCCATGCGCGCCGCCGGGGCTGAATCCCAGTCGAGCAATTGCGCGCTGCGCTCGCCAGCGGAGCTCTTCACCACCGCCTCATCGAGCCAGTCGTCGAAAGCCTTCGACACCCCATGCGCCTGCGGGCCGAAGTTGCGCAGGTTGTGATAGCTCAGCCCGCTGCCGACGATCAGCACGTTCTCGTCGCGCAGCGGTGTGAGTGCGCGGCCCAGCGCCAGGTGCTCGGCCGGGTCGAGCCCGCGCCGAAGCGACAGCTGCACCACCGGCACGTCGGCCTTCGGGTACATCGCGGCCATCGGCGCGAACATGCCGTGGTCGTAGCCGCGCTCGGGATCGATCTGCACCGGCAGGCCGGCAGCAGCGATCAGCGACTGCACGCGCTGCGCGAGTTCGGGCGAGCCGGGCGAGTCGTAGTGCACCTCGTAGGTGTGGGCCGGGAAGCCGCCGTAGTCGTAGATCATCGGCGGCTTGGCGTTGCCCTGCACCGTGAAGGCAGGTGCCTCCCAATGCGCCGACACCATGAGGATGGCGCTGGGCGTGCGGCCGATCTGGCGTGGCATGTCGGCCAGCGAGGCGGCGAGCTGGTCGTAGGTCGGGCCCATTTCCTTCTTCATCCAGGGCCAGGGGCCGCCGCCGTGCGAGATGAAGTACGTGGGCAGGCGCGAAGCGTTGTTCGCGGTGGTGTTGTCGTGGGTCAAGCCGATGCTCCTTGAAAGCGTTGCATCGACTGTAGACATTTCCTGCAGGGAAATCGACAGGCTACGATGCATCGAATCAGTTCCTCACAGGAAAGCTTGAAGGATGCTCACATGGACCGGATGACCAGCCTGCGGGTGTTCCGCGAAGTCGTGGAGGCGGGCAGTTTCGTGGCTGCGGCCGAGCGGCTGAACATGTCGCCGCCAATGGCCAGCAAGCACGTGGCACAGCTTGAGAAGTCGCTCGGTGCGCGGCTGCTGCACCGCTCCAGCCGCCACCTGAGCCTGACCGAGGCTGGCACCGCCTGGTACGAGCAGAGCCGCCGCGCACTCGACCTGCTCGACGCGGCCGAAGCCGCCATCGGCCAGACGCACGACACGCCACGCGGCCAGCTCAAGGTGAGCGCGCCCGTGTGGTGCGCCACGCCGCGTTTCGCGCGGGTGCTGGCCGACTACCGCGAGAAGTACCCGGAGGTGCTGGTCGACATGCACCTGGAAAACCGCAAGGTCGATCTTGCGGCCGACGGCTACGACCTGGCTTTGCGCGCCACGCAGGAACCCTCGCCCGCCTTGATCGCCAGGCCGCTGTGCCGCGTGCCCTTCTTCCTGGCGGGCACACCGGCCTACCTGAAGCGCATGGGCGGCGCACCCGAAGTGCCGGCCGACCTCGCGAAGCTGGGCGCCATCGTGCCGAGCTACGTGAACCTGGACAACCTCGCGCTCAAGGGCCCGGGCGGGCGGATGTTTCCGCTGCGGCTGGCGCCGGCCATGCGCTCCGACGACACCACGCTCACGCTGCACGCGGTGCACGCGGACATGGGCATCGCCTTCATGCCGCTGTGGCTGATCGACGACGATATCGCGCAGGGCCGGCTGGTGCGGCTGCTGCCGGAGTTCGAAGCCACGCCCGTCACGCTCTTCGCGGTGTACACCAGCAGGCAGTACATGTCGCCCAAGCTGCGTACTTTCATCGACTTCCTGGGCGAGCGGCTGGGCCTGGATGCGCCACCGAACGCACCTTTTCGGGGCAAGGTCATGCAGGCGCGGCTACAGTCCTGAGCTCTCCGGGAGACTCAGTCCTTGTTCCGCTTCTTCGAAAAACTCCTCCATCCGTACCCCGCCGCCGAACCCGCTTTGCCGCCGCAGGGCTTCCTCGCTTTTCTCTGGGCCTGCACGCACGGCGTGCGCGGCAAGATCGCGGCGATGGCGGCGCTCACCGCCGTCATGTCGATCTTCGAGGCGGCGCTGTTCGCGATCCTCGGGCGCATCGTCGACTGGCTTGGCCCACAGGTGCCCGCGCGCCTGTGGGCAGACCGCGGCACCACGCTCATGTGGCTGGCCGCGTTCCTGGTGATCAGCATCGGCGTGGTCGCGCTGCAGACCATCGTGAAGCACCAGACGCTCGCGGTGAACCTGCCGATGCGCCTGCGCTGGAACTTTCACAGGCTGATGCTGGGCCAGAGCATGGCCTTCTACCAGGACGAGTTCGCCGGCCGCATCACGGCCAAGGTGATGCAGACCGCGCTCGCGGTGCGCGACACCGTGTTCGTGCTGGCCGACGTGCTGGTGGCCATGGGCGTGTACGTGGCCACCATGATCATCCTGGTGGGCGTGCTCGACGCGCAGCTGGTGTGGCCCTTCATCATCTGGTTGGCGCTGTACATCGGCTCGCTGGTGTACTTCGTGCCGCGCCTGGGCAAGGTCGGCAAGGCGCAGGCCGACGCACGCGCGATGATGACCGGCCGCGTGACCGATGCCTACACCAACATCGCGACCGTCAAGCTGTTCTCGCACACGCAGCGCGAGGCCGGCTTCGCGCGCGACGCGATGCGCGAGTTCATGAAGACCGGCTACGGCCAGATGCGGCTGGTGAGCGCCTTCGAAATCGTCAACCACACGCTGAGCATGGGCCTCACGGCCGGCATGGCGGGTGTGGCGCTGTGGCTGTGGTCGCACGGCACGGTCGGCGTGGGTGCGGTGGCCGCGGCCACGGCAATGGCGCTGCGGCTGCAGGGCATGTCGCACTGGATCATGTGGGAAATGACCAGCCTGTTCGAAAACATCGGCACCGTGCAGGACGGCATGAAGACGCTTTCGCGCCCGCGCACCGTGCTCGACGCGGCCAATGCCACGGTGCTCGACGTGCCGCGCGGCGAGGTGCGTTTCGAGCATGCGAGCTTCCGCTATGCCGACGCAGGCCGCCGCGTGATCGACGACCTGAACCTGACAGTGAAGCCGGGCGAGAAGATCGGCCTGGTCGGCCGTTCGGGCGCGGGCAAGTCGACGCTGGTGAACCTGCTGCTGCGCTTTCACGACCTGGAAAGCGGCCGCATCCTGATCGACGGACAAGATATCGCGCATGTCACGCAGGACTCGCTGCGCAGCCACATCGGCATGGTCACGCAAGACACCTCGCTGATGCACCGCTCGGTGGCCGACAACATCGCCTACGGCCGGCCCGACGCCACGCATGAGCAGATCGAGGCGGCCGCCGGGCGTGCGGAAGCGCACGACTTCATCCAGACACTGGGCGACGCAAGCGGCCGACGCGGCTACGAAGCGCATGTGGGCGAGCGCGGCGTGAAGCTCTCAGGCGGCCAGCGCCAGCGCGTGGCCATTGCGCGCGTGATGCTGAAGGACGCACCGATCCTGCTGCTCGACGAGGCCACCAGCGCGCTCGACTCAGAAGTCGAAGCCGCCATCCAGCAGAGCCTCTACACGCTGATGGAAGGCAAGACGGTGATCGCGATCGCGCACCGGCTGTCGACCATCGCGGCGATGGACCGGCTCATCGTGCTCGACGAAGGCCGTGTGGTTGAAGAAGGCGACCACCGCACGCTGATGGCGCAAGGCGGCCTGTATGCGCGGCTGTGGGCGCACCAGAGCGGCGGGTTCCTGGGCGACAGCCTCGAGGAAGACGAGGCACTGCGCGCCTGATCGTTGTCAGGTCGGCAACGCGCCGGCCTCGTATTGCGCAGCGAACTCCCCGCTCGGCGGGATCGGCTTGATGATGTCGATCAACACACCGTTCGGGTCGCGCGTGATGAAGTGGCGCTGGCCGAAGGCCTCGTCGCGCAGCGGCAGGAGGATCGGCAGGCCGGCGGCCTTCAGCCGGTCGTGCACCGCGTCGGGGTCGTCCACCTCGAAATTCAGCAACGTGCCGCCAGCCACCTGACCGCGCGCGGCAGCCGGAATGGTTTCGTGCCGGCCGTCGAGCACGGCGAGATTCACCGAGGGCTCGTCCGCCAGTTGCAGATGCACATACCAGTCGCTCGTGAACAGCGGCGTGAAGCCGAAGTGCGCCTGGTAGAAGTTCGCCGTTCCCGCCACGTCGTTGGTCATGAGAACGGGGTAGTAGCTCGTCACTTTCACGATGGGTCCTTTCATTTAACATACAGGCTGCATGTAAATTTGAATATAACTTACAGACAGACTGTATGTAAATGGCCGATTCACCCACCCCAGTCCGAACCAATCGTGAACGTACGGAAACCACCCGCCTCGCACTGATCGAGGCGGCGCGTGCGCTCTTCGTCGGCAAGGGCTACGGCGACACCTCGACGCCGGAGATTGCGACGGCCGCCGGCATCACCCGCGGCGCGCTGTACCACCACTTCGTCGACAAGCGCGACCTGTTCCGTCAGGTGCTGCTGCGCGAAGGCGAAGCCGTGGCCGCCGACATCGAGGCGGCCACGCCCGAGCAGCTCTCGCCGCGCGAGGCGCTGCTCGAAGGCAGCAAGGCCTATCTGAACGCGATGACGGCGCCGGGCCGCACGCGGCTGCTGCTGATCGACGGCCCCGCGGTGCTGGGCATGGCCGAAGTCATGGCGATGGACGACGCGACCTCGGCTAAGTCGCTGCGACAGGGGCTGGAGCGCGCCGGCCTGGGCAAGGGCGAGGTGTCGCTCGACGCCCTGACCCCGCTGCTCGCGGCGGCCTTCGACCGGGCCGCGCTGGCCATCGACGCAGGCGCGGACGTAGAGGAAACCCGTACGGCGATGCTGTGGCTGCTCGAGCGGGCGCTCGGCCCGGTCAGGAAGCGCTGATGCGGGACATGTCGTGGGCCGATGCTTCGCACGCGCCTACATCGCACGCCGCCCCCTGCCGACAGTGATGACGCGAACGCGGCGCAATGCTGGACTCATCTTCAACCCAGAGGAGTCTTCGCGTGAATTCCATCATCTACATCGTCGGTCTGGTCGTGGTTGTCGTAGCCGTGCTTTCGTTCTTCGGCCTTCGCTGAGACCGGGCACGCGCCACCGACTCCCGCACCATGCACAACGGGGCCGCTTGCGGCCCCGTTTCTCGTCGTGGCCGCCCGAAGCTCGCCGGGCATAATTTGCGCGCCCCGGCGCCGTGCGGGGCCTCATTGACCGATTGGCTGCGAAGGGACCCTGTTGACCAACACCGCGCTGCGCGAATCTGCTTTTCCGGATGCGGTGATCACCGAGGCGATCCGATGGACCGAACAGAGCGGCCCGCTCGACGACGCGCAAGCCCTTCGCATCGCCGCCTCGCGCACAGCCGATGCCCACGGGCAGATCACCGAACGCGCGCTCCAGCTCGGCGAGCGCATTGGCCTGCAGCCTGAACTCGCACGTGCCCGGCAGTGGGCGCCGTGGGTGCTGCTCGCGCTGGTGGCGCTGATCGTCATGGCCGGTCTCGGGCTGGCGGGCAACGTGCTCGGCGGCGGCGAGCGCCACATCAACGTGATCGTCGCGCTCGTGAGCCTGCTGGGCCTGCACGCGCTCACGCTGCTGCTGTGGCTCGCGGGCCTGTGGATGCCGCTCGGCTCGTTCAATACCGCATCGCTCGGCTGGATCTGGCTGTCGCTCACGGCGCGGGTGGCGGGCGGCAAGCGTGGACAGGCGCCGGTGCTGGTGCGCGCGGCCACGGGGCTGCTGTCCCGCGCAAAGCTGTTGCCATGGGCCTTCGGGCTGGTGAGCCACGGCATCTGGTCGCTGTCGTTTGCCGTGGTGCTGGCCGCGATGCTGTTCGCGCTCGCGTTTCGCAGCTACACGTTGAGCTGGGAGACGACGATTCTTGACCCGGACTTCTTCGTGCGCGTGGTGCAGGTGCTGGGCTGGGCGCCAGCGAAGCTTGGCTTTCCGGTGCCCGATGCCGCCACCGTGCTGGCGGCAACTCCCGGCGCTGCAGGCCAGCGCACCTGGGCACTGTGGCTGACCGGCTGCATCGTCGTCTACGGGCTGCTGCCGCGCGTCGCGCTCGTGCTGCTGAGCGCCTTTGTCTGGAAGCGCCGCCGCAAGGCGCTGCAGCCCGACTGGCGCGAGCCCTACTACCGCAAGCTGCTGGCCCGCTTCGCAGCGTTGGCGCCAGCGGCCATCGTCGATGCCGATCCGGGCCGCACGCACAGCGCCGTGCCCACGGGCCTGCCGGCCTCGGAACTGCATGACGCCCTCTTCGTCGTCGGCTTCGAACTGCCGCCCGACATGCCGTGGCCTCCAGCCGCCCTGCCCGCCGGCGTCGCGACGCAGGCGCAGCGCATCGACGGCAGTGCGCCCGCGCGCCGCGCCCTGCTCGACCAGTTGGCCCATACCCATCCGCGCACGGTACTGCTGGTGTGCCACGCCGCATCGAGCCCCGACCGCGGCACCGAACGTTTCCTGCGCGAAGTGCTGGCGCATTGCGGCGAGTGCCGCCTGTGGCTGGCCGACGCGCCCGGTGCGAGCGCCACGCAGCGATGGCTCGACTGGCTGCGCGACACTGGCCTGGAGCGCATCACCGCCAGCGACCGCCTGGACATCGCCTTGCCGGAAAGCGCGATCGCCCCATGACGCAACAGCCCATTCGCATCGCCGTCGTCGGCCACACCAACGCCGGCAAGACCTCGTTGCTGCGCACGCTCACGCGGCGCATCGGCTTCGGCGAGGTGTCGCAGCGCCCCGGCACCACGCGCCATGTCGAATCGGTCGACCTCGACGTGAACGGCGAAGCCGCCGTGCGCTTCTTCGACACGCCGGGCCTCGAAGACGCCGTCGCGCTGCGCGAGCACCTTGCCGGCTTCGACGCGCAAGCGACGCCCCCCGACCGCATCCGCCAGTTCTTGCAGGGCCCCGAAGCCCATGGCGTGTTCGAGCAGGAGGCCAAGGTGCTGCGCACCATGCTCGACATCGACGCGGCCTTTCTCGTCATCGATGTGCGCGAACCGGTGCTGCCCAAGTTCCGCGACGAGATCGAGTTGCTCAACTCCTGCGCGCGCCCCGTGCTGCCGGTGCTGAATTTCGTGCGCGATGCCGCCAGCCGCGAGCCCGCGTGGAAAGAGCTGCTCTCGGCCTACGGCCTGCACGTGCAGGTGCGCTTCGACGCGGCTGCCCCGTTCGTCGGCGCCGAGCAGGACTTGTACAACGACCTGGCCACGCTGCTGCGCGAGCGCCGCGACCTGCTGCACGGCGTCGTCGATGCACTGGCCGACGAAGCGGTGCAACGCCGCCAGTCCGCCTGCACGCGCATCGCCGCCCTGCTAGTCGATGCCGCTGCGGTGCGCCGCACGGTGTCGTCCACCGAATTTGCCGACGCCGCGCGACGGCAGGCCCTAGTCGCTGCACTACAGAAGGCCGTGTTCGACAAGGCCCAGCGCTGCACCGACGACCTGCTCGCGCTCTACGGCTTTCGCCAGGGCGACGCCGATGAGGCCCCGCTGCCGATGATCGAAGGCCGCTGGACGCTCGACTTCTTCAGCCCCGAGGCCATGAAGGACGCGGGCCTGCGCCTCGGCAAGGGCGCGGTCATCGGTGCGGCGGTGGGCGTGGTCGCCGACCTGGCCGTGGCCGGCATCTCGCTCGGCGCGGGTGCAGCGCTGGGTGGCGCCATCGGCGGTGCGGTGTCGCAGGGCTGGGGGCCGCTCGGCCGCAAGCTGGCCAACAAGCTGCGCGACGTGCACGAACTCACCGTGGAAGACGGCGTGCTGTTCACGCTGGTCGCGTGGCAGCTGAAGCTCACGCAGGCGCTGGAGCAGCGCGGCCATGCGGCCACACAGCGCATCGCCGCCGAATCGCCCGAGGACGGCGATTCCCCCACGCGAGCCGCCGCGGCCGCGGTGCGCGGCGCGCAGCCGGCACGCAACCATCCCGAGTGGGAATCGACAGGCATTGCAACGCGCAGTTTCTGGCGCCCCTCGCCCCAGCGCGAAGCACTCGTGGCCGAACTGTCGCAGGCGCTGCTGCGTGCTTTCGAAGCGCCTTAATTCGCCCCTGCCAGCGCCTGCAGCTTTGCGTAGTCGCCCGGCCGCGCCCCCGCCTGCTCAGGCGTCGAGCGCTTGACGATCCGCTCCAGGAACAGCTGCCGGTTGACCGGCGCCACGGTCATGCCCTTGTCGCGCAGGAACTTCTCGTCCTCGAGTTCGCCGGCGATCACGCCGACGTTGGTCCACTTCGCGGTTTCCACCAGTACCTTCTCGACCATCGCCTGCTGCGCCGGCGCGAGCCTGGCCCATGCGGCCTTGCCGATGACGATGCCCAGCGTGTCGTAGACGTGCGCCGTCAGCAGCACGTACTTCTGCACTTCGTAGAGCTTCTTCGACTTGACGATGTCCAGCGGGTTTTCCTGCGCCTCCACCTCGTTCTTCTTGAGCGCGCTGTAGAGGCTCATGAAAGGCAGCGTCACCGGCTTGGCGTCGAGCGCGGTAGCAAACAGCTGGTAGGCCGCGGCGGCGGGCACGTACAGGCGCAGGTCGCGGAAGTCTTCGGGCTTCGACAACGGCTTGGCCGACGTGACCTGGCGCGCGCCGTAGTACACGGCGGCCACCATGCGGTTGCCGCTCCTTTCGTTGTAGCCCTTCATCAGGTCAGCCAGCAGCGGGCTCGCCAGGTATTTGCGCATGTGGTCGAGGTCCTTGAAGGCGAAGGGATAGCTCCCCAGGCTCAGCGGCGGATAGCCCTCGGCCAGCGTGGCCTGCCCGACGTAGGCGATCTGCACCGAATCGTTCGCCAGCATCAGCGGAAAGTCGGCCTCCTGCCCCAGCTTGGAAGACGGCACCACCTCGATCTTGATCTTGCCGTCGGACTGCTCGGCGATCTTGCGCGCCGCAAGCTCTGCCTGCTGGTGGAAGATGCTCGTGGGCTCGTAGACATGGCCCCACTTGAACTGCAGCACCTGCGCATGGGCGGCTACCGCCCCTGCGAGCGCCATGCAAAGAACACCGGCGCGGCGCCATGGCAACAAGCTTTTCATCGACTCTCCCTCGGGTTGAGAACAGTCCGGCCGTATGCAAGATCGACGCCATGGCAGCGGACGGACGCCGGGCAAATGCGCCCGACCCGGGAATCGTAAATATTTGCAACAAACATCGAAAGCGGGTTTGCCCGACTCCGGCCCGCGCGCCTACGATGCCAGCCCCGAGCCACCGCACCATGACGACCACCCTTCACGCCATCCGCGCCGACATCACCACGCTGCAGGTCGACGCCATCGTCAACGCCGCCAACTCCTCGCTGCTCGGCGGCGGTGGCGTGGACGGCGCTATCCATCGCGCGGCCGGGCCGGAGCTGGTGCACGAATGCCGGCTGCTGGGCGGCTGCAAGACGGGCGATGCAAAGCTCACGAAGGGCTACCGCCTGCCTGCCCGCTTCATCATCCACACGGTCGGCCCTGTGTGGCGTGGTGGCGAGGCGGGCGAGCCCGAACTGCTCGCGTCGTGCTACCGGCGCTCGATGGCGCTCGCCGCCGGGCAAGGGGTGGGCAGCATCGCGTTTCCGAGCATCAGCACGGGCATCTATGGCTATCCCGTCGAGCTGGCGGCAAAGGTCGCGGTGAGCACCGTGCGCGAAGCGCTGGCGGTCGTCACGTCAGTGGAGGAAGTCGTCTTCTGCTGCTTCTCTCCAGGCGACCTCGCGGTCTACGAGGCTGCACTGGCCGAAGGCGCGCGCTGAAAGAAAAGCCCAGAAAAGCTGTCAGCGAGTCAAATACCAGTTCCGACTAACAACAAAACCACGTCCCATGTCCGAATCTCCCTTCGAGCCCGACGACAACAACAGCAACAGCAACGCGGGCATGCGCAAGGGCCTGACCAGCTACGGCGACCGCGGCTTCTCGCTCTTCCTGCGCAAGGCCTTCATCAAGGGCGCGGGCTACACCGATGCGGCGCTCGATCGCCCCGTGGTCGGCATCGCCAACACCGGCAGCGCCTACAACCCCTGCCATGGCAACGCACCGCAGCTCATCGAGGCCATCAAGCGCGGCGTGATGCTCGCGGGCGGCCTGCCGATGGACTTTCCGACCATCTCGGTGCACGAGAGCTTCGCCGCGCCGACCAGCATGTACCTGCGCAACCTGATGTCGATGGACACCGAGGAGATGGTGCGCGCGCAGCCCATGGACGCCGTGGTGCTCATCGGCGGCTGCGACAAGACCGTGCCGGCGCAGCTCATGGGCGCAGCCTCCGCGGGCCTGCCGTCGATCCAGCTCATCACCGGCTCGATGCTCACGGGCAGCCATCGCGGCGAACGCGTGGGCGCCTGCACCGACTGCCGGCGCTACTGGGGCAGGTACCGCGCGGGCGAAATCGACGCCGAGGAAACCGCAGACGTCAACAATCAGCTGGTCGCAAGCGTGGGCACCTGCTCGGTGATGGGCACGGCCAGCACCATGGCCTGCATTGCCGAGGCGCTGGGCATGACGATGCCGGGCGGCGCCTCGCCACCCGCTGTGACGGCCGACCGCATCCGCATTGCCGAGCAGACCGGCGCGCAAGCCGTGCAGATCGCGCGCGACCGCCTCACCATCGACAAGGTGCTGACCCCCGCCGCCTTCGAGAACGCAATGCGCGTGCTGCTGGCCATCGGCGGCTCGACCAACGGCATCGTGCACCTCGCAGCCATCGCCGGCCGCATGGGCCTGGACATCGACCTGCTCGCGCTCGACCGCATGGGCCGCGAGACGCCGGTGCTGCTCGACCTGAAGCCCTCAGGCCAGCACTACATGGAAGACTTCCACGCCGCTGGCGGCATGGCCACGCTGCTGCGCGAACTCAAGACGCTGCTGCACCTCGATGCACTCACGGTCACGGGCCGCACGCTGGGCGAGGAAATCGAGCGCGCAGGGCCAGGCTTCAGGCAGGACGTGGTGCGGCCCGCCAGCCAGCCGATCTATCCGCAGGGCGGCATCGCTGTGCTGTGGGGCAACCTGGCGCCGGGCGGCGCGATCATCAAGCAATCGGCCGCCGACCCGGCGCTGATGGAGCACGAGGGCCGCGCCGTGGTCTTCGAGAACGCCGAAGACCTGGTGCAGCGCATCGACAGCGACGCGCTCGACGTCACGCCGCAAGACGTGCTGGTGCTCAAGAACATCGGCCCCAAGGGGGCGCCTGGCATGCCGGAGGCGGGCTACATCCCCATTCCACGCAAGCTCGCACGCGCTGGCGTGAAAGACATCGTGCGCATCTCCGACGGTCGCATGAGCGGCACCGCCTTCGGCACCATCGTGCTGCACGTGACGCCCGAGTCGGCCATCGGCGGGCCTCTGGCGTATGTGCGCAGCGGCGACCGCATCCGGCTGAGCGTGGCGAAGCGCGAGATCTCGCTGCTGGTGACAGACGAAGAACTGGCGCGCCGCACGAAGGAAACGACGGTGGTCGAGCCCATCGCCGAGCGCGGCTACAAGAAGCTGTTCCTGCAGACCGTGATGCAGGCCGACAAGGGCGTGGACTTCGACTTTCTCCGGGCGCCGAACACCGTGGGCAAGGTGCCACGATAAAGCGCATGACCGACGATTTCTACGACGAGCTCGCACCGCTCTATCACCTGATCTATCCGGACTGGAACGAGAGCATCCGCCTGCAGGGCGACAAGCTCTCGCAACTCATCGAGGCCGAATGGCCCGGTGGTGGCGCGCATCGCAAAGTGCTCGACGTGTCGTGCGGCATCGGCACGCAAGCGCTCGGGCTCGCGGCACTCGGCCACGTGGTGACGGCCTCCGACCTGTCGGCCAACGAGATCGAACGCGCGCGGCATGAAGCGAAACTGCGCGGCCTCGACATCGCTTTCTCGGTGTGCGACATGCGCGAGGCGCACACACATCACGGCGGCGGCTTCGACGTCGTCATGTCCTGCGACAACTCAATGCCGCATCTGCAGACCGACGCCGACCTGCGGACCGCCTTGCGCCAGATGACCGCCTGCCTGCGCCCCGGCGGCGGCTGCGTCGTCAGCGTGCGCGACTACGCGAAGGAAGAGCGCGGCAGCAACATCGTGAAGCACTACGGCGCACGCCTGGAGAACGGCCAACGCCATGTACTGTTCCAGGTCTGGGATTTCGATGACGGAGGCACGGGCGAGCACTACGACCTTGGCTTCTTCTTCGTCACGGAAGACCTCGCCACGCATGCCGTGAGCACGCGCGTGATGCGATCGCGCTACTACGCCATATCAACGACGCGGCTGAGCGAGCTCATGCAAGAAGCGGGGCTGCAGAACGTTCGGCGCATCGACGGCGCGTTCTTCCAGCCGGTGCTGGTGGGTACGCGGCCCTGAGCGCCTCGACTCACCTCTTCATGCGCAGCATCGACCGCATTCCTGTCAGGAATTGCTCGTCGGTGCTGTTCCACCGTGCATTGGCCAAATGGGCACTGTCCGGTCCGGCCGGGAAGCGCAGCGTTTCGGACTCTTCCGTCGCTGCCGCAAAGACGGCCGCCGCGACCTGATCTGGAGTCGTCACCGCGCCGGCAGTCCCGAACTGCGCCATGAGCTGCCCTGCATACGCCTGGTACGGCGGTGAGATCAAGCCGTTCATGCGGTCCATGCCATTTGCCGTGAAGGCCGTCCCGGGACCATAGCCGGGCTCCACGAGCCTGACGCGCACGCCGACGGATTCGAGTTCGAAGAACAGGGCCTCGGTGAACCCTTCGATGGCGAACTTGCTCGCCGCATAGGGCGCAACCATCGGCATGCCGGCGAAGCAGACGCTGGACGTCACGTTGACGATGGCCCCTTCCCCGCGCTCGCGCATGAGCGGAATCATGGCCTGGGTCATTGCCATGGCGCCGAAGGTGTTGGTCTCGAACACCTCGCGCACGGTTTCCATTGGCGTCACCTCGAAGGCCGAGAACAAGCCGATTCCCGCGTTGTTCACCAGCACGTCGATCTTGCCGAAGGCGGCAATACCTTGGTCGATGGCTTGCACGATGCTGTCGTTGTTCGTCACGTCGAGCTGGACCACTCGCAAGCGCTGCGAAGG
The DNA here is from genome assembly GCF_900107295.1 of Variovorax sp. YR266. Taxonomy (NCBI): domain Bacteria; kingdom Pseudomonadati; phylum Pseudomonadota; class Betaproteobacteria; order Burkholderiales; family Comamonadaceae; genus Variovorax; species Variovorax sp. YR266. The sequence goes on from NZ_FNPM01000005.1 coordinate 362,219, forward strand.
CTCACCCAGAAACGCCGGATCCGGTTTGCGCATCGTCGCGACGACGTTCCAGCCTTGCTTGATGAAATGCTCTGCCGTGGCTTTGCCGTAACCCGAAGAGCAGCCAGTGATAAGTACAGTTTTCATGTTCGATGTCCTTTGAAGATCGGTCCGATGCTAGGGTTCTTGACCAAGACGATCCATCCCGCCTAATCTCGATTTCATGCGCGATCGTCTAAACGCTGACCCACTGGCTTCCATCGTGGCTTTGCTCCGTCCACGAACCGTTCTGTCGAAGTTCGTCAGCGGCGCGGGTAGCTGGGCAGTGCAATACCCGAACTACGGACAGCCCAGCTTCTGCCTGATGCTGAAAGGCTCGTGCTGGCTGAGCCTGGACTCGGCTGAGCCCTTCCTGATGGAACCCGGGGACTACGTCTTGCTGCCGGCAACGCCCGGCTTCCGGATGGGCAGCGACCTCGAGGCCATGGATCGCCCCACGATGCGCATCGCAGATGCCAGCCCGGCGGGAGAGATCCGCCATGGCACCCAGGGTGACGAGGCGGCAGTCAGGATGCTCGGCGGCTACTTCCTGTTCGACCCGACGAGTGCCCCGCTGCTGGTGGGGCTCCTGCCGACAGTGGTCCACATCAAGGCCGCTGACAGCGGAGCGGCGCGCTTGACGTGGATTGCGCGCGCCATCGATGAAGAGAACACGACGCCAAGACCCGGTGGCGACGCCATCCTGACGCGCCTTGTCGAGATCATGCTGATCGAGGCCCTGCGCTGGCGGCCGACACAAGACGACGCGCCGATTTCCGGGCTCCTGGCGGGTCTGGCAAATGCGCGAATGGCGGATGCGCTGCGGCTTATTCACGAGGACGTGGCACGGCGCTGGACCATCGAGGATCTCGCGAAGAAGGTCGGAATGTCGCGCGCCGCGTTTGCCGCCCGCTTCACACAGATTCTTGGTGTGCCCCCGATGGAGTACGTGCTGCGATGGCGGATGGCTCTGGCCAAGGACATGCTGTGGCATGACGGTCTTTCGCTTGGAGAGGTCGCGCATGCAATCGGCTATCAGTCGGCAAGCGCGTTCAGCACTGCCTTCAGCCGCTCGGTGGGGCTGTCTCCAAGCACGTTCGCACGCACTGGTCGCACCTACGCGCCTGCGTGATCTCAGGGCTCGTCAGCGGGCACTCGCTGGTCACTGTCCCGTCACGGGGCAAACCTAGCATCCGGCGGCTTTCGTTTCTCTTTCAACAAATATTCGAAAACTCCACATGAAAAAGAACGTTCCCGCGCCCCGCCCGGTTCGCGCCGCCATCGCAGCCATCGGTGGCTGCCTCGTGATAGCCGCATGTGGTGGCGGCAACGATGGAGGCGTCTCGTTCCCGGTCCTCCCGCCGGCACCGGCGCCCGCACCCGCCCCGGCTCCCCCTGCCCCCGCACCGCTGGGCACGCTCGACGGCTCCGTGCCCCTGGTCATCGGCCATCGCGGCCTACCGGGCCTGTACCCCGAAGAAACCAAGGTCGCCTACGAAGCCGCAGCCGATGCCGGCGCCGATTCGCTCGAGACCGACCTGCACCTCACCAAGGACTGCGTGCTCGTCGCGCGTCACAACCCCTGGCTCAGCGACAACACCAACATCGCCGACGTCGCCGCGACCAACACCACCGTTGCGGGCCGCAAGCGCACCGTGCCCGGCGTGCTGGTCGACGTGAAGTACCCGGCCATCGAGGCCAACGGCCCGGCCCAGTACCTGATCGACCTGACCGATCCGAGCGATCCGAAGTCGGTGCTCAAGTCGCTCATCGTCGATGGCGAGGACCACACCAACGACTGGTCCATCACCGACTTCACAATGGACGAACTGCGCCAGTGGATTCGCGGCACCACCTATGACGCCCGGGACCAGCGCCCCACCGACCTCAACGGCAAGCTGCCGATCCTGAGCTTCCAGGAAGTGATCGACATCGCCAAGGCCAAGAGCGCCTACACCGGCCGCACGCTCACCGTGTACCCGGAAACCAAGAACCCGATCTGGAACAACGCGCAGGCCATTGCCAACGGCTGCGGCCCTGCGGGCAGCCATCCGCTCGAAGACGCGCTGCTGAAGATCATGAACTTCAACGATCTGAACCGGAAAGACGCACCGATCTTCGTGCAGAGCTTCGAGCCCGAGAGCCTGAAGTACCTGCGCTCGGCCGGCATGAAGGCCCGCGCCGTGCAACTGGTGGACGGCAACGACGTCAACTACCAGACTGGCGAGATGATCTACGCCACCAAGGACGTCTACACCTTCGTCGACGGCCGCCCCTACAGCTGGACGCTGGCCGGCAACCCCAAGTGGTTCGGCGAGATGCTCACGCCCGCGGGCCTGGCCGACGTGAAGACCTATGCCGACGGCATCGGCCCGTGGAAGCCGCAGGTCATGGCCCACACCATCGTGCCCTTCGTCACGCCCAACAAGGGCCTGGCCGACGTGAACACCATCAAGCCCACCAGCCTGATCGCCGACGCGCACAAGGCCGGCCTGTTCGTGCACAGCTACACCTTCCGCAACGAGGCGAAGTACCTGGCCGGCATCTACAAGGGCGACCCGACAGCCGAGTACCTGGCGTACTTCCGCGCCGGCATCGACGGCGTGTTCTCGGACTTCGCGAACACGGCGTTCGCGGCGCGCAAGACGTACCTGAAGGAAACGGGCCGCTGAGGCAGAACGGCGAAAGGCAGCCAGCACGATGTACCCCGGAGAACGACTCAACGGATACAGCCACCTGCTGGGCCTGCTGCTCGCGCTGCCTGCAACGGCGCTGCTGCTCGCCAAGACCGTGCCCACCGGCGACCCCGCGCGCATTGCGGGGGCGCTGGTGTTCTCGCTTTCGGCCGTGGCCCTGTATGCGGCCTCCACCCTCTTCCACAGCACGCGCGGGCGGCTCAAGCGCATGTGGGAGCGTGCCGACCACTGCGCGATCTACCTGCTGATCGCCGGCACCTACACGCCCTTCGCGCTGGTCACGCTGCAAGGCCCATGGGGCTGGCTGCTGCTGGCGACGATCTGGGGCGCGGCGCTCTTCGGCATCTGGCGCGAGCTGATGCCGGCCAAGGGCGGCGGGGCGAAGAAGCCCTCGCTGGCGCTGTACATCGGAATGGGATGGCTCGGCGTGCTGGCCGCCGTGCCGCTGGCCGCGCGGCTCGACGGCGCGGGGCTCGCATGGCTGCTGATCGGCGGCGTGCTCTACACGGCGGGTACCGTGTTCTATCGCAACAGGCAAGGCTTCCGGCACGCGCACGGAGCCTGGCACCTGTTCGTGCTGGCAGGCACTGCGAGCCACTACGTGGCGGTGGGCTGGTTCGTGCTGTAGGGGCCTGCGGGCCGGTCGTGCGGGGATAATCGCCGACCGATGATCGTCCGACCCCGCCCCCATTGGCTGCGCATGCTCTTCGTGTGGCGCGGCTCGGTCCTGCTGGACATAGCGCCGCAGCTCCTGTGGACCACCGCCTTCGCGGTGCTGGTGACGGTGCTCCACGGCCGGTTGTTCCAGTGGAAGGTGTCGCTCAATTTCGTGCCCTTCTCGCTCATCGGCCTGACACTGGCCATCTTCCTTGGCTTTCGCAACGGCACGAGCTATTCGCGCTACTGGGAGGCGCGCACCCTGTGGGGCACGCTGCTCAACGAAACCCGCTCGCTGGTGCGGCAGGTGCTGACGCTGGCCGATGCGCCCGCCGAGGCAGGCAAGCCGACGCTTCGCCTCATCGCCTTCGTGCATGCTCTGCGCCACCAGTTGCGCGGCACCGATCCCTCGGCCGACCTCGCGCGGCTGCTGTTGCCCGAAGACTGCGCCCGCCTGCAGGCCGCGCGCTTCAAGCCGGCCGTTCTCCTGCTGATGGTCGGCGAATGGCTGCGGGACAAACGCAAGGGCGGCCAGCTCGACCCGACGCTCGCGCAGGCCATGGAAATTCCGCTGGGCCGCCTGACCGAAGCGCTGGGCGGATGCGAGCGCATCGCGGGCACGCCGATTCCATTCACCTACTCGGTCATCATCCACCGCACGATCTACCTGTACTGCGTGCTGCTGCCCTTCGGCCTGGTGGACGCCATCGGCCCCATGACGCCGGTGGTGGTCGCGTTCATCGCCTACACCTTCTTCGCGCTCGAAGCACTCGGGGCCGAGATCGAAGACCCCTTCGGCACCTCGCCGAACGACCTTGCGCTGGACGCCATGTCCCGCACGATCGAATCGACCTTGCGCGAGATGATCGGCGAGCCGCAGCCGATGCCGACAGAGTCAAGATCCGACAAGTACATGCAAACCTGAGAGGGAATACTCGCGCCATGGAACAAAAGATCGTTTCCCCCGCTAAGTCGGACCTTCGGGCCATTGCTACCCAGCTCATGCACGCGTCGGAGCTGGTGTCCGAAGCCAGCGGTCACGAGTTGACCGGTACAAGGACAGACCTCGCCGCACTGCAGAAAGTCATCGACTCGAAGCTCGTCGAGCCTGAAGCCACCTACTCCCTTCAGGCGCTGGGCCTCGCATTCGGCAAAGTGTTCATCAGCACTCGTACCGATTTCGACTGGTGGATGGTCGAGGACGAGTACGGACGGGACCCCGCGCTCCGGTACAAGCAAACCTCGCTCCTGCTGTTTCCCAAGACCATGATCTCCAAGCGGATCGAGGACGGCAAGGCAGTCAACGTCACGGAGATGTTCGAGGGGCTGCAGGAAACCGTTCGCGAGGTGCTGGCCGAGCACTACCCGGATGCCTGATCTGGCTCGAAGCACCGCATGAAAACCATCGCGCCAATCGCCGCCGTGCTTGTGGCCGCCTGCACGACCATCGCGCCCAGCGCCTACGGACAGGCCCCGGCTTACGCAGGCCCGCTGTTCGACACGCACCTGCACTACAACCAGGAAGCCTGGGACGGCAACACCGGCCCTTACCCGCCCGCCGAGGCGCTCGCGCGCATACAGCGCAACAACGTCAAGGCGATCATTGCCAATTCGCGCCCCAACGCTGGCACGCAGACCCTGGCCGCAGCGCGCGAGACACGCGCCGCGGGCGTGACGGTCGTGCCCTTCGTGCGCCTGTACCGCAACCGCGACGACTACACCAACTGGTTCCGCGACGAGACCATCTACGAGATGGTGCAGACCGAGCTTGCGCGCGGCACCGCGAGCGGACCCTATCGCGGACTCGGGGAATTCCACCTGTACGACAGCGCCGATGCCAACGGCCCCGTGGCGAAGAAGCTGATAGCGCTGGCTGAGCAGCGCAAGCTCGCGGTGCTTGCGCACGTCGACGACGTGGCAATCGACCTGCTGATGGCAAACGCGCCATCGAAGGGCCAGGCCCTGCGCCTGATCTGGGCCCACACCGGCATCGGCGGCCCACCGGTCGAACGGGTGCAAGCGCTGCTGGAGCGCTATCCGCTGCTGATGGGTGAGCTCTCGTACCGCCCGGGGCTGACCTGCGAAGGCGGCAGGCTGTGCCCCGAATGGCGTGCGCTGATCCTCAAGTACCCGGGTCGCTTCATGGTCGGCTCCGACACCTGGGTCAACCAGCGCTGGAGCGCCTACGACGAGACGATGCGCGGCTACCGCACCTGGCTCGGCGATCTGCCGGCCGACGTAGCGCAACGCATCGCCTGGGGCAACGCCGCCGCGCTGTTCGACCTTCGCTGATCAGCCTGCCAGCGCGGCCACCGCAATGCGCGTCGCCGACGCAATGACATCGTTGCGCCCCTTCGCATCCTTCTGCGGAAAGGTCAGGTAGACCGACAGCACGATCGGTGCACCGGCCGGCGGCCACAGCACGCCGACGTCGTTCGTGGAGCCATACGAGCCCGATCCGGTCTTGTCCCCCACCTTCCAGCCGGCCGGCACGCCCGCCAGAAAGCGCTCTGTGCTCGTGGTGTTGCCCAGCAGCCAGGTCTGCAGCTGGTCGCGCTGCACAGTGCCCAGCGCATCGCCCAACGCCAGCCGCTGCACGCTGTCGGCCATGGCCGCGGGCGTGGTGGTGTCGCGCGGGTCGCCGGGAATGCTGGTGTTGAGCTCGGGCTCGGTGCGGTCGAGCCTGAAGGCCTGGTCGCCGATGCCGCGCGCAAAGGCGGTAACGGCGGGCGGGCCACCCAGCACCTTCAGCAGCAGGTTGGCGGCCGCGTTGTCGCTGTACTGGACGGTGGCGGCGCACATCGCGGCCACGGTCATGCCGGTGGCAACGTGCTTCTCGGTTATCGGCGAATAGGCGACCAGATCCGCCTTGCTGTAGCTGATGTTCCTCGACAGCAGGCCGCTGTCCTTGGTGCCACGTTCGAGCACGGCCGCGGCCAGCATCAGCTTGAAGGTGCTGCACAGCGGAAAGCGTTCGTGCGGCCGATGCTGTATGCGCGCGCCGCTGCCGGTGTGGAAGCCGACCACGCCCAGGCGGCCGCCCGAGGCACTTTCGAGCGCGGCGAGCTGCGCCTCGGCCGAAGACTGCGATGCCGTACCAGACCACGCAGTGCATGCGCTGGCGAGCGGCAGGACGGAGGCGGCAAGCAGCAGGCTCCGGCGCTGGACTAGAGGGTTCATTTCGTTTTCTCTTTCTTTGGTCGAGTGGATGGTACGAAGCGAATCCTAGGAGCGGCGCCCTCGTCGATCCAGCCTCCGGACGGCGTTGTGCGTCCCGGGTGTATCCGCTGTAACGGCAAGGTTTATTCAACCATATAGTTGAACATTGATCTGGAAATACCTATATTCAACCTCATGGTTGAACTAGAACTCGCAGACGAACGGCTCGACGCCGTATTCCACGCCCTGGCCGACAGCACGCGCCGCACCATGCTGCAGTTGCTGTCTCATGGCGAATGCAGCGTGGGCGAACTCGGTGCGCCGTTTCGCATGTCCTTCGCGGGGGCGTCCAAGCACGTGAAGACTCTGGAACGCGCGGGCCTGGTGTCGCGCACCGTGCAGGGCCGCGCGCACGTCTGCCGGCTGGAGCCCGCAGCACTGGCCACGGCAGATGCCTGGCTGCGCTACTACGAAGGCTTCTGGAACAACCGTCTCGACGCGCTGGAGCAGGAACTGCGGCGCGAAGAGAAATCGCGCAAGTGATCTCCCCCTTCTTCATTCACAAGGAGCACATACCCATGACGATCAAGCACAGCCTCGGCCAGCAGGTCGACCCCGGCACCCTGCGCATGGAGCGCACCCTGCCCGCCCCCATCGAGCGCGTGTGGGCCTACCTGACCGACCCCGACAAGCGCGCCACCTGGCTGGCCGGCGGCACCATGACGCAGAAGCCCGGCGAGATGTTCGACCTGCGTTTCAACCACACCGAACTCACTGGCGAAGTGGCTCCCGACCGCTACGCCGATTGCCGCCAGCCCATCGTGCAGAAGTCGCGGCTGGTGCGCATGGAAGCGCCGACGCTGCTGACGATCAGCTGGGACGAAGGCCCGGCGCCGTCGGAAGTCACCTTCGAGCTCACGCCGCAGGGCAACACCACACAGCTCGTGCTCACGCATCGCCGGCTGGCAAGCCGCAAGGACATGGTCAGCGTGGCGGGCGGGTGGCATGCGCACGTCGATGTGCTCATCGAGGTGCTGGCGGGGCGCAAGCCAAAGGGCTTCTGGACAAACCACGCGGCGCTCGAGAAGGACTACGAAGCGCAGATTCGCTGACTGAAGCAGCACGTTCCTCCTTCATTTCTCTCACGCGGGGCCTTCGGGCCCCGTTTCTTTTGGGCGTTGGCGTTCGCGGGGATTGTCAAACCGTTGTCACCTGAGAACCGCAGCATCTGAGGCATTAAGAGTATTTGTGTGTTTTGTTGTAAATAACTTTATTTGCACAAGAACAGAAAGACACCCACGTTCCTTCGGCGCAGCCGCGGGATATGCGTCTCAGAACTTCGAGGGAAAACATGATCAGAGGAATGAACACGCGCCGCGCATGGGCAGGAACAAGCATGTGCGCCCTGCTGCTTCTTACCGCTTGCGGTGGAGGTAGCGGCAACGGTTTCCCACCCATCGGCACACCGTCGCCTGGTAGCGGAAGCAACCCGGCGCCGACAGTCAACCAGGGCAAGAGCGGGCCCAAGGCACTCGTCGTCGAGATCGACGGCCTCACGCATGCGGCGCTTCGCGACGCCATGGCACAGAACAAGGTGCCGGCATTGCAGTCGCTGCGCGTTGCACCGGCATGGACCGGCGGCGCCAACGGCACGCTGAGCGAACAGCGCACCACCGACGGCCCGGGCTGGGCCACGCTGCTGACCGGCACATGGGCACAGCGCCACGGCGTGCGCTGGGACACGAACGACCAGCGCATCGACGTCAAGCTCGCGCCCTCGGTCTTCGCGCTCGCCAGGCAGAACAAGACGACCGCCTACAAGACAGCTTCCGTCACCGCAAGCGCGCTCTATCCGCTGCTGCTGTCGAACGAAACCGGCACGCTCGACAGCGCAATCGACTGCGCCGGCTCCGACACCTGCGTCACCGACCGCACCGCGCAACTCATCGACACGGGCTACGACCTGCTGGTCGCGCAGTACGGCGCACCGGGCGCGGCGGCAAGCAGCGGCCTGAAGAGCGACGCGTACCAGCGCGCGGTCGCCGACACCGCCGCCGGCGTGGGCCAGTTGCTGGCGCGCATCGCGCAGCGCACCGCCAACGATCCGAAGGAAGACTGGCTCGTGATCCTCACGACCAGCCACGGCCTCGACACCTTCGGCGGTGCAACCGGCCTGCAGGACAACGACAACAAGACCATCTTCATCGCGAGCAACAAAACGCTCGCGGCGCAAGCCGGCGTCGGCACGGCCGCTCCTGCTGACGCAAGCCTGCTCGCGCTTTCGGCCGCCACCGACATCGCGCCGACCGTGTTGCGTCACCTCGGCGCGCTGCCCGCGGCCGCCGACTACCGCTTCAACGGCCAGGCCCTGCAGGCGGCCACGTCGCTGCGCGGCCTCTCGGCGAAGACGGGTGCGGACAAGCGCAGCATCGAGCTGTCGTGGACGCTCGCCGGCACCACGACCGCACCAGTGCAGGTGCTGCGCGACGGCAAGCTGGTGGCTATGCTGCCCGCCGGCTCGACTGCCTACGTCGACCCCATCGTCGCCGAGAGCGACGGGGTCTATGCCTACCTGTACACGGTCGTCGCCGGCGAGGCCAGCGTAGCGCTTTCCGCGCAGATCGCCTACGTCAAGCCGGTACCGCCGGAACCGCCGGTGACGCTCGCTCCCACGCTGGTGAACGGGCTGGTCAACTACTACCCGCTCAACGCCCTGCCTGCAGTCGATGCGAAGAGTGCCTCCACGCTCGCCCCTTGGGCTGCCGACGCCAACGGCGGCACGCTGGTCGACGACAGCTTCCCGGCACCCAACAAGGCCAAGGCGCTGCGCGTCGACAGCACCGTGAAGAACGCCAGCGGCACGGCCGGCTATCGCCTCGTTCAGAACAGCGACGTAACAACCAACCCGGCGGTCACGGCCTTCACCATCGGCTTCTGGCTGCGCACCGACAACACCTGCAGCCAGGGCGTGAGCAACGGCGGCACGGTGATCGGCAACAAGAACTACACCACCGGCGGCAACGCGGGCCTGGCCATCGGGCTGTTCGGCAGCTGCGAGATCCGCTTCAACGTAGGCACGGGCAGCGCACGCGCCGATAGCAACGGCTACAGCCTGAGCGCTGGCCAGTGGGCCTACGTGGCGGTGGTGATCGACAAGGCCGCACTCACGATGAAGGGCTACGTGATGGACCCCGTCAGGGGCATCCAGACCAACAGCACCGCCATCACCAGCGCGCTGGTCGACAAGCTCGGCGGCCTGGGCAACGGCCTGGGCCTGAACGAGGACGGCACCGGCCTCTACTACCAGCGCGAAACCTCTTCGCCGCGCGGCGCCATGGACTTCGACGACTTCGCGATCTGGAACCGCTCGCTCACGAACGACGAGCTGACCAGCATCTTCAAGTCGGGCACGCCGCTGTCGACGCTGCCCTGACCCCGATCACCCCCGAGCCCCAAGACAACAACGATTCCAGAGGATCAAACCATGCAAGTTCAAACCCTTCTTTGCGCGCGCCTCGTGCCCGCGCTCGTTCTGGCCTGCGCCCTTTCCGCCTGCGGCGGCAGCGGAGGTGGCGGCGGCTTCGTCGGCGGCACACCGACGCCCCCCACCACGCCCACGCAACCCGACACCGGCGTTGCCCCCGTGAAGAGCTGCGCACCCTGAGCCCCGCCGAACCATGTCCAACCAAAACAACAAGCCCATGACGAACTCACGTCGCAAATTCCTCACCGGCACGGCCACGACCGGCGCCGCCGCCCTTGCGCTCTCGGCCTTTCCGCCGAGCATCCGCCGCGCGCTCGCCATTCCGGCCAACAACAAGACCGGCACCATCCAGGACGTCGAGCACATCGTGATCCTGATGCAGGAGAACCGTTCGTTCGACCAATACTTCGGCACGCTGATGGGTGTGCGGGGCTTCGGCGACCGCTTCACCATTCCGCTGCCAAAGGGCTTGAACGTGTGGCAGCAAAGCGATGCCAGCGGCAAACCTATCCTGCCCTACCACCTCGACAGCCGCAAAGGCAACGCACAACGCGTGAGCGGTACCCCGCACTCCTGGAGCGACGGCCAGAACGCCTGGGACGGCGGGCGCGCCTACCAATGGCCGCGCTACAAGACCAATGCGTCGATGGGCTACTTCAAGGAGGCCGAAGTAACGTTCCAGTTCGCGCTGGCCAATGCCTTCACGCTGTGTGACGACTACCACTGCAGCATGCACACGGGCACCAACTCGAACCGCATGTTCCACTGGACCGGCACCAACGGCCCCATGGGCGCCAACGTGGCCACCGTCAACAACGAATGGGACGACATCGGTCCATCCGCCACCGGCTACGAGTGGAAGACCTACCCCGAGCGGCTGCAGGAAGCCAAGGTCAGCTGGATCATCTACCAGAGCCTGCCGGACAACTTCACCGACAACCCGTTGGCCGGCTTCAAGCAGTACCGCAAGGCCAACGAGGATTCGGGCAAGCCAGTGAGCAACGACGGCCCGTCGCCCGCCTACGACCCGGCCAGCGACGACGCCGGCAACCCGCTCTACAAGGGCATTGCCAACACCATGCCCGACGGCGGCTTCCTCGAGCAGTTCCGCCAGGACATCAAGAACGGCAAGCTGCCGAAGGTGTCGTGGATCATCGCGCCCGCGGCCTACTCCGAGCACCCCGGCCCCTCGAGCCCGGTGCAGGGCGGCTGGTACATCCAGGAAACGCTGGACGCGCTCACCGCCGTGCCGGACGTGTGGAGCAAGACCGTGCTGCTCATCAACTTCGACGAGAACGACGGCTACTTCGACCACTACCCCTCGCCGGCCGCGCCCTCGCTCAACCCCGACGGCTCGATGGCCGGCAAGACCACGCTGCCCGAGGCCGACCTCGCCGTGGAGCGCTTCACGCATCCGAAGCCGCCGGGCACCAGCGGCCAGCCCGCACCTGACGGCCGTGTGTACGGCCCCGGCGTGCGCGTGCCGATGTATATCGTCTCGCCATGGAGCCGCGGCGGCTGGGTCAATTCGCAGGCCTTCGACCACACCTCGGTGATCCGCTTCATCGAGGCACGCTTCGGCGTGAAGGAGCCCAACATCTCGCCGTTCCGCCGCGCAGTGTGCGGCGACCTCACCAGCGCATTCAACTTCGCCACGCCCAACACGGAAGCACTGCCCACGCTGACGGGACGCACGACCAAGGCTGACGCCGACAAGCTGCGTGCCGACCAGCAGGCCCTGGCGCAAGTGGCGTTGCCGCTCGACCCGCAACTGCCGCGCCAGGCCACCGGCACACGCCCCTCGCGCGCCCTGCCATACGAGCTGCACACGAGCGCGCGCGCCGATGTCATCAAGGGCCAGATGCGGCTGATCTTCAAGAACAGCGGCAAGGCCGCGGCCGTGTTCCATGTGTACGACAAGCTCAACCTCGACCGCCTGCCGCGCCGTTACATGGTCGAGCCCGGCAAGACGCTCGACGACACGTGGAACCCCACGACCGACAACAGCGGTTTCTACGACCTCTGGGTGCTCGGGCCAAGCGGCTATCACCGCCACTTCAAGGGCGACCTCAACCGGCTTCGCGCCGGTGGCGCACCCAACCCCGAAGTGCAGGTGTGCTACGACATTGCAAACGGCAACGTGTACCTGGAAATGCTCAACGGCGGTGGTGGGGCCTGCAAGTTCACAGTGCGCGCCAAGGCCTACCGCGACGACGGCCCGTGGAACGCCACGGTGAGTGGCGGCGGCAAGGCCGAGCAACTGTGGGTACTGGCCAGCAGCGGCCAGTGGTACGACTTCGCCGTTACCTGCGATGCCGATCCGGCCTTCTATCGCCGCTTTGCCGGCCGCGTCGAAACCGGCAAGCACTCGGTGAGCGATCCGGCCATGGGCCTCGCCGATCTCTGACAACGGACGGGGCCAACGCACCTGCATCGGGATATTGGCCGGCACAATTGCACGGCCCCTGTGCCTGTTCACGTGCAACCGGGGCGGCTGTCACACTGACGCCGCCCCTTTTTCTTTTTTACGCCGGCATTCCATGCTCCAAGAAGAACGATTCCTGCGCATCCGCAGCCTGCTCGCCACCTTCTCGCGACTCAGCGTCGAGCGCGTCATGCAGGACCTCACGGTGTCGCGCGAAACGGTGCGCCGCGACCTGCTCGAACTCGAAGGCCTGGGCGAACTGCGCCGCGTGCATGGCGGTGCCGTTGCCATCAAGGCGGAGCCCGAGCCGCCGCTCGCGGTGCGGCTGGTGGCGCGCCAGCGCGAAAAGCGCGCCATTGCCAAGGCCGCCATCGCACTACTGCGGCCGGGGCAGACCATCTTCATGGACGCGGGCAGCACCATGTCGATCTGCGCGGAAGAGATCGGCACGCTGAGCGGCATGACGGTCATCACCAACTCGCTGAACATCGCGCTCAAGTTCGCGGGCGCGGGCGAAGGCCGGCTCACCGGCAACCAGACCATCCTGCTGGGCGGCCAGATCGACGTGAAAGCGCAGGCCACCTGCGGCGACACCACGGTCGAGGCCATCCGCCGCTACCGCGCCGACGTGGCGCTGCTGTCGCCGGTGGGGCTGCACGCCAAGCACGGCGCGATGAGCTTCGAGCACCACGAGGCCACCGTGGCGCGCGCCATGGCCGAGCAGGCGCAGCAGCTGGTGCTGTTGGCCGACCACGCCAAGATCGGCCAGGCCAGCCGCGTGACCTATGCGCGGACGACGGACATCGACGTGGTGGTCACCGATGCCAAGGCGCGCGAACTGCCGGGGCTGTCGGCACTGCGCAAGGCGTGCGAGCGGGTGATAGTGGCCTGAGGCGCATCGCATGCTGCGACCGGACGCGCCCCCTGCCTCACGATGGGCGATGGCTGCCCTGGGCGCCGCAGCCTTCTTGCTCGCATCCGCGCCGGGCCTGGCTTCCGCTGCATCGGGCTGCCTCGAAACGGCCACGCAGGCCCCTTCACCGTCGCGCGCACTCGCAATGGCGACCTTCGCACTGCAGGAGCACGAGGCCTTCGGCGGCCAGTCCATGGATGCCGAAGGGCGCATGACCGAAGCCGGCGACTCCGAAGCCGAGGACACGCGCCGCACGGTGCCGGGCCTCGCGCCATGGCAGCGGGTGCTGGGCTACTGGCAGGCCGTCGATCCGCAGCTCCCGTCGCTCGTTCGCTTCGGCGCACTGCGGGGCGCCGACCGGCACCTGCTGATGCAGGCGTTGAACGAAGCGACGGCCGGGCGCCTGCAGGGCATGGGCGTCGGCCCCGACGAGGGGCTTGATTCAGTGGAGCTGCGCGCCGTTCAGGCCGCACTGAGCCGGGTCGCGGTGATCGACACGCCCTGGTCCGCGGCCTTCATCAGCTGGCTGGCGCGGCAGGCGGGGTTGGCGGACGACGAGTTCGTGTTCTCCGAAGCACATGTCGACTATGCGGGCGCTGCGTGGCAAGCCGGCGTCGAGGAGGCTGCGGGCCGCCCCACGCGCTACGCCCTGCGCACCTGCGATCTGACACGCACGCCGCCGCGCGTCGGCGACCTGGTCTGCCAGGCACGCGGCGCGGGCGCCGGGTTCGACACCTTCGACAAGATCGGTGAAGTGCTGGCCGCGCGGGACACCGGCGGCGAACCGCTGCCCATGCATTGCGACGTGGTGGTGGCTGTGGATGCCACGGGCTTCGACACCGTGGGCGGCAACGTGCTGCAGTCGGTCACGCGGCGCCGGCTCGACTTTGCGCCGGGCACGCGCTGGCTGGACCAGAGCTACCTGCCCGAGGGATGCACGCCGGGCGCTCCGGGGTGCATCGATCGCCACATGAGCCGCCAGCCCTGGTCGCTGCTGCTGCAGTGGCGCTGAGCGCGCTTACGCTTCCTTGTAGTACGCCTCGACTGTGCCCTTGAGCTTGAGCAGCAGCGGCTTGCCCTTGCGGTCGAGGGTCTTGCCGGCGGGCACCTTGATCCAGCCTTCGCTGATGCAGTATTCCTCGACGTCGAGGCGGTCCTTGCCGTTGAAACGGATGCCGATGTCGTGCTCGAACGCGGCGGCCACGTGGTGCGGGCTGCGCGGATCGATGGAGAGGTGGTCGGGAAGGGGTGGGCGGGAAGTGGCTTCTGTCATGGCGCGTGATGATAGGGGCTCCCGGGCCCGACCCTATCGCCGCTTCTTCGCGGGCCTTGCAGGCGGCTTGGGCGCGAAGCCCAAGGCGGCGCGTGCCAGTGCGTCGGCCTCGCCGTTGCGGTGGCGCGGAATCCACTGCACGCGCACGTCGTCGAAGCTGCCGAGCAAGGCGCGGGCATCGTCGAACAGGCCGGCCAGGCGCTCGATCGGTTTCGCCCCGGCCGGGCCGAGCTGCTCGACCAGGATGCTGTTGTCGCTGTAGGCCCGCACCGCCGTCGCACCCCGCTCGCGCAGATCTTGCAGCGCGAGCGTCAGCGCCCGCAGTTCGGCCTCGTTGTTGCAGCCTGTGGCATGCGTGGCTTGCGACAGCGTGTGGCGCTTGCCGTCAGGCGCGGTGATGACGGCGCCGATGCCCATGCGCCCCGGGTTGGGCATGGCGCTGCCGTCGCAGTAGACGGTCCACGGAAGGCTGTCGGGCCTGGCTTCTCCTGCACTCATTCAGCAGTTGCCGCGCTTGATGCCTGCGAGGTTCTGGCAGGGCCTCTGGCCGGGCGGCGGCCCAGGGTCGTGCGCATGCGGTGGCGGCCGGCGAATGGGGCGCACGCCGTCGTAGTACGGGTCGGGGCTCAGGATGACGACGGCCGGGGGATCGGCCGCCGCGGGCTGCGTGTCGGCGGGATAGCGCGGGATGATGGCCGGGCCCGAAGGCGGATTGCTCGCCACCTGGTTGGGCGGTGCAATCGGTGCTGTCGGGGTCGGCGCCGGTGTGTAGTCCGGCCGGCGCGCCTCGGCGGGCGGCGACTCGAGGATCGGCACCTGCCGCGACTGCTTGCTACCCGCCGGGCAAGCCACGTTGGTGTAGGAGATGGCCCCGCTGGCGTCCGTGCAGCGCACCACCTCCGCCGCATGTGCGCCCAGCGCCGCAGCGAAGATCATGAGGGAGGCAGCCAAGGTGCGCATCAGTCGATTTTTCGGCAGGGTTGCAGTCAGGTCAAACACCCGGGGACCGCCCCGGGTCATCCACTGTAGCCGTTGCGAGCGCGTTGTGCACCTGCGGCATGATCGCGGGCATGGACAACCACCGCCCGCACCCGCTCGTCATCGTCAAGCTTGGAGACACCTTCGAGGCCCTGCGCGCGCAGCGCGGCGACTTCGAGCACTGGATCGCCGACGGGCTCGACACGCACGCGCTGCCCCTGCTGGTGGTCGATCCGCGCCGCGGCGACGCCCTGCCCGACCCGGCCGAAGTGTCAGGCGCGGTCGTCACGGGTTCGCACGCGATGGTGTCGCACCGCGAACCCTGGAGCGAGACCACGGCCGCCTGGCTCGCGCAGCTCGTGGCGCGCGACACGCCGGTGCTCGGCATCTGCTACGGCCACCAGTTGCTCGCGCATGCGCTCGGCGGCGAGGCCGGCGACCACCCGCAGGGCGCGGAGGTCGGCACCGTGACCGTCACGCTCGACGATGCCGCCGCTACCGACCAGTTGCTGCACGGCCTGCCCGCGCAGTTCCCGGCCCACGCGGTGCACTGGCAGAGCGCTCTGCGCCTGCCCGAAGGCGCGGTGCGGCTGGCCGGCAACGACCACGAGCCGGTGCACGCGTTCCGCGCGGGCGCGCATGCCTGGGGCGTGCAGTTCCACCCCGAGTTCGACGCCGACGTCATGCGCGGCTACATCGACCAGCTGGCCGGCGACCTGGCTCGCGCCGGCACCGACCCGGCCGCACTGCGCGAGCACGTGGTCCCGACCGATGCAGCGGCCGGCCTGCTCGGGCGCTTCGCACGGATCGTCGAAGCGCATCACGGCGTCTGACGCCCTGCGCTGACAAAAAGCGCGTTTCGCTTCGGTTAAGGTGCGGTCCATTCGCCGTTTGCCCAACCCATCTTTCATGACCACTCCCTCCCCCGCGCCGACCCGCAAGCATTTTTCGATGCTCCGGGAATTCCACCTGGCCGACGCCTTCACGCTCGGCAATGCAGCCTGCGGGGTGGGCGCGGTGTTCCTCGCAATGGCCTTCATGGCGAGCCAGTCGCTCGCGCAGTTCCTGTGGTCGGCCGCGCTCGCACCGGCCGCTTTCATCTTCGACGTGCTCGATGGCCGCATCGCGCGCTGGCGCCAGACGCAATCTGCCCTCGGGCGCGAGCTCGACTCTCTGGCCGACATCATCTCCTTCGGCATGGCGCCCGCCGCGCTCGGCTTCGCAGCCGGACTGAACGGCGGCTGGGACTGCGTGATCCTGATCTATTTCGTGGGCTGCGGCGTGAGCCGGCTTGCGCGCTTCAACGTGACGGCCGAGGCACTGTCGGCCGGCTCCGACAAGGTGAAGTACTTCGAGGGCACCCCCATTCCGACCAGCGTGGTGCTGGTAGGCGTGCTGGCATACGCGGCCTGGCAGGGCCACATCGGCAGCGCCTTGTGGGGCGGCGCCTGGGTCATCGGGCCGTGGCAGTTGCATCCGCTCACGCTGCTGTTCGCCCTGTCGGGCACGCTCATGATCAGCAAGACGCTGCGAATCCCGAAGTTCTGACCGCTCACTCAAGACGAAGGAGACACGCCGATGACCATGAAGCTGTATTTCGACCCGCACAGCCGCTCGCACATCGCCAAGTGGATGCTCGACGAAGCCGGCGCCGACTACGAGATCGTGACCACCCTGCTCAAGGACAAGGCGCACAAGAAGCCTGAGTTCCTGAAGATCAACCCGGCGGGCAAGCTGCCGGCGCTGGTCGACGGCCAGGCGCGCGTCTTCGAGAACGCCGCCATCTGCATGTACGTGGCCGAGAAGTTTCCGGGCAAGCGGCTCGCTCCCCCCGTCGGCACACCAGACCGGGGCCGCTACCTGTCGCTGATGGTCTATTCGACCGCGCAGCTGGAGCCCGCAATGGGCGACGCCATCCTGAAGATCCGCAGCAACAACAGCGCGCGCGGCTGGACCAATTTCGAAGCGGCCAAGGACGCGGTCGAGCGCGAACTGCGCTACGGGCCCTACCTGTTCGGCGCGCAATTCACCGCGGCCGACGTGATGATCGGCTCGATGCTCATCTGGCACCGCGCCTTCGGCGGCGTCCTGAACCGGCCTACGCTCGACGCCTACATCGACCGGCTGCAGGCCCGGCCCAAGGGCATGAAGTTCGGCTGAACTCTGCGCGGCATGCCGCGCTGGTGACAACGCGCGGCAAAGGTACGTCCTTTAATCGGCTTCCTTGTTCCCTTCCAATAAGAGAGACGCCCGCATGACATCGAAGAACGCCACGCCTTCCCGGTTTTCGCTCACGGCCCTTTCCGTGGGCCTGGTCGCCCTGCTCGCAGCCTGCGCAAGCACGCCGCCGCCCGGCGGGCGCAGCGTGACCATCGAGCGCACCACCTTCGGCATCCCGCACATCACCGCGCCGGACTACGAAGGCCTGGCGTACGGCAGCGCCTATGCGCATGCGCAGGACAACGTCTGCCAGACGGCCGAGCACCTGCTCACACTGCGCGGCGAGCGCTCGCAGTTCCTGGGCGCGCAGAACACCGGCGACCTGGGCCTGGGCCGCGCGCCGAATGCGCAGATCGACCTGTTCATCCGCTATCACATGGACGACGCCGCGCTGGCGCGTGCAGGCGCTACCACGAGCCCCGACGTGCAGGCCGCGCTGCGCGGCTACGTGGCCGGCTACAACCGCTACCTGCAAGACGCCGGCCCCAACGGGTTGCCCGAAGCCTGCCGCGGCAAGCCCTGGGTGCGGCCGATGACGGCCAGCGACCTGTCGCGCGCCACCGAGATGTCGATGATCCAGGGCGGCCTGGGCGCACTGGCGGGCGCAGTGCTGGCCGCGGTGCCGCCCGCCCCCGGCGCCAAAACAAGCGCCGCACAGGTGGACCTGAAGGAAGCCGTGGCCGAAATCGGCCGCCACAGTTTCAACGCCAACCCCGAGGGCGGCGAGCTCGGCTCCAACGGCTGGGCCTTCGGGCGCAATGCCACGCCGGACGGCAAGGGCCTGCTGCTGGGCAACCCGCACTTTCCGTGGACCGGCACCAACCGCTTCTGGGAAATGCACCTCACCATCCCCGGCAAGCTCGACGTGATGGGCGCCACCGGCGGCCTGAGCCCGGTGGTGGCCATCGGCTTCAACAAGGACGTGGCCTGGACGCACACCGTGTCGACCGGCAAGCGCTTCACGCTGTACGAGCTGAAGCTCGACCCCAATGACCCGACCATGTACCTGGTCGACGGCCAGCCGAAGAAGATGGTCGCGCGCACCGTGGCACTGCCCGCCGCGGCAACGGGCGGCGGCACGCCGCCGGTGCAGCACACCTTCTATTCGACCGACTGGGGCCCCGTGATCTCGCTGCCGCGCGCCGGCCTGGGCTGGACCGCGCAGAAGGCCTACGCCATCCGCGACGCCAACACGCTCAACGTGCGCTCGGCCGAGAGCTGGATGAAGATGGCGCTGGCCCGCAATGTGGCCGAGCTGCGCGCCGCCATGGGCAACCAGGGCATGCCGTGGATCAACACCATCGCGGCCGACCGCGACGGCAACGCGATGTACGCCGACCTGTCGGTGGTGCCCGACGTATCGGTCGACATGCTGAAGAGTTGCGCGCCCTCGCCCGCCGCCGCCGCGCTGCTCAACGCAGCCGGGCTGCCGGTGCTCGACGGCTCGCGCAGCGCCTGCGCATGGAACCGCGACAGCGCGGCCGCAGCGCCCGGCATCATCGCGCCGGCGCGCATGCCGGTGCTCATCACGCCGGACTACGTGCAGAACAGCAACGACAGCTTCTGGCTCAGCAACCCCGAAACCGCGCCGATGGCGGGCGTGTCGCCGTTGGTGGGCCCGATCGGCGTGCCGCAACGACTGCGCACGCGCAGCGCGATCATGGAAATCCGCGGCCGGCTCTCGGGCGGCGACGGCCTGCCCGGAAACCGCATGGGCGCGGCCGAGCTGCGCAGCGTGATCTTCCGCGACAGGAATCTCGCAGGCATGCTGGTGATGGCCGACCTGCAGGCCGCCTGCAGCGCCGCCGGCAACACGCTCACCACCGATCAGGCGCTCGGCTGCCGCGTGCTCACCGCCTGGGACCGCACCAGCAATGCCGACTCGAAGGGCGCACCGCTGTTCCGCGAGTTCTGGCGCAAGACGAAGGACGTGCCCAAGGTCTGGCGCGTGCCGTTCGACCCCGCGCAGCCAGTGGCGACGCCCGCCGGGCTCGACATGGCCACGCCGGCCACGCGCGAAGCCGTGTTCAAGGCGCTGGGCGACGCGGTCGGCATCCTGCGCACCGCCGGCTTCGCGGCCGACGTGCCGCTGGGCGTGCCGCAGTCGCGCCTGGTGCGCGGCCAGAAGATCGCGCTGCACGGCGGCGACGAGTTCGAGGGCGTGCTCAACAAGCTGGAGTCGCAGGGCCAGTCGCTGATCGACCCGAAGGGCTACAACGTCAACTACGGCAGCAGCTACATGCAGGTCGTGACCTTCGACGCCAACGGCCCGGTTGCTCAAGGCCTGCTGACCTACGGCCAGAGCAGCGACCCGGCTTCGCCGCGCGCCTACGACCAGTTGCCGCTGTTCGCAGCCAAGCAGTGGCACCCGCTGCCGTTCCACCCCGCCGACGTGCGGGCGCAGCGCGAAGGCGCTCCGCTGCAGCTCGCGTACTGACACCGCCCATCCATGTCACAGCAAACCGCCCCTTCCCACAGCGCCCCGAGCGGGCTCGGCGAACTGATCCGCATCGCCGAGGCGCAGCCGCTGTCGCCAGCCTGCGATCACTTCTACTTCCTGCGCCACGGGCAGACCGGCCGCAATGCGCTGCGCATCTTCCAGGCGGTGGACGAGCCCCTGAGCGAGCTTGGTCTGCAGCAGGCCGCGCGCGCCGCCGGGCTGCTGGCCGGCGAGCCGATCAGCACCGTCGTGTGCAGCGACGCGCGGCGCGCGCACGACACCGCGTACACCGTGGCCACGACGCTGAAGCTCGTGCCGGCCGCACAGGCCGCGCTGCGCGAGCGCAACTTCGGCGCGCTGATCGGTACCTCGTCCGCCAACATCGACTGGGCATGTGAGCCAGAGGGCGGCGAAACGCTCACGCAGTTCGTCACACGCACGCGCGACGCGCTCGACACGGCCCTGCGGCTGCCCGCCCCGGTGCTGGTGGTGGCACATGGCGGCACGCTCTACGCGCTGGCCGCCCTGCTGGGCGTGCCGGTCGACGTCGGCCTGCTCGGCAATGCACAGCCCTTGCGTTTCGAGCGCCGCGGCCCCACATGGGCCGTGACGCCGCTGCTGCGGCAAGCCGACGGCGACGCAGCCCTGGCCTAGCCTCCCCCCACTCCTCGGGCCTTGTTGCCGTCCACCCAACGAACCGCCACACACCATGGAATTCAAGGACTACTACAGCGCACTGGGCATCGACCGCACCGCGTCCGACGACGAAGTGCGCAAGGCCTACCGCAAGCTCGCCCGCAAGTACCACCCCGACGTCAGCACCGAGCCTGACGCCGAGAAGCGCATGCGCGACATCAACGAGGCCAAGGACGTGCTTGGCGACAAGGAAAAGCGCGCCGCCTACGACGCGCTGGCCGATCGTGTCGCGCGCGGAGGCCATCCCGAGGGCGACTTCCAGCCGCCGCCGGGCTGGGACGAAGGCTTCGAGTTTCACCGCGGCCCGCGCCAGGGCCCGGCCGATCATGCCGACTTCAGCGAATTCTTCTCGTCGCTGTTCGGCGAGGCCGAACGCCGCGGCGCCGCGCGGCAGAACTTCCGCGCGCGCGGCGAAGACCATCATGCGGCCATCGAGATCACGCTCGAAGACGCGCTCAACGGCGCCGAGCGCGAGATCACGCTGCGCGCGCAGACCGTCGACGCACAGGGCCACCCGCAGTGGGAGAACCGCACGCTCAGCGTGAAGATCCCGCCGGGCGTGCACCCGG
This sequence comes from Variovorax sp. YR266, assembly GCF_900107295.1. Taxonomy (NCBI): domain Bacteria; kingdom Pseudomonadati; phylum Pseudomonadota; class Betaproteobacteria; order Burkholderiales; family Comamonadaceae; genus Variovorax; species Variovorax sp. YR266. The sequence goes on from NZ_FNPM01000005.1 coordinate 383,747, forward strand.
GCCAGTTCATCCGCCTCGCGGGGCAAGGCATGCCCGGCCACGGCGGCGAGCCGCCCGGGGACCTGTACCTCGAAGTGCGCATCGCGCCGCACAAGCTGTACCGCGTGGAAGAGCGCGACCTGTACATGACGCTGCCCATCACGCCCACCGAAGCCGCGCTGGGTGCGCAGGTGCAGGTGCCAACGCCCACCGGCGGCGTGGTCGAAGTGACCGTGCCGCGCAACGCGCGCAACGGCCTGAAGCTGCGGCTCAAGGGCCGTGGCTTCGCAGGCAAGACGCCCGGCGACCTGTACCTGCTGCTCGACATTGCGCTGCCGCCCGCCGACAGCGACGATGCGCGCAAAGCCTACGAACAGCTGGCGCAAGCCACGGCATCGTTCCACCCACGCCAGCATCTGGGAGTCTGAGCATGGTGAATTTCACTGTCACAACCGCCACCGCCGTCAGCGCCTCGCAGCCGCTCGCGGCGAGTGAACTGGCGCACGCCGTTGGCGCCGACACCGCCTGGGTCGTGCAACTGGTCGAGGTCGGCATCCTGCGGATCGAAACGACCGAGACCCAGCCCGAGCGCTGGCAGTTCTCCAGTGCCGACCTGCAGCACGCGCTCGAAGCGCGCCGGCTGGAGCGCGACTTCGGCGTGGGCCTCGACGCTGCCGCGCTGATCCTCGACCTGCAGCACGAGGTGCGCCGGCTCAAGGCGGTGCTGCAGGCGCGCGGCCTGCGCTGAGCTACTGCATCTGCTGCAGGTTGCCGATGCGCACCAGCATCTCGGTGAACATCTGCAGGTCGGCGTCGAGGTCGGGCACTTCCTTGTATTCCTTGGCGTTGTGCCCGGTGTACTTCTTGCCGGGCATGCCGGGGCCGAAGCTGATCGCGTTGGGCATCTGCTTGGCCGTGGTGGCGCCGGCCGCGGATACTGGCTTGGCCTCGAGGCCGGTGGTGTCGCCGTAGATGTTGAGCAGCGTCGTCAGCCACTGGCCAGAAGGGTCGCGCGCCATCCAGTTGCCCTGGTCGTACTTGATCTCGACTGTGGCCTTGTTCGCCGCAGCCCAGTCATTGATCTTCGCGGTGACTTGGGTCTTGAGTTCTTCGGGCGTGCGTCCGCGCGGCATGCGCGTGTTAACCGCCACTACCACCCGGCCGTCGGCACCCGTGCGGATCAGGTTGGGAGAGAAAGTCAGTGGCCCCATGAAGTCATCCCTGTAGCCCAGGCCGATCTTCTCGCCGAGGTAGCCGGTGCCGTAGAGCGCATCGACGTACTTCACCGCCTTGAGGAACTGGTTGTCGGCCAGCGTCACACCGGACTCCAGCAGGAACAGGCCCAGCCGCGGCAGCGGATTCACGCCGTTCTGGGGCTCCGAGCCATGGGCCGAGGTGCCGGTGACCTTGATGGCGATGCTGTCCCCGTCACGCGTGATGGCAATCGCAAACTTGCCGCCCTGCGGTTCGTACTTCTGCAGGAAGGCCGGCTTCGCGGCTTCGAGCTTTGCGAGCACCGCAGCGAGGTCGCCGCCCTTGAGCGTGGCGGTGGCGGTCTGCGAAATCGCGTTGACCGCGACGGCTGCGCCCATGTCCGTGATCGCGGTGACTGCACCATCGGTTTTCTCCGCAGGGAAGAACACACTCAGCGAGCCCGCGCCCTTCTCGGCCACGACTGCGGGGTAGCCGCTGTCGAGCACGATGTTGTAGGCCGGCAGCGGCACCTTGCCGCGGTAGTACTCCATGGCGTCGCCACCGGTTTCCTCGGTGGTCTCGATCATCAGGCGCATGGTGCGCTGGATCGGCAGGCCGCTTTCCTTCACCGTCTTCATTGCATAGAGCACGGCGGCGATCGAACCCTTGTCGTCGATGGTGCCGCGGCCGTAAAGGCGGTCGCCCACGCGGACCATGGTGAACGGGTCGAGCCGCGTGCCGTCGTCGAGCACCCATTCTGAAAGCACCGCGGGCACCACGTCGGAATGCGTGAGGATGCCGAACTCTTCAGTGCCCTTGCCCTTGAGGCTGACTTCGAAGATGCGGTTGTCGACGTTGCGATACGCAAGCCCGAAGTCTCGCGCCATCTTCTCGACCAGCTTGCCGAAGTCGATGATCGTCGGGTTCTCGTGCGGCGGGATCTGCACGTTGCGCGCAGTCGGCAGCGCCACCATGGCACCGAGGCTCGCGATCACGGCCTTCTGGTTGTGCAGGCGGTTGTACAGGCCCAGCAGGCGCGCGATGTTGGTGAGGTCGTCACCAGCCAGCGGTGCCTTCTTGCGATAGGCGGCCACGGCGGGCTTCAGCTCGGGGTTGGCCTTCTCGGCCTGGGCCAGGAAAGCGTTGAAGCTGGAGGCGGGCTTGCCGCCTTGCCAGGCCGCGGCCAACTGGTCGAGCGCGGGTTTCTTGAGCGTCTCCGAGAAGGCCGGTGCGGTGAGGCCAACTGCCATCAAGCCCATGGTGAGGGCTGGCAACGAGAAGCGAAATTGCAGCATGTGCGTGACTCCCTTTTCACAAAAATGGAAGCCTTCGACGATACCCGAGCCACGCGCTGCGACAGGTCTCTGCGCACTACGAAGAAACGTTGCGCACGAGGGAGAAAGCGCGACTTTAAGTTCGCCAACCGCGTGCGTTACTGCATCTGCTGCAGGTTGCCGATGCGCACCAGCATCTCGGTGAACATCTGCATGTCGGCGTCGAGGTCGGGCACTTCCTTGTACTCCTTGGCGTTGTGCGCCGTGTACTTCTTGCCGGGCATCGCGGGACCGAAGTTGATTGCGTTGGGCATCAGCTTCGCGGTGGTGCTGCCAGCCGTGGGCACAGGCTTGGCCTCGAGGCCGGTGGTGTCGCCGTAGATGTTCAGGAGGGTCGAGAGCCACGCGCCCTTGGGGTCGCGCGCCATCCAGTTGCCCTGGTCGTAGGCAACCTCGAGCTTCACGTTGTTCGCGCTCGCCCACGCATCGATCTTCGACGTGACCTGCGCCTTCAGTTCATCGGGCGTGCGTCCGCGCGGCATGCGCGCATTGACCGTGACTTCGAGCCTGCCGTCGCTGCCCATGCGCACGAGGTTGGGCGAGAAGGTCAGCGGGCCCATGAAGTCGTCGGCGTAGCCCAGTCCCATCTTCTCGCCGAGGTAGCCGGTACCGTAGAGCGCGTCGATGTACTTCACGGCCTTCAGGTAGTGGTTGGCGGCCAGTGGCACGCCGGACTCCTGCAGGAACAGCGCGAGGCGCGGCAGCGGATTCACGCCTTCCTCGGGCCGCGAGCCGTGGGCCGAAACGCCTGTCACTTTCAGCTCGATGCTGTCAGCGCCACGCGCAATGTCGATGGCGAACTTGCCGCCCTGCCCTTCGTATTTCTGCAGGAAGGCCGGCTTTGCTGCTTCGAGCTTTGCGAGCGCGGCCGCAAGATCGCCGCCCTTGAGCGTGGCCATCGCCGTCTGCGAAATCGCGTTGGCCGATGCGGCGCCGCTCATGGCCGTGATGGCTGTCGATGCACCATCCGCCTGCTCTGCCGGGAACAACGCCTTCAGCGCGCCCGAGCCCTTCTCTGCCACCACGGCCGGGTACTTGCTGTCGAGCACGATGTTGTAGGCCGGCAGCTGCGTCTTCGTGCGGTAGTACTGCATCGCGTCGCCACCGGTTTCCTCGGTGGTCTCGATCATCAGGCGGATGCTGCGCTCGATGGGCAGGCCGCTTTCCTTCACGGCCTTCATCGCGTAGAGCACTGCGGCGATCGAGCCCTTGTCGTCGATGGTGCCGCGGCCGTAGAGAAAGTCGCCGATGCGGGTCATCTTGAAGGGGTCGAGCCGCGTGCCATCGTCGAGCACCCATTCGGACAGCACCGCAGGCACCACGTCGGAATGCGTGAGGATGCCGAACTCCTCGCCGCCTTTGCCCTTGAGGCTGACTTCGAAGATGCGGTTGTCGACGTTGCGGTAGGCAAGCCCGAAGTCGGTCGCCATCTTCTGCACCAGCTGGCCGAACTCGATGATCGACGCGCTTTCGTGGGGCGGCACCTGCACGTTGCGCACCGTCGGAATCGCGACCATGGTGCCGATGCTCGCAATCACGGCCTGCTGGTTCTTCAGGCGGTTGTAGAGGCCGAGCAGGCGCGCGATGTTGACGAGGTCGTCGCCGGCCAGCGAGGCCTTCTTGCTGCGGTAGGCATTCACGCTGCTCTGCAACGCGGGCTGGCTCTTTGCAGCCTGCGCAAGGAAAGCGTTGAAGTCGGCGGCCGGCTTGCCGGCCTGCCAAGCGGCGGCGAGCTGATCGAGTTGGGGCTTCTTGATGGTTTCGGCGTGCGCCTGCGCACCAAGGGCGAGCGCGACGCCCAAGGAAAGCGCCGACAATGAAAATCGAAAATGCTGCATCAGGGTCTCCCCCTCATTCTGAAAACACTCCCCGACGATAGCCGAGCAAAGAATCGAACGAACAATGAGCAACAGCACCGACAAGATCCGCTGCGCCTGGGCCCAGACCGACCCGCTGCTGGCCGCTTATCACGACGCCGAATGGGGCGTGCCCGAGCGCGACAGCCGCGCGCTGTGGGAAAAGCTCATGCTCGACGGCTTCCAGGCTGGCCTCTCGTGGCTCACCATCCTGCGCAAGCGCGACGCGTTCCGCAAGGCCTTCAAGGGCTTCGTGCCGGAGAAGATCGTCAAATTCACCGAGGCCGATGTCGAGCGGCTGATGCAGGACGCCGGCATCGTGCGCTCGCGCTCGAAGATCGAGGCCACCATCGGCAATGCACGCGCCTACCTCGCGATGCAGGCGGCGGGCGAAGATTTCTCCGAATTCATCTGGGGCATGGCGGGCGGCAAGCCCATCGTCAACCGCACCGGCAGCGTTCCGGTGAAGACGCCGCTGTCGGAGGATATTTCCGCAGCGCTCAAGAAGCGCGGCTTCAAGTTCGTGGGCCCCGTCATCGTCTACGCGTGGATGCAGGCCACAGGCATCGTGGACGACCACGCGCACGACTGCCACCGGCACGGCGCCAAACACAAACCCAAGCCCCAATGAAAAAACCGGACGCTGCTTTCGCAGGTCCGGTTTTTTATTGACGTGTGACTGAGGCGGCTTGCGCCGCCTTCAATTACAGGCCGGCTTGACGCGTGAAGGTCAGGCCCTTCGCTTGCGAGGGGATCACGCTGCCAGCGAAGGTTTCGGGACGCAGGTTCTGGCCAGGTGCGTGTGCAGCGGCAACAGCCTCGCTGCGAACAGTGGCGCGGTCGACCGAAGCGGCCAGGGCGGGCGTTGCGGTCGACGCAGCGCCTTCGTTGTCGCCATAAGCGTTGCCGGCACGGGCAGCTGCCACGGCTTGGGGCGCCACTTCGGCGCGGCTGTAGCCGGAGGTCAGGGGCTGAACGCCTTCGTAGGTTTCTGCATGGGCGCCAGCGGCGGCGAGCAGGGACAGAGCGGCGGCGGCGAGGATGTTCGAGGTCTTCATTTCAATTCCTTCTTCATTGGGCTTTTGGGTGCCCCAAGTGTGCACCGCGATTCCTAGGGTAAACCCCCGCTCAATCGAATCGCAGTGTTCATGAAATTGAAACAATAACGAGGAACTTTCGGTCGAGGCTAACTCAACTGTCCTTTCGGTCGCCGGAAATGCGGTTAGTTTGTGTACTTTTCTTCTAGCCCGTCAAGCGACGGCCATCGCGCAAGCAAATCCCAGCACGTTGCATGCCAGCTACCGCGCCCTGCAAGCTCCCCGTCTCCCCAATGGGCCGGTCCGCGAGCTTTGCACAATTCGCAATTCAAGAAAGATCGTGCCCATAATGAAGGCCTGATTGGGCAAATGGTTGCGAATGAGCCTCGCCGTATTTGCGAATCTTGCGAATAACCGGATAAAGCGATGAAGAAGACTTTCATGGGCGTGCGGCTGCGCAGCCTGCGCGAAGAGCGCGGCCTGAGCCAGCTCGCGCTCGCGCAGCAGTTGGGCCTGTCGCCCAGCTACCTGAACCAGATCGAGCAGAACCAGCGGCCGCTCACGGTGCCGGTGCTTCTGCGCCTGCATGCCACGCTGGGCGTCGACATCCAAGCCTTCTCCGAAGACGAAGAAGCGCGCCTCATCGCCAGCCTGCGCGAGGCACTGGCCGACAACCCCGGCGGCGATGCCGTCGCGCTGGCCGAGCTGCGCGAAGTCGCCACCCAGATGCCCGCCGTGGGCCGCGCATTGGTCGCGCTGCACCAGCGCCATCGCGATGCGATGGAGCGGCTCGAAGCACTGGCAGGCGAACTCGGCGACGGACGCGGTGATCTCGCACGAATGCCGCAGGCGCGGCCCATGCCCTTCGAGGAAGTGCGCGACTTCTTCTTCGCGCACCAGAACCACATCGCGCCGCTCGATGAAGCGGCCGAAGCCCTCGCCGCGCAATGGCGCCTGCGCGAAGGCAGCCCCGGCGACCGCCTCGCGCGCCAGTTGCTCGATACGCATGGCGTGCGGGTTGTGCCCGCCGAAGACGGCGAGGCCGGCGCGCAGCGGCGCTACGACCCGGGCTCGCGCGTGCTGAGGCTCTCGCCCTACCTGGAGCCCGGGCAGCATGCATTCCAGCTCGCCACGCAGCTCGCCTTCTTCGAGGTGGGCGACATGCTCGACGAGCTGGTGGCCGCCGCGCCGCTGTCGAGCGACACCGCTCGCTCGCTGGCGCGCATCGGCCTGGCCAACTACTTCGCCGCCGCGCTGCTGCTGCCGTACGGCGAGTTCCTCGAAACTGCCGAGCAGTTGCGCTACGACATTGACCAGCTGGCGCGCCGCTTCGGCGTGGGCTTCGAAACCATCTGCCACCGCCTGAGTTCGCTGCAGCGGCCCGAGGCGCGAGGCGTGCCTTTCTTCCTGATCCGCGTCGATCGCGCGGGCAACATCTCGAAGCGGCAATCGGCCACGCACTTCCACTTCTCGAAGACCGGCGGCACCTGCCCGTTGTGGAACGTGTACGAGGCCTTCGCGCAGCCCGGCCGCGTGCTCACGCAGCTCGCTCGCATGCCAGACGGACGCGCCTACCTCTGGATTGCACGCACCGTGTCGCACGGCTACCGCGGCTATGGCTCGCCCAACAAGACCTTCTCGATCGGGCTGGGCTGCGACATCAGCCACGCCACGCGGCTGGTCTATTCAAAGGGCATGGACTTGCGCGATCCCGACGTGCCCACACCCATCGGCGCGGGCTGCAAGGTGTGCGAGCGCGAGGCCTGCCCGCAGCGCGCGTTTCCGTTCGTTGGCCGGCCGCTCGACGTGGACGAGAACCAGAGCCGGTTCATGCCTTACGCGGCGGCACCGTCCGGCAACAACGCGATCGTCAGGAGCGCGGCCAGGCGCGCACCAGGGTCCGCAGCGCGACCCCGCCGCTCCCCTTGACCTCGGCGCGGTAGGTGCCCACCAGGGCCTCGCGCTCGGCCGCGGCCTGCGGGTCGTTGCGCCAGGCCAGCAAGGCCGCCACATCGGCATCGGGCAGCGCGGCGAGCAGTGCCTGCGTTATCTGCTTTTCGAACTCGCGCGCCACCAGCATCAGGTTGCGCGGGCGCGTCGACGTCACACCACGCGACCACAGCGTGTCGAGAGCCATGTCGAGCGTGCGGTCCGGCAGCGAGCTGAGTTGTCCGCCGTTGCCGCGCGCCAGTTGCTTGACCACCGCGCTCATCAGCAGCTGGCTTGAAAAGTCGATCTCGCGAACATCGGCCACGGCCATGCGTTCGAGCAGTTCGGTGCGCACGGGGTCGGCCGGCTTGGCGCGCTCGCGGTTGAAGAACTCGGCCCTGCCGGCCTCGCTCATGGCGGTGTAGTCGGTGCGCAGCTTCACGAAGCGGGCCACGGCGGCCTGCACTTGCGGGCTGAGTGCGGCACCGCCGTTGCCTGCCGATGCCACTTCCTGCTGGATAGCGGACACCGAGGCAGCGGTGTTGAACGCGCGCGTGGCAGCCGTGTCCAGCGCCTTGAGCGCCTTGTCGGCGATGGCTTGGTCATCGGGGTCAAGCAGCTCCTTCGCTCCGCGCGCGACGGCACCGGGTGCATAAGACGCCTGGTAGCGCGCCTGCACGCCTTCGAACTGCAGGAGTGCTTCCGCACGGTTCTGCGCCCAGCCCATCAACGGGGCCAGAAACAGCAAAAGCAACAGGGAGAAACGGAACGGCGAAAGACGGTTCGGAGAGAGCATGGTGCCATTATTGGCACACCTGCCCGCTCCCCACGTCGCGCCATCTTGTGAAGTAACGCAAAAGTTCAGGCTCGTCGCCATGGAATCAAAACGTGCCGGCTTGCAGCCAAGCAACTGGATGTGACCGGCCGCGAGGCATATGATTCAACCGAGATATTTCGCAAATTCGATTGAATATTTTTCATGCTCCAGTCGATCCTCGAAATACGTCATCTACGCACGCTCATCGCGCTTCGCGACACCGGCAGCCTGGTGCGCGCGGCACAATTGCTCAACCTTACGCAATCGGCGCTGTCACACCAGATCAAGTTGCTCGAAGACCGCTACGACGCACAGCTGTTCGAGCGCAAATCGGTGCCGCCGCAGTTCAGCACCACCGGCCTGCGTCTGCTGCAGTTGGCCGACACGGCGCTGCCGCTCATCGAAGAAGCCGAGCGCGACGTGGCGCGGCTCGCGCTGGGGCGCAGCGGCCAGCTGCGCATCGTGGTCGAGTGCCACGCCTGCTTCGACTGGTTGATGCCGGCAATGGATGCGTTCCGCCAGCGCTGGCCCGAGATCGAGCTCGACATCGTCTCGGGCTTTCACTCCGACCCGATCGCGCTGGTGACGCAGAACCGCGCCGAAGTGGCGATCGTGTCCAGGGAAGGCTCCGACGAAGCGGTGGACTATCACGCGCTGTTCCGCTTCGAAATCATGGCCCTGCTGGCCAACGACCATCCACTGACGGCCAAGGCCTACCTCACGGCGCGCCACTTCACCGACCAGACGCTCATCACCTACCCCGTGCCCGATGAAGTGATCGACGTCTTGCGGCAGGTGCTGGCGCCTGCGGGCGCGGAGCCTGCGCACCGGCGCACGACCGAGTTCACGGTGGCAATGCTGCAGTTGGTAGCCAGCGGGCGTGGCGTGGCAACGCTGCCGCTGTGGGCGGTGCAGAACTACCTGGACCGCGGCTACGTCACTGCCCGGCGCGTGGGCAGCAAGGGGCTGACGGGGCGGCTCTACATGGCGTGCACGCCGGGCACGTCGGAGCAGCCGTGGCTGGCGGACTTCGTGCGCATCACGCGAGAGAACTGCTTCAAGAGCCTGCCGGGAATCGAACTGCTCTGAGCGTTTTTCTCTTCAGAACCGCGTGCCCACCGACAGCCGCACCATGTCCTGCGCGGTGAAGTTCACCTTCGGGTCGTAGGCTGCGCGAATGAACCAGCGCGGCCAGTCGTAGGTGACTGTCAGGCCCGCGCGGCGAATGAACCGGCCATCGACAGTGCCCTGCTTGGCCAGCAGGTCGACAGTCAGGCGTTGCCGCTCGGGCAACGGCATGCGGTAGATTAGATGCACGTCCTGCTGGTCGGGGTTCAGCCGGTTGTCGCGGATCAGCGAGAGTGACAGCGCCGTGCCGTCCGTCCACTTGTAGCCGCCATACACCGTGTACGAATCGTTCGGGTCGAAGTTCAGGTTCGCGTAGTTGCGAAGGTTGGTGCGGCCCAGCCCCGTGCCGACGAACCAGCTGTCGCCAGTTTCCACCGCCAGGCTGCTGCCCACGAACCCACCCGAGGCGGCCTGCAACGACGGCAGCACCCGCACCGGCCCCAGCGTGAAGGTGTGGTCCCACCCCACGCGCGGCTGCGCGAAGTCGAGTACCGGCGAGCGGAACCAGCCGATCCAGACATTGCCGTCCCCGTAGGTGTAGCGCAGGTTCATGTCCAGCCCCGGCCCCGCGGGCAGGCCGCCGCCGGAAACCCGGTAGGCGCCCACGGTGAGCTTGAATGGCAGTTCGGCCGGTTCGTCGTCGGCCCGCGCGGCCGGCGCGAGGCACAGCAGGGCCGTGGCGGCGACGAATCTTCGATGGCGTGCCGGCGTGCTCAAAACATGCTCGCACCGATGTTGATGAGCAACGCGAGCACAGTCGTGTTGAAGAGGTAGGCCAGGATGCAATGCACCGAGCCGATACGCCGCAGAGGCTTGGACACGAAGGACACATCCGCTGTCTGCCCCGAGGTGCCGATCACCGCGGAGAAGTAGAAGAAGTCGCCGTAGGTCGGCGGTTCGTCGTCCGGAAACTGAAGGCCGGGTTTTCGCCCCTGGCCCGCCCCGGCGTAGTAGTCATGCGCGTAGTGCAGCGTGAACATGATCTGCGTGAAGGCCCACGACGACATCACCGTGAGCCCGGCCAGCGTGATGTGCGCGATCTTCTCCAGGCCATGCATGTCCTTCACCACCGCGAGTTCGCCGCCGATGGCCGCCAGGCTCGCAATGGCCGACACCACCACCAGCACGAGGATGACGATCTGCCCATCGTCCTGCATCTGCGCGCGATAGCGCATGTGCTGCTGCGACGACCGGGTCATCATGACCGCGGCCAGCAGCACGTACAGGCAGGCTCCCGTGTTCCACGCGATCAGCAGGCGCGTGACCAGGTGGGCTTCGACAGCCGAGGGTATGAGCACGCCGGTCGCAATGGCGATGGCCGTGGCAATGAAGAGTCGCGGCCGGGCGGCCATCGGGCGGAGGAATCTGTGTCGCTGGAGTTTCATCAAGGCTTGGGCACGGCACGCCGCCGGGGTGGCGGCGCTACGGCCTGACCTGCGACTGTCGACGATGCTCTCTTGCGGCTACCTGACGAAGCGCCTTTCTGGCGCACCGCACCGAGCAGCCAGTCACGAAAAGCCGCGACTTTCGGCCGGTCGCGGCTGCCCTCGGGGCACACGAGGTAGTACGCGAAGTCTTCGAGCCACGTCACTTTCGAGAGCTGCACGAGCCGGCCCTGCGCGATCTCGGGAGCCATCATGGCCGCGGGCAGCAGCGCCGCGCCCTGCCCTGCGAGCACCGCCTGCAGCAACAGGCTAGCGTCGTCGAAAGAAGGCCCGCGCGCCGGGCCGGCATCTTCGATGCCCTGCGCCTCGAACCACAGGCGCCAGCCCTTGCGATCGGCATCGTTCACGCGCGGCCACCGCAGCAGGTCGGCCGGCTTTTTCGGCTTGCCGTATTCGACGATCAGCGCGGGAGCGGCGACGGGAACCATCTCGACCGTGAGCACGCGCTGGCTGGCAAGCCCGGGGTACTGGCCCATGCCGTGACGGATGGCGACGTCTACGCCGTCGCGCGAGAAATCGGCCAGCGCATTGCTGGTCAGCACCTGCAGGTCGATGTCGGGATGTGCGTCCTGGAAGGACTTCAGGCGCGGCACGAGCCAGGCGGAAGCAAAGAACGGCGTGGCGCTCACGGTGAGCAGGCCGGTCTCCGCAGGCACGGCCACCTTCTGCGTGGCATCGCTGATCTGCCTGAAGGCATTGCGCACGGGCGGCAGATAGGCCTGGCCCGCGTCGGTCAGGAAGACGCCGCGATTGACGCGGCGGAACAGCTGCACGCCGAGATGCAGCTCCAGCGTCTTGACGAGCTGGCTCACGGCGCCGGGGGTCACGCACAGTTCGTCCGCCGCGTTCTTCACCGAGAGATGGCGCGCCGTGGCTTCGAAGGCGCGGAGTGCGTTGAGGGGCGGGAGCTGGTGTTCCATTATTTAGAAATTCTGATTCAGAAACAGCAGAAATTCTGGTTTTCGGCTCAGACTGATAAGCGGGAGTATTCGCACACCCGAAATCAATCAATTCAGATATTCTGATCTTTAAAGGTCTATTCCCTTGAGCCACATGCCATCCCCATCGCAAGCCGGCGGCCTCTTCCGCGGCTGGCTGGTGGTCGCGGGCGCCTTTGCCGTGACCTTTGTCGGCTTCGGCAGCGCCTACACCTTCAGCGCCTTTCTCGAATCGCTGCAGAAAGACTTCGGCGCCTCGCGCGGCTCGGTCTCGCTGGTGTTCTCGCTGGCGGGCTTTCTCTACTTCGGCCTCGGCGTGCTCAGCGGGCCGCTGGCCGACCGCTGGGGTTCGCGGCGACTGGCCGTCGCCGGCATGGTGCTGGTCGGGCTGGGGCTGGCGCTTGCGGGGCAGGCGCGGAGCCTGACGCAGATCTATCTCGCTTATGGGCTCGGCGTCGGCCTCGGGGTCGGTGCGTCGTACGTGCCGGTGCTGGGCGCTGTGCAGCGCTGGTTCGTCAGGCGGCGCGGCTTTGCCTCGGGGCTGGCCGTGAGCGGCATCGGCGTGGGCACGCTGGTGATGCCGCCACTGGCCTCGTTCTTCATCGAGACGCTCGGCTGGCGGAACGCCTACTTGGCGCTAGGCGCGCTGGCGGTGGTGGTGGGCGTAGGCATGGCGCTGCTGATCGAGAACGACCCGCGCGACCGCGGGCTCGGCCCCGACGGCGATCCGCCGCAGCCGAAGGCTGCATCGGCCCAGGCCGAGGGCTTCACGGTGCGCAATGCCGTGCGCTCGCGGCGCTTCGCCGGCCTGTACGTGGCCTGCCTCATCAGTTCCTTCGGCCTGTTCGTGCCCTTCGTGCATCTGGTGCCCTACGCGCTGGACCATGGCGTGCCCAATGCGCATGCGGTGCTGCTGCTGGGCGCCATCGGCGTCGGCAGCACGGCCGGGCGCTTCTTTCTGGGCGGGCTGGCCGACCGCATGGGGCGCGCGCAGACCATGCTGCTGATGTCGACCGGCATGGCGCTGTCGCTGCTCGTGTGGGCAGCGTCCAGCGGCTTCTGGGGGCTGGCGGTGTTCGCGTTTTTCTACGGCGCGTTCTACGGCGGCTTTGTCGCGCTGTTGCCGGCGCTGGTGATGGACTACTACGGCGGACGCAACATCGGCGCGATCATCGGCGTGCTCTACACAAGCGTGGCCTTCGGCACGCTGGTCGGCCCGGCGGCCGCGGGCTTTGCCTTCGATGTGAGCCGCAGCTACCTGCTGCCGATTCTTTTCAGCGTGGGGGCCAACCTCGTGGCGGCCGGCATCATGTGGGCGATGTCGCGGATGGACGCTTCTGCAAAGCTGGCCAGCACGGCCTCGCCGCGGGGTACAGTCGGGCATGACCCAAGCACCGCCCGCCGCTCCTAGTCCGCCTCCCGCATCGGCTGCACCTGCCGAAATCACGGAAAACCAGGCGATCATGCGCGCCTGGGTGCTTTTCACCGTGTTGTTCGTGGTGGTAATCGGCCTGCTTTGGGCTCTGCACTCCCACTACGGCTGACCACCGCCAGCGTCCGGCTCAGGACGCCTTCTGCACCAGCTTCAGCACGCTCGAAAAATCGAGCGCGCCATGGCCCGCGAGGCTGTGTGCCGCATAGAGGCTGCGCGCCAACCCACCCAACGGCGTTGCCGCGCGCACGGCGGTCGCGTTTTCCTGCGCGAGCCCCAGGTCCTTGAGCATCAGGTCGGTGCCGAAGCCGCCGGCATAGTTCTTCGAGGCGGGCGAGGTATCCATCACGCCCGGCATCGGGTTGTACTTCTCGAGCGCCCAATTGCCGCCCGAGCTGCGGCGCATGATCTCCGACAGCACCTTCGGATCGAGCCCGTTGGCCACGCCCAGTGCCAGCGCCTCCGAAGTGCCGATCATCAAAATGCCGAGCAGCATGTTGTTGCAGATCTTCGCTGTCTGACCCGCACCGGCAGCGCCGGCGTGGAAGATGTTGGCTCCCATCTTTTCGAGCACCGGACGCGCGCGCTCCAAGTCTTGCACTTCGCCACCGACCATGAAGGTCAGCGTGCCGGCAATCGCGCCGCCAGTGCCGCCCGACACGGGCGCATCGATCATCGCGATGCCCTTGACGGCGGCCGCTTCAGCCACCTTGCGCGACGTGGCCGCTGCGATGGTGCTGCTGTCGATCACCAGCGTGCCGGCGCGAATGCTGTCGAGCAGGCCGGGCTTGCCAGCGCCACCGAGGAACAGGCCCTCGACATGCGCGCTGGCCGGCAGCATGCTGATGACGACTTCGGCGTCGACCACCGCTTCTGCAGCCGAAGCGGCAATGGGCAGGCCGTCGCCGCCGAACTTCTTGCAGGCCTCGGCCGAGAGGTCGAAGGCGCTGAGCGTGTGGCCGGCCTTGAGCAGGTTCATGGCCATCGGGCCGCCCATGTTGCCGAGGCCGATGAATGCGATCTTCATTTGTCTTGTCTCCGTTGTTCTGTGCGGGAAATGATGAAACTCAGACCAGCGACGCCAGCTCGGCAGGCATTTCGCCGCGCGGGCGCAGGTGGTCTTCGATGAAGGCGGGCGTGATCTCGTCGAGCGTGGCCGGGCTCCAGCGCGGGTTGCGGTCCTTGTCGACCAGCACGGCGCGGATGCCTTCGGCAAAGTCCTTGTGCGCGCAGAAGCCGAGCGAAGCCCAATACTCAAGGCGGAACACTTCGGCCAGCGACATGCGCAGCACGCGCTGCCACAGCTCGAAGCTCAGCGCAGCCGAACTCGGCGCGCCCTTGGCGAAGGTCTTGGCCGCCGTCTGCAGCCACGCGTCGTCGCTTTGCAGGTCATGCAGGCGCTTCGCGATGTCGAGCAGGTCGTCGCCAGCCATCAGGGCGTTGATGGTGTCGTAGTGCTCTCGCACCTTCGAGGCCGGCATCTCCGCGCCCTCGCCCGCCTTGGCGAGGATGCGCGACAGCGTGGCGCGGTCGGCCTTCTGCTCGCCTGCCCACTGCGTGGCGCCGATAGCTTCGAGCACTTCGCCCTTGCGCTCCTGCGGCACCAGCACGTCGGCCAGTCCGCAGAAGATGGTGTCGGCGGCGTTGACGTTGGCGGCCGTGAGCGCGAGAAACAGCCCCGTGCGGCCCGGCGTGCGGCGCAGGAACCAGCTGCCGCCCACGTCCGGGTACAGGCCGATGTTGATCTCGGGCATCGCGATGCGGCTCTGCAGCGTCATCACGCGGTGCGATGCGCCAGCCAGCAGGCCCACGCCGCCACCCATCACGATGCCGTGGCCCCAGCACAGAAAAGGCTTGGGGAAGGTGTGGATCAGGTAGTCGAGCTCGTACTCCTCGCGGAAGAAATCTTCGGCATAGGTGTTGCGCGCGGGGCCACAGTCGAGCAGCGTCTGGTAGAGCTGGCGCAGGTCGCCGCCGGCGCAGAAGGCCTTCTCGCCTGCCGCCTGCAGCAGCACGCCGACGATGCCGGCGTCCTGCGCCCATTCGCGCAGCTTTGGCGTGAGCAGACGCACCATGTCCACGGACAGCGCGTTGAGCGAAGCCGGTGCGTTGAGCGTGGCCACGGCAAAGCGCTGGCCACCGGCGGTCTTGATTTCGTCGAAGAGAACTACGGAGTCGGTCATTGTCTTGAGGGGTTCTGGATGCGAGGCTTCAGCGGATATCGCTGTCCCCTTCCAGCAATTTTCGCGCAACGATCACGCGCATGATCTCGTTGGTGCCTTCGAGGATCTGGTGAACCCGCGCATCGCGAACCAGCCGCTCCAGCGGGAACTCGCTCAGGTAGCCGTAGCCCCCGTGCAGCTGCAGCGCGTCGTTGCAGACGTTGAAGCCCGCATCGGTCGCGAAGCGCTTGGCCATCGCGCAATAGGTGCTCGCATCGGCATGGCCGGCATCGAGCTTCGATGCCGCGAGCCGCACCATCTGCCGCGCAGCGACGAGTTCGGTCGCCATGTCGGCTAGCTTGAACTGCAGCGCCTGGAAGCTCGCCAGCGGCTTGCCGAACTGCTGGCGCTCGTGCAGGTAGCGGCGCGCTGCATCCAGCGCGCCCTGCGCAGCACCCACCGAGCAGGTCGCGATGTTGATGCGCCCGCCGTCCAGCCCTTTCATGGCGATGCGAAAGCCCTCGCCTTCCTTGCCCAGCAGGTTCTGCGCGGGGATGCGCACGTTGTCGAAATTGATGGTGCGCGTGGGCTGGCTGTTCCAGCCCATCTTGTGCTCCTTCTTGCCGTAGCTGATGCCCGGCGCGTCGGCCGGCACCGCGAAGGCCGAGATGCCACTCGCGCCCGCGCCACCCGTGCGCGCCATCAGCACCAGCACGTCGGTCGAGCCCGCACCCGAGATGAAGGCCTTGCCGCCGTTGATGACGTAGTCGGCGCCCTGCAGCTCGGCGCGCGTCTTGAGCGAGCCAGCATCCGAACCGGCGCCGGGCTCGGTCAGGCAGTACGAGGCGAGCTTGCGCCCGCTTGTCAGCTCTTCGCCCCACTGCTGCGCCACCGCATCGGTCGCCCAGGTGCCGAGCATCCACGTCGCCATGTTGTGGATCGTGATGAAGGCCGTGGTCGAGGGGTCGACCGCGGCCATCTCCTCGAACACCAGCGCTGCGTCGAGTCGCGGCAGGCCGAGGCCGCCGACGCGCTCGGGCGCATAGAGGCCGCAGAAGCCCAGTTCGCCGGCCTTTGCGATGGCCTCCTTCGGGAAGATGGCTTCCGCATCCCACTGCGCCGCGTGCGGCGCGAACTCGGCCTGTGCAAAGTCGCGCGCAGTCTGTGCGAAGGCGCGCTGCTCTTCGGAAAGTTCGAAGTCCATCCGGCGGACTTCTTACTTGAGGCTGATCGTCGTGTTCACGCCGTGCGAGACGGTGCTGTCGTCGAACCAGCGTGCCGTCACCGTCTTGGTCTGCGTGTAGAACATGATGACCTGCTTGCCGTACGGGCCCAGGTCGCCCAGCTTCGACGCACGCGAGCCGGTGAACGAGAACATCGGAACCGGCACAGGAATCGGCACGTTGATGCCGACCTGGCCCACGTCGATGTCTTCCTGGAAGCGGCGCGCCGCGGCACCCGACTGCGTGAAGATCGCCGTGCCGTTGCCGTTCGGGTTGCTGTTGATCAGCTCGATGGCTTCGTCGATGTTCTCTGCATCGGCAATGCACAGCACCGGGCCGAAGATTTCCTGGTCATAGATCGTCATGCCGGGCTTCACGCCGGTGAAGATCGTCGGGCCGACGAAGTTGCCCTTCTCGTAGCCGGGTACGGTGGGCTTGCGGCCGTCGAGCACCAGTTGAGCACCGTCGGCTTCGCCACGTTCGATGAGGCTGTTGACGCGGTCGTACGCCGCGCACGAAACCAGCGGGCCCACGTCCACGCCCTTTTCAGTGCCGGCGCCGATCTTCAGCGTCTTCGCCTTCTCGATGAGCTCGGGCACCCAGTTGCGCGCCTCGCCCACCAGCACCGCAACCGACACCGCCATGCAGCGTTGACCGGCGGCGCCGAAGCTCGCGCCGGCCAGCGCATTGAGCGTCTGCTCCTTGTTGGCGTCGGGCATCACGATGGCGTGGTTCTTCGCGCCCATCATGCATTGCGCGCGCTTGCCGTTCAGCGTGGCGCGGTTGTAGACATGCGTGCCGACCTTGGTCGAACCCACGAAGCTGATCGCCTTGATGTCCTTGTGGTCGCAGATGCCGTTGACGATGGCTTCGCCGCCATGCACCACGTTCAGCACGCCGGGCGGAATGCCGGCTTCCAGCGCCAGTTCGCACAGGCGCATGGTGACCATCGGGTCTTGCTCGGAGGGCTTCAGCACGAAGGTGTTGCCGGTGACGATGGCCATCGGGAACATCCACAGCGGAATCATGGCCGGGAAGTTGAACGGCGTGATGCCGGCGCACACGCCCAGCGGCTGCAGCAGCGTGTAGGTATCGACGCCATTGGCCACGTTGTTGGCCAGCTCGCCGAGCTGCAGGTTGCCGATGTTCGATGCGTGCTCCACCACCTCGAGGCCGCGGAACACATCGCCTTCCGCGTCGGGCAGCGTCTTGCCCTGCTCGGCCGTGAGGATCGCGGCGAGCTCGCCCATGTGTTCGCGAATGAGCTGCTGCAGCTTCAGGAAGATGCGGGCGCGCGCACCGATGGGCGTCTTGCGCCAGGTCTTGAAGGCTTCCTTGGCAGAGGCCACGGCGGCATCCAGCTCGGCCGGCGTCGCGAAGGGCACGCGGGCCAGCACCTGCTGCGTGGCCGGATTGACGACGTCGCGCCATTCGGTGGTCTTCGATTCGACCAGCTTGCCGCCGATCAGCAATTTGACGGTGGCGACCTGGGTCGAGGGCGTGGTGGTGGCGTCCATGGGGTTTGTCTCCTGTGAATCCGGTGAAATTCGGGTGCCGGTCTGGCCGGTTCGGTCACGCATCCTAGCTTTGCAGATTTGCCATGACAATAGACAAATATGCGCGGCCGCTTTGCAAAAATGCAGAGCCTCAAACCGGAGACACGAGAGCACATGGACTGGGACAACCTGCGGTACTTTCTGGAGCTGGCGCGCTCGGGCACGCTGATGAGCGCGGCCCGTCGGCTCGAGGTCGACCACACCACCGTGGCGCGCCGTATCCAGGCACTTGAAAAGGAAGTCGGCGCCCCGCTGTTCTCGCGCGAATCGGGCGGCCACCGGCTCACCGAGGCGGGCCGGCGGCTGCAGCCGCAGGTCGAGGCAATGGAGAGCGCCTTCCGCACCGTGGAAAGCGCAGCGCCGGCTTCGCAGGAAGGCCTGTCGGGGCTGGTGCGCATCGGCGCGACCGAGGGCTTCGGCACGGTGGTGCTGGCACCGCAGCTGGCGTTGTTCGCGGTGCGGCATCCGAAGCTCACCATCGATCTGCTCGCGATGCCGCGCCTCGTGCATCTGTCGCGGCGCGAGGCCGACATCGTGATCTCGCTCGAGCGTCCGGCGCGCGGGCCGGTGGTGGTCACCAAGCTCACCGACTACACGCTGCGGCTCTACGCATCGAAAAAGTACCTGGCCGCGCACAAGCCCATCAAGACGCGCGAAGACCTGCGCGGCCACACCTTCATCAGCTACGTCGACGACCTGCTTTTCAGCAAGGAACTGCAGTACCTCGACGAACTGCACCGCCCCGACGCCTTCGCGCTGCGCAGCACCAGCGTGCTCGCACAGCACAGTGCAGTGGTCGCGGGCGCAGGCATCGCGGTACTGCCAGCCTTCATCGCGGAGAACGACAACGCGCTGCGCCCCGTGCTGCCCGAGCAAGCGAACTTCACGCGCACGTTCTGGATGTCGATGCCGGCAGAGACCAAGCATCTCGGGCGCATGCAGACGATGTGGAACTTCCTGCGCGAGACGGCACAGGCGCGGCAGGCGCTGTTGCTTCTGGCCCCGCCCGGCGATGAGAATGGCGCGTCACAGCAGCAACGCCCGGCCCGCCCGCGCAGGCCAACCCCGTAGCCAGCCCCCAAACACGGAGACCCGCCCCATGCCACGCCACCGCCCCGCACGTCTTGAACACATCGCAGGCATCGGCGTCGACCGCATGGGTGCCATTGCCGACGATGCCGATGGCCCGCCGTTTCTTCGGCTCGAGAACCTCGACGTCGACATCCCGCCCGACCCCGAAGCCATTGCGCGCACCGTGCGTGCGGCCTCGGAAGATTCGGACAACAGCTACTTGCCCTTCGTCGGCCAGTCGCGATTGCGCGACGTGGCGGCGCGGCATGTGTCGGCGCTGTCGGGCGTGGCGTACAGCGGTGCGCACAACTGCGTGATCTCGGCAGGCGGGCTCTCGGGCATCCTCAACGCGCTGCTCGCGACCGTCGAGGTGGGCGACGAAGTGCTGGTGACCGATCCGACCTACGCGGGGCTGCTCAACCGCATCCGCCTCGCCGGCGGCACGCCGAAGTACGTGCCGTTCCAGTTCAGCCCCGGCGGCGAATGGAAGCTCGATCGCGCCGCGCTGCAAGCCGCCATCAGCCCCCGCGTGCGCGTGATGCTGCTGATGTCGCCCTCGATGCCCACGGGCGGCTGCTTCGATGAAGACGACTGGCGCGCCATCGCCGCACTGTGCGTGCAGCACGACCTGACGCTGATCCTCGACAGCGCCATGGAACGTCTGCTGTTCGACGGCCGGCAAGTGATCCACCCGGCAGGATTGCCCGGCATGGCCGAGCGAACGATCACCGTGGGCTCGTCGGCCAAGGAGCTGCGCATGATCGGCTGGCGCGTCGGCTGGACCGTGGCGCCGGAAAGCTACATGCCTGATCTCGTGGCCGTGTCGCTGGCCAATGTGGTGGTGCCGGTGGGCATCGCGCAGGATGCAGTGGCAACGGCGCTGGAACAATCGGTGCGCACGCTCGCGCCGTACGTGGGCGAGCTGGAGCGGCGGCGTGACACGGTGCTGGACGAACTTCGCGGCCTGCCTGTCGGTGTGCCGGGCGGCGGCTGGTCGCTGCTGCTGCGCACGAGCGACTTCGGCATCGACGGGCAGACGCTGTCGCAGCGCCTGCTGTCGCATCGCGTCTGCGCCACGGCAATGCAAGGCTGGGGCGAGACGCATGGCGCGCAATATCTGCGCTTTGTGTTTTCCAACGAGCCGGTCGAGCGGCTGCGCGGATTGGGAGACAAGGTGCGGGCTGCGCTGGGCGCCTGAGCGCTCAGGACAAGCTCAGGAAAAAAGGCGCTTCAGAAATCCAGGCTTTGCCGCGGGCGCTGCAGCCTTCTCCAGCAGTTCGATCAGCCCCTCCACGCGCGGCTTCTTGAGCCGGCGCGCGTAGTCGATGTAGCTCTCTTCCTTGTCCATCCTGTAGAGCCGCGGCGGCATCGGCAGGCCTTGCACCGCGCCCAGCAACACGCGCAGCGCGTCGAGCTGGTTCATGCGGATGGCACTCGTGATCGCGGACTCGCCGAACGACGGAATGATCTCGTTGGACTGCGCGAGGCCCGCACCGAGCAGGGCCTTGATTGCCGCCACATCGCCTTCGACTGCCGCCGCGCCCAACGCATCGAGCGCCGCCGACTTTTCGGGCGAGAGACTGGCCTTGTAGGCATCGCTGCGCTTGTCGTCCTCGTCGCGCGCGTCGCCGCCTTCCATGATCATGAAGTCGGTCACCAGCGCCACGGGTTCGCCCGCAGCGTCGAGCGCCCAGAAGCTGGGGTAGCTGCCGTCGCCCCAGCCCGAGCGGAAGATCACCATGTTGCTCGCCGAGCCCGGCCCGAGCGGGTAGTGGTCGACGACGTTGGCGTCGCCCATCTCGCCCGCGAGCACGTCGTCGTAGTAGCTGATGAAATCGGGGTCGGCGGCTTCGCGCTTGTCGCGCTCGGCCATGGCGGCTGCGGCGTCGGGGTCCATGAAGCAGCCGACGCCTGCGTCGACCGGGTAGCCGTAGAACTCGTCGTCGCCCAACGCTTCGAGTGACTCCCCTTCCATCAGCGCCATCTGCCAGTTCAGATCGGCTGCGCGCACGCTGCCGCGGTCACGCAGCCACAGCACCGCCAGCGCATGCCGCCCCTTGTCGTGCAGCACTTCGACGGGGAAGGCGCCGCGCGCCTGCAGCTCGCGCGCAAAGGGTTGCCGCTCGGGCTGCACCAGCGGGTCGCAGGCCACAACGCGCCCGCTCGTGATCTGCACCGGGCCGCAGGGCAGCCGCGCCAGATGCCGCGCGCGGAGCGCATCGTCGTCGAGGAAAACGGCCTGGAGGTTGTCGATGTCGAGGTAGGGCATCGGCCCAGTTTCTCACTTCGCTGTGTCGGCCGGCCACACCGGCGGATGGCTGCCCGGCGGCATCGAAGGGCGCGGCCACGCGGCGGGCGTTCGCGACAGCTGCGCGCTGTGGCGCAGTGCGGCAAGTTCACCAAAGCCGGAGGCCGAGGTCTCGACGTACGGCTTGAGGTCGGGCCTTGCAATCGACAAGCCGCCGGGCACGCGACCAAGGCTGCGCAGCCACTGTCCCGTCTGCGCCAGCGACACCTGCACGTGCCAGCTGCCGCCCTCCTGCTGCTGTCGCCACAGCGCAGCGGCGGCACCGAATGCGATCAGGTAGCCGGTCGCTTCGTCGAGGATCTGCATCGGCAGCGGCTTCGGCTTGCCATCGCCGGCGGCCTCGCCTTCGGCGTGGTTGAAGCCCATTGCGGTCTGCACGAGCGAATCGAAACCGCGGCGATTGGCCCACGGACCTTGTGTGCCATAGGCCGTCAGCGACACGCACACGATGCCCGGCCGCAACCGCGCCAGCTCCGCCGGCCCGAAGCCCAGCGATGCGACGCCGCCGGGCCGGTAGCCCTGCACGAAGACATGCGCCTGCGTGGCGAGCTGCCGCAGCACGGCTCGGCCCTCGTCGGTGCGCAGGTCCACATGCGTCGAGAGCTTGCCGCGGCTGGTGTCGGCGATGGATTCGATGTTCGGCAGGTTCGGCGAATTGACGAGCATCACGTCAGCGCCATACGCCGCCAGCGCGCGACCACCGACCGGACCCGCGAGGATCCGCGTCAGATCCAGCACGCGCACGCCGGTGAGTGGCCGTTGATCTTCGCGCAGCGGCGTCAGCGCGAGCGGCGGTGCGTCGCCGATCCGTTCGATGGTGAACAGCGGTTGCGCCGCAATGGCCTGCCCTTGCGGCGTGGCGTCCCACTCGTCGAAGCGGCGCAGCGCGGTTGCCACCAACCCTTGCGCAGCGGTGGCATCCTCGAATTCATGCGCGCGCCAGGTCGCCATCACCGTCTCGGCCTCGGCACGCGTGGCAGTGGCCGGGTCCAGCTTCATGAGCCTCAACGCCCCATCGCGGTGATGCGCAAAGTTCGCGTGAATGCGCACCCAGCCGTCGGCGCAGCGGTACAGCCCCGAGAAGGTGTCCCACGGATCGGGCACGCGCCCGTCGAGGCTGAACCAGCCGGTGCAGTCGAGCGCCGCATGCTGCATGTCGACGCCGACCTGCTGGCGCGCCGGACCTCGCAGGTGCCCGAGCTCGCAGGCAGCCAGTGCCGCCGCAGCGATGGTGCTCTGTGCCGCCACGCCGACAGCGAAAGACGACGGCAGCACCGGGTCGGCACCCGTGAGCCGTGCAAACGGCAAGGCCTCCGCAGGCAAGCCCGCCTGCCGCCAGATGCCGCCCAGAACTTCGTTCACATTCATTCCTGTGTGCTCCAAAGAAAAAGGCAGGGCCCGCTCTCGCGGCCCTGCCTTCGTTGTCGTTGCGTTCGCTGCCCTGTTACTGGATCAGCTTGGCGCCGGTCTTGGACTGCAGCGTGTCGAAGCTGACGCCCGGCGCCAGCTCGACGACCTTCAGGCCCTCGGGCACCACGTCCATCACGGCCAGGTCGGTGATGATGCGGTCGACCACGCCCACGCCCGTCAGCGGCAGGGTGCACTTCTCGAGGATCTTCAGGTCCTCGGTGCCGTCCTTCTTCTTGGCCACGTGTTCCATCAGCACGATCACGCGCTTCACGCCAGCCACCAGGTCCATCGCACCGCCCATGCCCTTGACCATCTTGCCGGGGATCATCCAGTTGGCGAGGTCGCCCTTGGTGCTGACCTGCATCGCGCCCAGGATCGACAGGTTGATCTTGCCGCCGCGAATCATCGCGAAGCTGTCATGGCTGCCGAAGATGGCCGAGCCGGGCAGCGTGGTCACGGTCTGCTTGCCGGCGTTGATCAGGTCGGCGTCGACCTGGTCTTCGGTCGGGAAGGGGCCGATGCCGAGCATGCCGTTCTCGCTCTGCAGCCACACTTCTTTCGTGCCGGTGTGGTTGGCCACCAGCGTCGGAATGCCGATGCCGAGGTTGACGTAGAAGCCGTCTTCGAGTTCTTGCGCGGCGCGGGCCGCCATCTGGTCTTGGGTCCAGGGCATCTCAGGCTCCTTCTTTCTTGTTGGCGGGCACGGTGGGCACCGGCACTTCGCTGGTGGCGGCGGCCTGGGCGATGGCGGTCTGGGCCTCGACCTTGGCGGCGGCGGCATCGACCGAGGCGCTCACAGTGCGCTTCTCGATGCGCTTCTCGGGGCTGGCGTTGAGCACGATGCGGTGCACGTAGATGCCCGGCAGGTGGATGTCGTCGGGGGCCAGCTCGCCCACTTCGACGATCTTCTCGACCTCGACGATGCAGATCTTGCCGGCCATGGCGGCGGCCGGGTTGAAGTTACGTGCCGTCAGGCGAAAGCGCAGGTTGCCCGACTTGTCGGCCACGTCGGCCTTGACCAGTGCCACGTCGGGCACAAGCGAACGTTCCATCACGTAGGTTTCGCCGTCGAATTCGCGCAGTTCCTTGCCTTCGGCCACTTGCGTGCCCACGCCGGTCTTGGTGAAGAAGGCCGGAATGCCCGCGCCGCCGGCGCGCAGCTTCTCGGCCAGCGTGCCCTGGGGCGTGAATTCGAGCTCGAGTTCGCCGG
Organism: Variovorax sp. YR266; assembly: GCF_900107295.1. Classification (NCBI taxonomy): domain Bacteria; kingdom Pseudomonadati; phylum Pseudomonadota; class Betaproteobacteria; order Burkholderiales; family Comamonadaceae; genus Variovorax; species Variovorax sp. YR266. Next base: position 407,776 of record NZ_FNPM01000005.1, read on the forward strand.
CCAGGTACTGGCGCTCGAACTCCTTGTTTTCGCCCACGTAGGAGGCGACCATCTTCTTGATCTGGCGCGTTTCCAGCAGCTTGCCGAGGCCGAAGCCGTCGACGCCCGCGTTGTTCGAGACAACGGTGAGGTTCTGCACGCCGGAATCCTTGAGCGCTTCGATCAGCGCTTCGGGAATACCGCACAGGCCGAAGCCGCCGACCGCGAGCATCTGCCCGTCGGCCACGACCCCCTTGAGTGCCGCGTCTGCGGAGGGATAAATCTTGTTCACTCGGGCTCCTTGATGGATGAATGGAGAGTGGGTGGGAAAGCCCTGAACGATACTACCTACTCGCATACGTAGTATTTCGTAATGGTGACCCCCGATGCCCGAGATCGATTACCGGCTGGCTTTTGAGCATGCACCCGTCGGCATGGTGGTTTCGAGCAACCGCACCATCGTGGCCTGCAACGTGCGCGTGTGCGAGATTTTTGGCGCAACGCCCTCCGCGCTGGTCGGGCATTCGTTCAGCATCCTGTACCCCAGCGTGGCCGAGTTCGAGCGCATCGGCAAGCGCATGGAGCCCTTTCTGAACGCCAGCGGGCACTACGCCGACAACCGCATGATGAGGCGCCTGGGTGGCCTGCACGGCGCCATTGCAGGCGAAACCTTCTGGTGCCACGTCACGGGCCATGCGATGAATCGCGCCGCCCCGCACGAGGCCGGCATCTGGACTTTCGAAGACCTGGGCTCGCGCCGCGCAGTAAAGGCCGAACTCACACCGCGCGAGCGAGAGGTGGCGGCGCAGGTGATGCGCGGGCTGACCTCCAAGGAAATCGGCAAGGCGCTGGGCATCAGCCACCGCACGGTGGAGCTGCACCGGGCGCGGTTGATGCGCAAATACGCGGCTGCGACCACGGCCGAGCTGGTGCAGAAGCTGATCGCGGGTTAAGCCCGACGATTGCCGGGGCCCGCCGGAAGTTCCGGCCACAAGCCACCTGATCGTTGCGAAAACGGAAACGCCGTGTCGTCGAAACGCCTGCTCCGTTGCGCTCGGCGAGGCCTATCGTTGAGGCCATGCAGGGCAGGAAGCCCGCAACCACTCAGGAGTCTGAAATGTCCACACGTATCCATTCCGAAACCAGCCTCTTGCTGCAAACGCAGGCCTCGTTCGCACGGGCCCACGCGCTCGCTGTGCAGAAGGTGCCCGTCGCACTGACGCTCTCGGCAATCATCCTGTCGATCATCAACGTCAAGCTGTAGCCGTTCATGCTGTGGCAGGCTTGGGCTCGACTCCAGGCCGCCCGACATGACCGTTCCATCCAGCATTCTTCCCTTCTGGGAGCGATTCCAGGCCACCGTCGGCGCCGACGTGTCCGCCCGCTTTGGCGAGGCCTTCTACTTTGACGACAACGAGGCCGGCGCCACCGAACTGGCAAAGCTCGTCCTGGACGGGCGCAAGCGCGGCACCGCGAGCCTCGAATGGTCCTTCGAATCGACCGGCAGGCCACGGCCCAAGCCCGGTGACCTGAGCGTGGTGACCGACTGGCATGGCAAGCCCCTGTGCGTGATCGAAACCCTCAGCGTGGTGGTCATGCCCTTCGATGAGGTCGGTGAAGACTTCGTGGCCGTCGAGGCCGAAGGCGATTGCTCGCTGCGCTACTGGCGCGAAGGCCACTGGAAGTACTTCAGCGGCGAATGCGAGTGTCTCGGCAGGAAGCCCGACCTGCGCATGCCGGTGCTGTGCGAGACCTTCGAGGTCGTCTACCAGGAAGACTGAGGGCCCCGCCCCCCTTCAATCCGGCTTGATGTCCGCCGACTTGATCACCTTCGACCAGGTCGCCAGCTCCTGGTCGACGAACTTCGCGAGCGTTGGCGAGTCCATGTAGGTCGCGAAGGCGCCCTGCTCGTCGACCTTCTTGCGGAAGGCTTCGCTCTCCACGATTTTCTTCAGCTCCGCGCTGAGCCTGGCGACGACCTCGGGCGGCGTCTTCGCCGGCGCGAACACCGCGAACCACGACTCGACCTCGTAGCCCGGCAGGCCCGCCTCGGCCGATGTCGGCACATTGGGCATCGACGGATGGCGCTTTGTGCCCGTATAGGCCAGCGCCTTGATGCGTCCGCCCGCGAAGTGGCCGATGACCGAGGGCGGCGTGGTGATGAACATGTCGACGTTGCCCGAGATCAGGTCGTTGATGGCCGGGCCCGAGCCCTTGTAGGGCACATGCGTCATCGCCTGCTTCGACTGCCGCGACAGCAACTCGCCCGCGATGTGCTGGATCGAGCCGTTGCCCGACGAGGCGTAGAACAGGCCGCCCTCCTTCTTCTTGCCGTATTCGATGAGTTCCTTCATCGAGTTCACCGGGAGCTTGCCGCTCACCGCGACGACGTGCGGCGCGCGCATCACCATCGCCACCGGCACGAAGTCTTTCGTCGGGCTCCACCTGATGTTCGGGTAGAGCGAGGGGTTGCCGACGTGGAAGCCCGAGTACTGCATCAGCAGTGTGTAGCCGTCCGGCGCGGCGCGCGCCACGAACTCGGTGCCGATGTTGCCGCTGGCGCCAGGCTTGTTGTCGATGACCACGGGCTGGCCCAGCGCGCGCTGCAACGGATCGCCGACCATGCGCGCCATGATGTCGGTGGAGCCGGCCGGCGACGTGGGCACGATCATGGTGATCGGCTTCGAGGGCCATGTATCGGCAGTTGCAGCCGAGGCAGCCAACGCAAGGACGACCGCGAGAAGGCGGTGGATGGGTTTCATGGTTTGTCTCCGGTGGTTTTGTATTTGGCTTGCTGTCTTCGGGCCCGCACCGTCAGGGCGCCAGCTCCGATATCTCGATCAGGTTCAGGTCGGGGTCGCGCACATAGACCGAGCGGATGCGCGATGTAGCGCCCGTACGCATCACCGGGCCTTCGAGGATCGGCACGTCGTGCTCCTTCAGCCGCGCGATGACTTCCTCGAGCGGCACGCTGGCAATGAAGCACAGGTCGAGCGACCCCGGCGTCGGCAGCTGCGCCTTGGGCTCGAACTCGTGGTCCTTGATGTGCAGGTTGATCTTCTGGTTGCCGAAGCGAAAAGCCTTGCGGCCGGCGCCGAAGCTTTCGAGCGCCATGCCCATTACATCGACGTAGAAACGGATGCAGGCTTCTTCGTGCGCAGTCGTCAGCACGAGGTGGTCAAGATGGTCGATCACGGGTGGAGCTCCTTCTGCCCGCGCTCCTTGGCACGAGTAACGATGTCGTTGAAATCCGCGGGCGGTGCATGCCGCGTCAGCCGATGGCCCGCGCGCGAGACCTGGCTCGACAGCTCGTGCTGTACGAGCGATTCCAGCTCGGCCGCGGCGGCGATCAGGCCGCCCAGGTCCATGCCGGTGTCGTAGCCCATGCACTGCAGCATGTGCACTACGTCTTCGGTCGCCACATTGCCGGTCGCACCCGGGGCATAGGGGCAACCGCCGACGCCGCCGAGCGACATGTCCAGCCGGTGGATGCCGGCCTCGACGGCGGCCACTGTGTTTACAAGGCCCATGCCGCGTGTGTTGTGGAAGTGGGCGGTCCAGTCCATCTGGGGATGAACCGCGATGACGTTCTCGCAGAGGGCCTGCACCTGCGTGGGATAGGCCATCCCAGTCGTATCGCACAGCGTGATGCCCTGCACCTCCAGCGCGGCGAAACGGTCGATCCAGCCTTGCACCGCTGCCAGCGGCACCTCGCCCTCCATCGGGCAGCCGAACACACACGAGAGCGACACGTTCACCGGCACCCCGGCTTGCTTCGCCAGCGCAACGACCCCGGCCAGCTGCGCGAACGACTGCTCACGCGTCATGCGCAGGTTGGCGAGGTTGTGCGTCTCGCTCACCGACATGACGATGTTGAATTCGTCGATGCGGCTTTCCAGCGCACGCTCGGCGCCACGTACGTTCGGCACCAGCGCGGTATAGACCACGCCGGGGCGCCGGGCGATGCGGTGCATCACCTCCTCGCCGTCGCGCAATGCCGGAATCGCTTTTGCCGAAGTGAACGACGTGACTTCGATCTTGGCGTAGCCCAGCCCGCTGAGCCGGTCGATCAGCGCGACCTTGTCGTCGGTGGGAATGAAGCGGCTCTCCATCTGGAAGCCGTCGCGGGTGGCGACCTCATTGATGAATAGCCGCATGCCGTTGCCCGTCTTCATACGAGAAGCCCGCTTTCCGCGCGGCGCGCTGGCCAGCCAGCGCCCTGCAAATCGCCGGTGTGCTCGCCAAGGCGCGGCGCGGGGTGCGCGATGCGGCCCGGCGTGGCACTGAGCTTGGGCACCACGCCGGGCACCTTCAGCGTGGCGCCGTCCGATGTGGGCGCCTCAACGATCATCTCGCGCGCCAGGTACTGCGGGTCGCTCGCGATGTCGGCCACGGTGTAGATGCGCCCGACCGGCACGCCAGCAGCGTCGAGTGCGGCCAGCACTTCATCGCGGCTGCGTTGCAGCGTCCATGCCTCGATGGCGGCGTCGATCTCCGCCACGCGCCGCACGCGCCCATCGTTGTGCACGAGCTCCGCGTCGTTCTCCAGGTCCGCGCGCCCGATGGCCCGCATCAGCCGGCGGAAGATGCTGTCGCCGTTGCCGGCCACCAGCACGTAGTGGCCGTCGTTGCACCGGTAGGCGTTGGTCGGCGCAATGCCAGGCAACGCGCTGCCGGCGCGCTCGCGCACCGCGCCGAAGGCGTCGTACTCGGGCAGCAGGCTTTCCATCACGTTGAACACCGACTCGTACAGCGCCACGTCGATGAACTGCCCTTCCCCGCCATGGGCCGTTCGGTGGTGCAGCGCGGTCAGCACGCCGATCACGCCATGCAGCGCCGCCAACGTGTCGCCCAGCGACACCCCCACGCGCACCGGCACCCGCCCCGGCTCGCCGCTCAGATAGCGCAGCCCACCCATCGATTCGCCGAGCACGCCGAAGCCGGGCTTGTCGCGATAAGGCCCGGTCTGCCCGTAGCCCGAGATGCGCAGCATGATCAGCCGCGGGTTCAACGCGTGCAGCTGCTCCCACCCCAGGCCCCAACCTTCGAGCGTGCCGGGCTTGAAGTTCTCAATCAGCACGTCAGCCTCGAGCGCCAGCGCGCGCGCCGCCTCCTGGCCTTCGGCGCTGCGCAAGTCGAGACACACCGAACGCTTGTTGCGCGACTGCACCTCCCACCATGCCGAAGTGCCATCGCGCAGCAGCCGCCACTTGCGCAGCGGGTCGCCGACACCGGCCGGCTCGACCTTGATCACGTCAGCGCCGAACTCCGCCAGTGTCTTCCCGGCGAAGGGGCCGGCAATGAGCTGGCCGAGCTCCAGCACTTTCAGGCCTTCGAGTGCATTCATGTCCGCGTCCGTCTCCTTGTTGGGTTGGCCTCAACTCTAGGAACAGATCGCGAGGAGCGGAATTGCTGTGATGGCAGTACCTCTTCGCAAAACGCGAAGGGGTGGCCGCGCCTCTCTAGAATCCGCCGATGCCCAGCCCGATCAACCCCGCCCGCGTCGACTTCGTGACGCTGCGCCTGTTCTGCGCGGTCGCGCAGTCGGGCAGCATCACCAAGGGCGCGGAGGCGTGCCACCTCGCGCTGTCGGCGGCAAGCCGCCGGCTTTCGGACTTCGAGGCAGCAACGGGATCGAAGCTGCTCGAACGCAGCGCGCAAGGCATCGCGCTCACGCCCGCCGGCCATGTGGTGATGCAGCATGCGATGCGGTTGTTCCAGGGCTTCGAGCAGTTCAGCAACGAGATCAACGACTACTCAAGCGGCGTGCGCGGCCACGTGCGGCTGTGGGCCAACATGTCGGCGCTGACCGAGTTCCTGCCCACGACGCTCGCGACTTTTCTCGCGCAGCATCCCGACATCCGAGTGGAGGTCGAAGAGCAATTGAGCGGCGACATCGTGCGCGCACTGGTCGACGGGCTCGCCGACGTCGGCGTGTTCGCGGAGAACACACCCGCCTATGGGCTCGACGTCGCGCCCTTCCAGACCGACGAACTCGTGGTGCTGTGCGCAAAGCAGCATCCGCTGGCGCGCAGCCGCGTGAAGCAGGTCGACTTCAAGACCTGCCTCGCGCACGAATTCGTCGGCCTGAACCGCAGCAGTTCGCTGCTGGAGCTCACGTCGCGCGCGGCAGAGCAGGCCGGCATCCCGATGCGCCTGCGCGTACAGGTGCGCAGCTTCGATGCGATGTGCCACATGATCGCAGCCAATCTCGGCATCGGCGTGGTGCCGCTGGCCGCGTGCAAGGCGCAGGTTGCGGCGCTCGATCTGAAGGTCGTGCGGCTGAAGGATGCGTGGGCCACGCGGCGGTTGCTGATGGCGACGAAGATGGGGGCCACGCTCTCGCCCGCTGTACAGCTGTTGGTGCGTCAGCTACTCGCCTCATCGACCTAGCGGGCGAAGACTCAGCCAGCCGCCATCCGCTTGACCGCCGCGATCCACTTCTCGAACGCCTTCATCTGGTCGCCGACGAACTTGCGCGTCGTCTCGTCGGTGCAGTTGCCGTCCGCGTCGAACTTGCCGCCCGCGCCGCCGATGAAGACCTCGGGCTTCGCCAGCACCATCGCGTTCACGAACAACAGCACGCGGCGCAGGTCGTACTGAACGCGCGCGCCGCCAACCGGCCCCGGCGATGCCGACAGGATGGCCACCGGCTTGTGCGCGAAGGGCTGGTCTTCGCCGCGGCTGAGCCAGTCGATCATGTTCTTGAACCCGCCCGGAATCGAGAAGTTGTATTCGGGCGTGGCAATCACCACGCCGTCGGCGCGGCGGATGCGGTCGCGCAGCGCCTGCACCGATGCCGGGTAGCCCTTGGCGAACACGTCTGCGTCGAACACCGGCACCTCGCGCCATTCGACGACCTCCATGGCCATCGGCTCGGGCATCAGCGAGCCTGCGAGGTTCAGGGCGGCCCGGTTGATGGAGCCGGTGCGAAGACTGCCGCAGAGGCCGACGATGTCGAGGGTGCTCATTCGGTTTCCTGTTCTTGTGCTGGGGTTGGTGGTCGGCAACTATGGCGTCGGCCAGGTCACCGGGAAAGTGGTTTTCGCGGAAACCACATTTCCTTCAAACGGAAAAGTCCGGCGCGCAGCCGGACTCGAGGGCGCGCTGATCTTCACGGGGTGCTCCTTGGAGATTGATCGAAAAACGCCCCAGTCTATCTGCGCAACGCCCTCCTGCCTTCCCCTTGCTACTTCGCCTCTTCGGCCTCCAGCACTGCCCACTCCTCGTCGGTGAAGAGCCGCGAGCGCGTCAGGAAGCGCAAGCCTTCCGGCCCCTCCAGCGAGAACATGCCGCCGCGCCCCGGCACCACGTCGATGATCAGCTGCGTGTGCTGCCAGTACTCGAACTGCGGCCCGCTGATGTAGAACGGCATGCCGCCGATGTGGCCGAGCAGCCGGTCGTAGTCGCCCACGATGAACTCGTCACGCCCGTAGCACATGGGCGCACTGCCGTCGCAGCAGCCGCCCGACTGATGGAACATCAGCGGGCCGTGCTTTGCGGCGAGCCTGTCGGTCAACGCGAGCGCGGCATCGGTCGCGGTGACGCGCAGGACTTCGCCGGTCATCAGAAGAAGCCCAGCTTGTTCTCGCTGTAGCTCACCAGCAGGTTCTTGGTCTGCTGGTAGTGGTCGAGCATCATCTTGTGGTTTTCGCGACCGATGCCCGACTGCTTGTAGCCACCGAAGGCCGCATGCGCCGGATAGTGGTGATAGCAGTTGGTCCACACGCGGCCGGCCTGGATGCCCTTGCCCATGCGGAAGGCGCGGTTCATGTCGCGGCTCCACACGCCGGCGCCCAGCCCGTAGAGCGTGTCGTTGGCAATGGCGAGCGCTTCTTCCTCGTCCTTGAAGGTGGTGACGGACACCACGGGGCCGAAGATTTCCTCCTGGAAGATGCGCATCTTGTTGTGGCCCCTGAACACGGTCGGCTTCACGTAGTAGCCGTCGGCCAGATCGCCTTCGAGCTTCTGGCGCTCGCCGCCGATCAGCACTTTCGCGCCTTCCTGCTTGCCGATGTCGAGGTACGACAGGATCTTCTCGAGCTGCTCGCTGGAAGCCTGCGCGCCGATCATCGTTGCCATGTCGAGCGGGCTGCCCTGCTTGATGGCGGCCACGCGTTTCAGCGCGCGTTCCATGAAGCGGTCGTAGATCGACTCCTGTATCAGCGCGCGCGACGGGCAGGTGCACACCTCGCCCTGGTTCAGCGCGAACATGGTGAAGCCTTCGAGCGCCTTGTCGAAGAAGCCGTCGTCCTTGTCCATCACGTCGGCGAAGAAGATGTTGGGCGACTTGCCGCCCAGCTCCAGCGTGACCGGAATCAGGTTCTGGCTCGCGTACTGCGAGATCAGCCGGCCGGTGGTGGTCTCGCCGGTGAAGGCAATCTTGCCGATGCGGTTGCTCGACGCAAGCGGCTTGCCCGCCTCCACGCCGAAGCCGTTGACGACGTTCAGCACGCCCGGCGGCAGCAGGTCGCCGATGATTTCCATCAGCACCAGGATCGACACCGGCGTCTGCTCGGCCGGCTTCAGCACCACGCAGTTGCCGGCCGCCAATGCGGGCGCCAGCTTCCACACGGCCATCAGGATCGGGAAGTTCCAGGGAATGATCTGGCCGACCACGCCGATGGGCTCGTGGAAGTGGTACGCGAAGGTTTCATGGTCGATCTCGCTGATGCCGCCTTCCTGCGAGCGGATGCACGAGGCGAAGTAGCGGAAGTGGTCGATGGCCAGCGGCAGGTCGGCTGCCGTGGTTTCGCGGATGGGCTTGCCGTTGTCCCAGGTTTCGGCGGCCGCCAGAACTGCCAGGTTTTCCTGCATGCGGTCGGCGATCCTGTTCAGGATGTTGGCGCGCTCGGTGGTCGAGGTGCGGCCCCAGGCGCCCTTGGCCTTGTGGGCGGCGTCGAGCGCGCGGTCGATGTCGGCCGCCGTGGAGCGCGGCACCTCGCAGAAGACCTTGCCGGTGACGGGTGTGATGTTCTCGAAGTACTGGTTGTCCACCGGCGCGACCCATTCGCCGCCGATGTAATTGCCGTAGCGCTTCTTGAACGGCACCGCGGTACCGAATTTGCCCGGTTCGAGCATGTCCATGACTTTGTCTCCATATGCAAGGTAGTGGCGCCACGACATGCGGCGGCCTGCATGGACTACCGCAAGCCACATACCCGGCCGGATCGGGACATTCCCTAGGCACCTGCGCACTGCAAACCGATGCCGGAGCGGGTTTTCATTCGCAATCTGCGACATGTTCGCGCGAATATGGCGACTAGGATGTCGCACAAGGCGAAAACCTATCGGAGACACGCATGAGTGGTGAAGCGCATTTGCCATCGATCGGAGTGGATCAGGCCCGCGAGCTGTTCTTCGCGCAGGGCCGCGACCCTGCGCCGTGGATCGCACCGCACATCTCGCGTTCCTGGCAGCGCAGCCGCCCGGTCGACCACCATGTGATCGACCCCGAGCCGATGGCGCTGGCATTGCTGAGCGAACGGCGCGAGCAGGCCATGCGGCTGCTGAACTGCGCGCAGCCCGAGCTCGACGGCCTTGCCGAGCATGCAGTCGGCAATGGCTGCGTGGTGATCCTGTCGGACGCCAGCGGGCTGATCCTCGAAGAGGTCGGCAGCGCCGACTTCCTGCCCAAGGCCGAGCGCATTGCGCTGCAGCCCGGCGTGGAATGGTCGGAGCACAACCGGGGCACCAATGCCATCGGCACGGCGCTGGCAGAGCGAGAAGCGCTGATGGTGCTGGGCGGCGAGCACTACCTGGCGCAGAACGGCGCGCTCGGCTGTGCGGCAGCACCCATCTTCACCGGGCGCGGCGAACTGGCGGGCGCGCTCGACATCTCGGGCGAGACGGTGCGCGTGAACACGCATGCTCTGGGGCTGGTGCGCATGGCGGCGCAGCAGGTCGAGCATCGCATGATGCTGGCCGAGGCCGGCGGCCACGTGCTGCGCTTCCACGCGCGGCCGGCACTGATTGGCACCGCGCGCGAGGGGCTGATGGTGATCGAGGGCGGGCGCATCGTCGCAGCCAACCGTGTAGCGCTCGAACTGTTCAGCCGCTCGTGGGACGGCCTGCTCGACCTGGACGCCGAAGCTTTTCTCGGCGCGAACTGGCCGCGCATGGAGCACCGGCGCAACCTGCTGACGCTGCCGGGCGGGCGGCAGATCGCGATGGTGATGGAGCGTTCGAACACGCCGGACACAGCGCGTACCACCACTCGGCACGCCACGTCGTCCCCGGGCATGACCACTGAAGCCGACGACATACAACCGCTGCTGCACAAGGCTGTGCGGGTGCTGAACGAAGGCGTCTCCGTGCTGGTCAACGGCGAGACCGGCAGCGGCAAGGAAGTGTTCTCGCGCCGGCTGCATGCCGCGAGCCGGCGCAGTGCGGGGCCCTTCGTGGCAGTGGACTGCGCCTCGCTGCCAGAAACACTGATCGAGTCCGAGCTGTTCGGCTACGAGGAAGGCGCTTTCACCGGTGCCAAGCGAAAGGGCATGGCGGGCCGCATCCGCGAGGCCCACGGCGGGGTGCTGTTCCTCGACGAGATCGCGGAGATACCGCTGCCCCTGCAGACGCGCCTGCTGCGCGTGCTCGAAGAACGCGTGGTCACGCCGCTGGGCGGGGGCCAGGGCGTGGCGGTGGACTTCGACCTGGTCTGCGCCACGCACGGCCACCTGCCGGCACTGGTGGAGGCCGGGCGCTTTCGCGCCGACCTGATGTATCGCGTGGCGGGGTTCACAGTCGCCCTGCCGCCGCTGCACCAGCGCGGCGACCGGCACGCGCTGATCTCACGGCTGTTCCTCGAAGCGGGCGGCGCGGCCAAGCACCTGCGGCTGGAGAGCGATGCGCTCGAAGCGCTGGCCGCCTACCGCTGGCCGGGCAATGTGCGGGAGCTGCGCAGCACGCTGCGTGCGGTCGTGGCGCTTGCCGATGCGGGCGATTCGGTGACGGCGGCCATGCTTCCCGCGCATCTGGTCGGCGCGTGGACTTCGCCGCCCGACGACGCGACGCCCCATGCCCTGCCACACACCGAACCGCTGATGAGCATCACACGCCACGCCATCGACGAGGCACTCAAGGCCTGCGATCACGACGTGGCGAAGGCCGCCCGCCGGCTGGATGTTCACCGCAGCACCATCTATCGCCATCTTGCGCGCCAGCGCGGCAAGCCCGAGGCACATTGACTGGACAGTCCGCAGGCTGAAGGCGCGGGCCTGCGCAGACATGCGCTTCTCACCCGCCGGCATAACCAAAGACTGACTTGCCCCGCAATGCCGGAGCGGCCAGACTTTGTGCATGGCCTCTCTTCCGCATCCATGACCACCGGCAGACGCGCACGGCGCCTGTCGGCCGTTCCTTCGACCTTGCGGATTCCCCTGGCCGCCCGGGCTTCGGGCGACGCGATGTTTCCGCAAGTGGCCGTGCGGGACGCATACGCCGCGGGCATCCTGGAGCAGATCCGCGACGATGGCCACGCGTTGCCGGAAGACCGGGCGACCATCTACAGCATCCTCTCGCGCACCCGTCGCTTCCGCAGCCTGGCCCAGGACTTCCTCAAGCAGCACCCCGGCGGGCGCGTGGTGAACATGGGTTGCGGCCTTAGCCATTACTTCCAGTGGCTGGACGACGGCAAGTCCCACATGACCGACGCCGACCTGCCCGAGGTGCTCGAAATGCGCCGCGAGCTGATCCCCGAGACGAATGAACGCCACGACCTGCGCGAGCTCGACCTGACCGCGCCCGACTGGTGGGAACAGCTGGGCCTGCCGCGCAAGCGCAACGCTGCGCCGGTATTCCTGTTCACCGAGGGCGTGCTGATGTACCTGAAGCCCGAGCAGGTGCAGGCGGTGCTCGCCACCTTCGGCGAACGCGCGCCCGCCGGCTCGATGCTGGCTTTCGACGCCATGTGCTGGCTTGCGGTGGGGCGCGGAAGGCAGCATCCGTCGGTGCGCACGACCGGTGCAGAGTTCCTCTGGGGCATCCGTCGCTCTACCGAACTGACGCAGCCCCATCCGCGCCTGCAGCTGACCGACACTTACCGCGTGCTGGAAGGCATCGGCCTGCCCTACACCTTGTTCGCGCCGATGGTCATGCTGTTTCTCGGGGTGCCGCTGTATGCGCTCTACGCGCTGAAGGCGACGGACGTCGCCGATACATAAACGCACAATTTTGTGAAGTGCCGGCTTTGTCCGGCCCGCGCTGCGCGGAATGGCTGACGCGGTGCGGCCCCGGGCCAGGTCAAGCTATCAGCTGTTCCCGGTCGCGGAGAATGCTCTATCGTCTTCGCTGCTTTTCTTTCTTCCCCCTCAAGATTCGCAACCCTCAAGAACCACATGCTTGATCGCCGATCCTTCCTTGCCGCCGGTGGTGCCGCTGCCGCACTCGCCGCCCTCGGACTGCCCCAGGAGGCACTGGCCGCCAACGGGCTGCAACTGAGCCAGCCCACGCCCTTTTCCTTCGACGCGTTGATCGCACAGGCGAAGTCGCTCGCCGCCAAGCCCTATGCAGCCGCCGCGCCACTGGCGCCCGAGGTGCTCGACCGCATCGACTACGACGCGCACGGCAAGATCAAGTTCGACCCCGCCAACGCCCTCTTCCGCGACGGGCCCGGCGCCTTCCCCGTTACCTTCTTCCACCTCGGGCGCTTCTTCCAGACGCCCGTGCGCATGCACGTGCTCGAGAACACCGACGGCGACGCATTTTCCCGCGAGGTGCTCTACAGCCCCTCCTACTTCTCGATGCCGCCCGACAGCCCCGCGCGCGCGCTACCGCCGGGCGCAGGCTTTGCGGGCTTTCGCCTGCAGGAAAGCCGCCTGGGCGACCAGAGCAAGCTCGACTGGCAGAAGAACGACTGGGTCGCGTTCCTCGGCGCCTCGTACTTTCGCGCGATCGGCGAGCTCTACCAGTACGGCCTGTCGGCGCGCGGCCTTGCGCTCGACGTGGCGGTGCCCGACAAGCCCGAGGAGTTTCCGACCTTCACGCGCTTCTACTTCGAGACACCGGCCGCCAACAACACCACGTCGATGACGGTCTACGCGCTGCTCGAAGGGCCGAGCGTCACGGGCGTGTTCAAGTTCATCATGCAGCGCGGCAAGGCCGTCATCATGGACATCGACGCGCGCATGTTCCTGCGCCGCGACGTGTCGCGCCTGGGCCTGGTGCCGCTCACGTCGATGTACTGGTACTCGGAAACCATCAAGCCCACCGCCATCGACTGGCGCCCCGAGGTGCACGACTCCGACGGCCTCGCAATCTGGAACGGCGCGGGCGAGCGCATCTGGCGCCCGCTCAACAACCCCACGCAGACGCGCGCCTCGGCCTTCGCCGACACCAAGCCGCGCGGCTTCGGCCTGCTGCAGCGCGATCGCGCCTTCGACCACTACCAGGACGGCGTGAACTACGAGAAGCGCCCGAGCCTGTGGATCGAGCCGCTGGGCGACTGGGGCGAGGGTTCGGTGCAGCTCATCGAGATTCCGACCGACGACGAGATCCACGACAACATCGTCGCCTTCTGGGTGCCCAAGGCCGATGCGAAGGCCGGGGCCAGCTACAGCCTGCAATACCGGTTGCACTGGACCGACCAGGAACCCTTTCCGTCGCCGCTCGCGCGCTGCGTGGCCACGCGCATCGGGCGCGGCGGGCAGCCGGGCCAGCCGCGTCCGCAGGGCGTGCGCAAGTTCATGGTCGAGTTCATCGGACAGCCGCTGCAGGCCGTGCCCTTCGGCGTGAAGCCCGAGGTGATGCTGACGGCGGCGCGCGGCAAGTTCTCGTACGTCTTCGCCGAGGCCGTGCCCAACGGCGTGCCGGGCCACTGGCGCGCACAGTTCGACTTCACGCCCGAAGGCAACGAGCCGATCGACATGCGCATGTACATGAAGAACGGTGACCAGACGTTGACCGAGACCTGGCTGTACCAGTACCAGCCGGGCTGAAATCGCGGGCGCTTCAGCGCTTGCCGGCCTTGTTGTAGGGCGCGAAGAGTTCCACCGCCCAATCCACGAACACGCGCAGCTTGGCGCTCAGGTGCCGGTTGGTCGGGTACACCACGTGCAGGGGATACGGCTCGGGCGCCCAGCCCTGCAGCACCTCGACCAGCGCGCCGCTGGCCAGGTAGGGCGCGGCCATCACATCGAAGGTCTGCGCCACGCCCATGCCGGTGAGCATCGCGCTCAGGTGCGCCGTGCTCTCGTTCACGCCCACCACGGTGTGGCCGTGGATCTCGATGCGCTCCTCGCCGCGCCCATAGCGCAGCGGAATCGGCCGGTTGCTCAGCGACGAGAAATAGCCCACCACGCGGTGCGTGCCGTCGCCGAGGTCCGCAGGCGTCTTCGGCACGCCGTGGCGCTCCAGATAGGCCGGCGTGGCGCAGGTCACGAAGGGCAAGGTCGCGATGCGGCGCGCCACGAGCGACTGGTCGGTCAGTTCGCCGGCACGGATCACGCAATCGACCGCATCGCCGATCAGGTTCACCGGCCTGTCGCTCACGCCGATCTCGAGTTCGATCTCGGGATAGCGCGCATGGAACGTCGGCAGTTGCGGAATCAGGATCATGTTGGCCAGCGAGGAGCCGACGTCCACCCTCAGCCGCCCACGCGGATTGGCCTGCGCGTTGGTGAGGTCGGACTCGATGTCTTCCAGTTCGGCCAGCACGCGCGCGGTGCGCTCGTAGTAGGCCGCGCCCTCGGGCGTGACCGTCACGCGCCGCGTGGTGCGCTGCAGCAGCTTCACGCGCAGGTGCGTTTCGAGTTGCTGCACCATCTTCGTCACGGTGGGCTTGGGCATCTGCAGCGAGTCGGCAGCGCGCGTGAAGGTGCCTGCCTCGACCACGCGGGCAAACACGCGCATGGCGGTGATCTGGTCCATCGCCGGATTATTAGTGATCCGGAAATAAACAAATCCCGCGCGCCGTCTTGGTCCGCGTGGGGGTCGCGCCCAAACTTCCTTCCATCGACAACGCTGCATTGCAGCAACCACCAAGGAAGAAACCATGACCCTCAAGCTCGACGACAAGATCGCCCTCGTCACCGGCGGCACCAGCGGCATCGGCCTGGCCACCGCGCAACGCTTCGTGGCCGAAGGCGCGCACGTGTTCATCACCGGCCGCCGCAAGGCCGAACTCGACGCGGCCGTGAAGGCCATCGGGCGCAACGTGACCGGCGTGCTCGGCGACGTGTCGAAGCTCGAAGACCTCGACCGGCTCTACGCCGCCATCAAGCAGGAGAAAGGCCGCCTCGACGTGCTGTTCGCCAACGCGGGCGGCGGCAGCCTGCTGCCGCTGGGGCAGATCACCGAGGAACACTTCGACAAGATCTTCGGCACCAACGTGCGCGGCCTGCTCTTCACGGTGCAGAAGGCGCTGCCGCTGATGCCCAAGGGCTCGTCGATCGTGCTCAACGCATCGATCACCAGCATCAAGGGCAACCCGGCCTTCAGCGTCTACAGCGCGACCAAGGCGGCGGTGCGCAGCTTTGCGCGCAGCTGGACGGTGGACCTGAAGGACGCCGGCATCCGCGTGAACGCCGTGAGCCCGGGCGTGGTGCCGACCCCCGCCTACGACCTGCTGGGCCTCACGGCGGAGCAGGTGCAGGGCTTCGTCGAGGGACAAACCCAGAACATCCCGCTGGGCCGGGTCGGCACGCCTGACGAAATCGCCAAGGCCGTGGTGTTCCTGGCCTCCGACGACAGCAGCTTCGTCAACGGCGTCGAGTTATTCGTCGACGGCGGCATGGCGCAGATCTGACGATCAGCGCTTGGTGACGGACACCAGCTCCACTTCGAAATTCAGCGTGGCGTTCGGCGGAATCACGCCGCCGGCGCCGCGCGAACCGTAGGCAATCGACGGTGGGCAGGTCAGCTTGGCCTTGCCGCCGGGCTTCATCTTCTGCACGCCTTCGGTCCAGCACGGGATCACGCCGTTGAGCGGGAACTCGGTGGGTTCGCCGCGCTTGTAGGAGCTGTCGAATTCCTTGCCCGTGTCGGGGAAGGTGCCGCGGTAGTGAACCTTGACCACGTCGGTGGCCGCGGGCGAAGCGCCGGTGCCTTCCTTGATCGACTGGTAGATCAGTCCGCTTGGCGTGGTCACGGGCGCAGATTGCGCGAACGCGGCGGGCATTGCAAAGACGGACACGAGAGCGGCACAGAAAAGAGACTTCACAAAACACCTCGAAGGTTGAGAGGCCCCGATTATGGCCAGCGGCCCATATCGGCCCATATCGGCCCATGCCGGCCTCGTTGGAACGGCCCTTGCTTTGCTGAATGTGCACTGTCAACATTCACGCAGAGAGGAAGCCGCATGAACTCCACCGAAGCCAGCACAGGCGCAGCAGCGCCGGCCCACACAGGCACCGGCCATCTCAAGAAAGTGCTCGGCCCCGTGCAACTCTGGGGCATTGCGGTGGGCCTCGTCATCTCGGGTGAGTACTTTGGTTGGAGCTACGGCTGGAACACGGCCGGCACGCTCGGCTTCCTGGTTGCCACGGTGCTGGTGGCCACGATGTACACCACCTTCATCTTCAGCTTCACCGAGCTCTCCACAGCCATTCCGCATGCGGGTGGTCCTTTTGCTTATGCGCGGCGCGCCTTCGGACCCAACGGCGGTTTTGTCGCGGGCTTTGCGACGCTGATCGAATTCGTCTTCGCGCCGCCGGCCATCGCGCTGGCCATCGGCGCGTACCTCAACGTGCAGTTCCCGGGCATCAACCCGAAGTGGTTCGCCCTGGGCGCGTACGTGATCTTCATCGCGCTCAACTGGGTCGGCGTGGGCATAGCGGCGGCCTTCGAGTTGTTCGTGACGGTGCTGGCCATCGTCGAGCTGCTGGTGTTCATGGGCGTGGTCACGCCGGGCTGGACCATGGCCAACTTCGTGGCCAACGGCTGGGCTGGTGGCAGCGTGCTGAACGGCGCGGCCATCTCGGGCATCTTCGCCTCCATACCGTTCGCGATCTGGTTCTTCCTCGCCATCGAGGGCGCGGCCATGGCCGCCGAAGAGGCGCGCGACCCGCACCGCACCATTCCCATCGCCTACACCACGGGCATCGTCACACTGGTGGTGCTGGCCTTCGGCGTGATGATCTTCGCGGGCGGCGTGGGCGACTGGCGCAAGCTCGCCAACATCAACGACCCGCTGCCACAGGCCATGAAGGCGGTGGTGGGCGATAACAGTGGCTGGCTGCACATGCTGGTGTGGATCGGCCTCTTCGGGCTGATCGCTTCGTTCCACGGAATCATCATGGGCTACTCGCGCCAGATCTTCGCGCTGGCGCGCGCCGGGTACCTGCCGCGCTACTTCGCCGGCCTGAGCCCGCGCTTCGACACGCCGCACCGCGCACTGCTGGCCGGCGGCGTGATCGGCGTCATTGCCATCTTCAGCGATGAATGGGTGCAGTTCGGCGGCCAGACGCTCACTGCCAACATCGTGACCATGGCGGTGCTCGGCGCCATCGTGATGTACCTGATCTCGATGGCCGCGCTGTTCAAGCTGCGCCGCACCGAGCCGAACCTGCTGCGCACCTACCGCGCGCCCTTCTACCCGGTGTTCCCGGCCATCGCGCTCGGGCTCGGCGTGGTGTGCCTGGGTGCGATGGTGTGGTTCAACGGCATGCTCACGCTGCTGTTCATCGTGCTGATGGCCGCGGCGTACGGCTACTTCCTGCTGACATCGGCGCAGCGCAAAGCGGCCGCGCCCGACGAGATGCTGTCTTCTTCAACGACCTCCGCCTGACACCTGAAGAACGATGCTGTATCGCACCACCATCGCCGACCAGGTCTTCGCCTTCGAAGACTTGCGGCAGGTCATGGCCTTCGCAAGCCCCGCGCGCTCGGGCGACTACCTCGCGGGCATCGGCGCGGCCACCGCGCAGCAGCGCATGGCCGCGCGCCACGTGCTGGCCGACACGCCGCTCAAGCAGTTCCTCTCTGAAGCGCTGATTCCGTACGAGAGCGACAACATCACGCGCCTCATCATCGACAGCCACGACGCGCAGGCCTTCGCGCCGGTGTCGCACCTCACTGTCGGCGACTTCCGCAACTGGCTGCTGTCCGAGGCTGCCACCACCGCCACGCTCACCGCGCTTGCGCCGGGCCTCACGCCCGAGATGGTGGCGGCCGTGTCCAAGATCATGCGCAACCAGGACCTGGTGTCGGTCGCGAAGAAGTGCAGCGTGGTCACGCGCTTTCGCGACACCGTCGGCCTGCCCGGCCACCTGGCCGTGCGCTTGCAGCCCAACCACCCGACCGACGACCTGCGCGGCGTGGCCGCCTCCACGCTCGACGGCCTGCTCTACGGCGCGGGCGATGCGGTGATCGGCCTCAACCCGGCCTCCGACAGCATGCCGGTGCTTGGCCAGTTGCTGCGCATGCTCGACGAGGTGATCCAGCGCTTCGAGATTCCCACGCAGAGCTGCGTGCTCACGCACGTGACCAACACGCTCAAGCTGGCCGAAGCCGGCGCACCGGTGGACCTGGTGTTCCAGTCGATCGCGGGCACCGAGAAGGCGAACCTCTCCTTCGGCGTGACGCCCGAGCTGCTCGACGAGGCCTATGCAGCGGCGCTGTCGCTCAAGCGCGGCACCATTGGCGACAACGTCATGTACTTCGAGACCGGCCAGGGCAGCGCGCTCTCGGCCAACGCCAACTTCGGCGTCGACCAGCAGACCTGCGAGGCGCGCGCCTATGCGCTGGCGCGGCGCTACAAGCCCTTTCTCATCAACACTGTCGTCGGCTTCATCGGGCCGGAGTATCTGTACGACGGCAAGCAGATCATCCGCGCCGGGCTCGAGGACCACTTCTGCGGCAAGCTGCTGGGCCTGCCCATCGGCTGCGACATCTGCTACACCAACCACGCCGAGGCCGACCAGGACGACATGGACACGCTGCTCGTGCTGCTGGGCACGGCGGGCATCAACTTCATCATGGGCATCCCGGGCGCGGACGACGTGATGCTCAACTACCAGAGCACCTCCTTCCACGACGCACTGTTCCTGCGCGAAACACTGGGCCTGAAGCGTGCGCCGGAGTTCGAAGCGTGGCTGCAGCGCATGCAGATCACCAATGCGGCCGGCCAGCTGGCACCGCCCTCTTCCAACCGGCTGCTGGCCGACATGAGCGGACTGTCCGCACTCGCGTCATGAGCGATTCACCGGTCACCCCCAACCCCTGGGCGCAATGGCGCTCGGCCACGCCCGCGCGGCTGGCACTGGGCCGCGCCGGCGCCGGCATGCCGACCGACGAGACACTGCGCTTCGGATGGGCGCACGCGATGGCGCGCGACGCGATCCATGCTGCGCTCGACGTCGATGCGCTCGAAGCCGCCTTGACCGCGCAGCGCTGGGAAGTCGCACGCGCACGCAGCCGCGCCGCGGACCGTACCGAATACCTGCGCAGGCCCGACCTCGGGCGCCAGCTCGATGAAGACGCCGCCACGCGCCTGCTCGGCGACCGGCGCTACGGCTGCGATGTCTGCGTGGTGGTCGGCGACGGGCTCTCCTCGCTCGCGGCAGCCCGTCATACGGTGCCACTGCTCGCGGCATTGCGATCGCACCTGCCGCCCGACACGAGCTTTGCCCCCGTGGTCATCGCCACGCAGGCGCGCGTGGCGCTGGCCGACGAGGTGGGCGAACTGTTCGGCGCGGCGCTCTCGGTCATGCTGATCGGCGAGCGCCCGGGCCTCAGCTCGCCCGACAGCCTCGGCATCTACCTTACCCATTCGCCAAAGCGCGGCCGGCACGACGCCGAGCGCAACTGCATCTCGAACGTGCGCCCCGAAGGCCTGCCCTACGAAGTGGCCGCGTTCAAGCTGGCATGGCTGATGCGAGAGTCCCTGCGCAGGGGGCTGACCGGCATCGGGCTCAAGGACGAGAGCGATCTCGCGGTGCTCGAACAGCGCCAGGCGCCATCGCTCGCGCGCTGAGCACAACCCACAAGCGGCAACGCCAGAACTGTCACGAGCGCTTCGTACGCTCGTCATCGTCTTTTTTTGTCCAACGCATGCACTCAAACAGGAAAAAAGCAATGCAACGTCGCCTCCTTCTTCTCTCGCCAATTGCCGCAGCGATGGCTGCGGCCGGCTGCGCCAGCCTGTCGTCCTCCGCGGGGCCGGCCCTTTCGCCCGGCCACTGGGACGCCTTCAACCGCGCGCAGATCGAGGGCCTGATCGCCAGCCTCGGCAAGGGCAGCCCGGGCTACAACGCCGCGAAGCGGCCGTACGTGGTGTTCGACTGGGACAACACCAGCGTCTTCCTCGACATCGAAGAGGCCTCGCTCATCTACCAGCTCGAGAACCTCGTCTTCGGTGCCACGCCCGCGCAGCTCGAAGTGGCGCTGCGCAAGAACATCCCGAAGAAAGACTTCCTGCCCGCGTACAACAACGCGGCCGGCCAACCGGTGAACATCGACCGCGTGGTGCCCGACATCGTCGCGAGCTACACCTGGCTTTACCAGAACTACAAGGGCCTGAAAGGCGACCAGTCGCTGGCCGTGGTGGCACTGAGCCCGCATTACGGGGCATTCACCACCAAGGTGCGCTACCTGTACGAAGCCATCGGCGACACCTTCGATCACGACACGGCCTACCCGTGGGTCACGTACCTCTTTGCCGGCATGACCGAGGCGCAGGTGCGCAAGCTCACGGCCGACACGGTGGCATGGCAGCTGAAGGAGCCGGTCGCCAAGGTCAAGTGGACTTCGCCCACCGCGCTGCCGGGCCGCGCGGGCGTGGTCTCGGTGAGCTGGAAGAACGGCCTGCGCCTGCAGCCCGAAATGCAGGAGCTGTACGCCGCCTTCCGCAACGCGGGCTTCGACGTGTGGGTGTGCTCGGCATCGTTCGTCGATGTGATCAAGGAGATCTCGTCGAACCCCGCCTTCGGCTACAACAATCCGCCCGAGCGCGTGCTCGCGATGGAGCTGGAGCGCGATGCCAGCGGCGTGATCCAGCCCGAGTTCCGCCGCGGCTACGACCAGACGCAGGGCCCGGGCAAGACGAAGAACATCCAGCGCTTCCTGGTCAGCAAGTACGGCTACGGCCCGAGCTTCGTGGCCGGCGACAGCGAAGGCGACCAGAACATGATGGCCGACTTTGCAGACACGAAGAAGGTGCTGATCGTCAATCGCCTGCGCGACCCGAAGACCGACATCGGCAAGTTCTCGGCCATGGCAGTGCAGAACTACGGCAAGGCCGACACGCGCTACCTGCTGCAGGGGCGCGACGACAATACGGGCGCCTGGGTACCCTCGCAGCTGCACACGCCGCTGGGTGCAGCACAGGGCAAGGCGCTGAAGTAAACGCGGCGCACCGCGGGCGGTTGCCTATGATCCTGGCATCGAACACCAGGAGACAACATGACAACGGCCCGCTACCCCCTTGCCGAACTGAAAGACCTGCCCGAGGACATCCGCACCGCGATCCTCGCCGTGCAGGAAAAGGCCGGCTTCGTGCCCAATGTGTTCCTCGGCCTGGCGCGCCGCCCCGCCGAGTGGCGCGCGTTCTTCGCGTATCACGACGCGCTCATGCTCAAGGAAGAAGGCTCGCTCACCAAGGGCGACCGCGAGATGATCGTCACCACCACCAGCGCGGCCAACCAGTGCCTGTACTGCGTGGTGGCGCACGGCGCGCTGCTGCGCATCTACGAGAAGAAGCCGCTGGTGGCCGACCAGGTGGCAGTGAACTACCGCAAGGCCGACATTACGCCGCGCCAGCGCGCGATGCTCGACTTTGCGATGAAGGTCTGCGACCGCTCGCACGAGATCGACGACAGCGACTTTCCGCCGCTGCACGCCCACGGCTTCGACGACGAGGACATCTGGGACATCGCGGCCATCACCGCCTTCTTCGGCCTGAGCAACCGCCTGGCCAGCTTCAGCGGCATGCAGCCGAACATCGAGTTCTTCCTCATGGGGCGGCTGCCCCGCGAGAAGAAGTAGCCGAACCCGTTCAGGCCTTGTTGCGGCAGGACGCGAGCGCGTCCAGTGCCGGCTTGTAGGTGGGCGTGGTCACGTCCATCACGCCGAGCACCGTGTGGTACAGGTTGTCGTGCGTGAGCGGCGCATCGAGCCCCGCCTCCATGCACGAGCGCGAGAGCTTGCGCCGCTCGCTCATGCCTTCGCTGAACCACGTGACCATGGGCACGTGCTTCTGCGCCTCGGGCGCGAAGCTGTAGGGCACACCGTGCAGGAACAGGCCGTATTCGCCGAGCGATTCGCCGTGGTCGCTCACGTACAACATGGCCGGGTCGTACTGCTTCGATTGCGCCTTGAGCCAGTCGATGGTCTGGCCGAGGAAGCGATCGGTCTGCACGATCGAGTTGTCGTACACGTTCATCAACTCGGCGTGGCCGCACTCGGCCAGCGCATTGGTCTTGCACTCGGGCAGGAAGCGCTTCACATCGGCCGCCGAGCGCTTGTAGTAGGCCGGGCCGTGGCTGCCCATCTGGTGCATCACCAGCACGATGCCCTTGGCGCGGCGCTCGGCCGGCAATGCGGCGATGCGCTCGTCCAGGCCCTTGAGCATCACGTCGTCGAGGCATTCGTCGCCGTCGCACAGAGCCTTCTTCGTTGCTGCGTCGAGGCCGTCGAAGGCCGAGGCATTCGGCACGCGGGTGCAGACGTCCTTGCAGCCAGCCTGGTTGTCGAGCCAGAACACGGCCAGCCCGGCGGCCTGCAGCACGTCGACCAGGTTCTCGTAGTCGTCCTTGCGCGATTCGTAGCCCTGCTTGCCCAGCGGCGAGAACATGCACGGTACCGAGGCCAGCGTATTGGTGCCGCAGGAATGCACGTCGCGGTAGCTCAGCACGCCGCGCTTGGCCAGCTCGGGCGTGGTGTCGCGCGCATAGCCGTTGAGGGCGAAGTGGTCGGCGCGGGCCGTCTCGCCCACCACCACCACGAACAGCGGCGGCTTGGTCTGGGCCGCATAGCTCGCGCCCAGCGCCGTGCCGGCGGTGATCGGAATCAGCTTGCCGCTGCGCTTGAACAGCGGCTTGATGAGCAGCGAACCCGTGGAATAGAGGGTTGCGATGGGGTTCATCATGTAGCGCAGATGAACGTTGTTGCGCATCAGCGGCGCCAGCTCGCGGTTCATGGACACCGCCGCGCCGAGCGCCACGACCACCGACAGCAGCAGCAGCGCCACGTTGCGCCATAGCTTCGACAGAATGCCCATCGGCGCGACGCGCACCCGCCAGAGCAACCAGGCCGCGGGCAGCACCACCACCCCCACGTTGAAGGCCATGCGCCAGCTCAGCAGGTCGCGCGCCTCGTTCGGGTCGGTCTGCAGCGCGTTGGCGATCATGGTCGGGTCCATCACCACGCGGTACTCGAGCATGTAGTGCTGCACCACCGCGGCCAGCACGACCACGGCGAGCCACAGCGGCTTCATCCAGCGCGACCAGGCGGTAAGCGACAACATGGCCGCCGAGCCGCACAGCGTGAGCAGGCTCATGACCACGATGGTCGACATGTAGGTGCTCGGCGCACCACCGATGCGGGCCAACTCGTTCCACAGCGGCCAGTTGGTGGTCAGGACGAGGTAGAGGCTGAGCCACAGGACGACCACGGCGGCCGAACGCGGCCGCTCCAGCCAGAGATTGAAGCGCACCCACGGGCTGCCGGAGGCAGGCGAGTGTGGCGTTTTGGAGTCAGAAGTACCCACCCGCTGCAATGGGGCGGGAGCGATTCGCGAAACAGACATGCGGCGAATGTAACGAAGCCGCCTGAAGGGAGCCTGAACTGACTATTCAGTCAGTGTTCAGGCTGGCCCTGCGCATCCTCAGCATCCTCATCCTCGCCCGCTGCCGCGTCACGAAAGCACCGCTGGAAACGGCCAGGCTCAGCGGCCGGCTCACGCCGCGTTCCACCACGATCGACACCAGCGCACCCAGCATCGCCGCCGCCACGATGTCGGAGGGGAAATGCAGGCCCAGGTACACCCGGCTCCACGCCACCACGGCGGCCACCAGCAGCGCCGCCAGCATGGGCCAGCGAGAAGGCAGGCACCAGAGCGCAAAGGCCGCGGCAAAGGTGCCGGCCGCATGCAGGCTCGGGAAACCGGGCCGCACGCCCTGCGGCACCCACTGGATGCCCAGGCCATAGAACGCAGGCCGGGGAATCGGCGCCACCGCACGGATCATGTTCACGATCAGCCACACGGCCAGCACGCTCATCAGCACCGTGAACAGCGCATAGCGCCAGCGCCGGCTGAACAATGCGCAGACCCCGATGGCGAGCGTCAACAGAGCAGGCAGCAGGTTGGAGGAGAACTCTGCGAAGCCCAGGCTCCATGCCGGTACCGACATGCCCGCGTTGATCAGCCTGAACAGCGCGAAATCAAGGTCCTGCATGTGCGGGCACCGCCGGCCTCAATGCGCGCGAACCGAAGCGCGTTACCGCCACCTCGATGGCAAAGCCCACAACCCAGCAGACCCAGGCCGTCCAGAGCGTGTGGCTCATGTAGTGGGCGCCGCGCAGCTGCTGCGACACACCCAGCACGAGCCCTGCAACCATCGCCACCCCTAGCCAGATTGCTGCAGCGCGGGACGACACCCGGCGCAGCACGAAATACCCGCCCACGTAGGCAAAGGCCGCCGAAGCATGGCCGGCCGGGAAGCACCCGCCTGGCCCGCCGTCGTCGACGCCCCACGACCAGTGCGACACGTAGCGCGCCATGCCGCCGAACTCCTGCAGATCCCAAGGGCAACTGGTGTGGCTGGCGTGCTTGAGCACGCTGACCGCAATCACCGAGAGCAGCACGGTCAGGGCCAACTGCACGCGGCTACCGGTGCTCAGGCGGCGCAGCAGGCCGAAGGGCCAGCGGATCGCGGCGAACAGCGTGATCACGAGCACCCAGCTGAGGTCGCGGGCGCCCTCATGCATCACATGAACCATGAAGGGGCTGTCGCGCAGGGGAAACCCGATGTGGGACCCTGCCATGCGCGCCAGCATCAGATCCCCGCCCGTCGCGTCCCACGCCATCAGTGCAACCAGTGCGATAAGGGTCAGAACCCCCAGACGAAAATTGGGAAAACGAGTCATGGACGAAGGCAGGACTGAAAAACAGTCGCGAGCCTACGTTTGCGGAATGAACCGAGCCTGAAGCAAGATGAACCGAACCTGACTGAAAGGCCCGGTGCAACTCGGTGACGCTAGACTGCAATTTTTCTTGGAAAGACATGCGTGCGCATATTGCTGGTCGAAGATGACAGTGCATTGGCAGATGCCGTCTGCAGCTATCTGTTGGCCAAGGCTTTCGTGGTCGACGTGGCGCCCAGCCTGGCCGACGCGCGCGGCGCCCTGCTCTCGGTGCAGTACGCAGCCGTGCTGCTCGACCTGCACCTGGGCGACGGAGACGGCCTCTCGCTGCTGCCGCAGATCCGCGCCCTGCCCGAGCGCCCCATCGTCATCGTGCTGACGGCCCGCGACCAGGTAACAGACCGCATCCGCGGCCTGGACGCCGGCGCCGACGACTACCTCATCAAGCCCTACGACCCTGCCGAACTGCTTGCACGCCTGCGTGCGGTCGAGCGGCGCCGCAGCTCCAGCAGTTCGCCGGTGCTACACCTCGGCACGCTCGAGATCGACCTGGCGCACGACATGGTGCGCAAGGACGGCTCGCCGATCACGCTGACGCAGAAGGAATGGGCGCTGCTGCGCGTCATGGCCACGCGGCCCGAGCGCATCCACACGCGCGAGAACCTCGCCGATGCGCTGTACGGCTTCGGCGACGAGGCCGACAGCAACACGCTAGAGGTCTTCATCAGCCGCCTGCGGCGCAAGCTCGGACGCAGCCACATCCAGACACTGCGCGGCCTCGGCTACCGGCTGTCGTTCTCCGCGGACGACGACGAATGAGTGCCTCCAGCTTCGCGGCCGGCCGCGACTCGCTCGCCGGCCGGCTGACCCGCACCCTGATCATCTGGGTCGGCGGCGTGTGGCTGTTGTGCGTGTTCGCCGTGGTCTGGTATGTGGACCGCGAGATCAACCACAACTTCGACAACGAACTGGTCGAGGTCTCGCACCGCATGTTCGCGATGGCGGTGCAGGAACTGGAAAAGCTGCAGCACCCGGGCCAGGAGCCGCCGCGCGAACCGCTGATCGCGCCCAAGCAGCTGTTCTCGGAAGACGCGGTGATCTACCAGATCGTCGATCTGCACGAGCATGTGATGCTGCGCTCCGCCGAGGCGCCCGCGGACACCTTCGACGTGCCGCTGGCCGCCGGCTTCGCGAACAACCCGACCTGGCGCATCTACACCGTGCGACACCCGACGCTGGGCCTGTTCTTCCAGGTGGCAGACCCGCTCGACGAACGCCGCCACGCCCTCAACCGCACGCTCTTCGGCCTGATCATTCCGCTCGGCGCAGTGCTGCCGCTGCTCGCGCTGGTGTTGCGCAACGTGGCGCGCACCGAGCTGCGGGTGCTGCAGGATCTGGCCGGCGAGATCGAGAAGCGCAGCGGCGCCGACCTGAGCCCGATCGCCCTGCCCGGCGGGTTGCCCAAGGAGCTGCGCACCGTCGGCGATCACGTCAACAGGCTGCTGGAGCGGCTGTCTCACTCGCTCGACGTGGAGCGCGCCCTGGCGGCCAATGCCGCGCACGAGCTGCGCACGCCGCTCGCCGCCGCCCGCCTGCGGCTGCAGACCGCGCTGGAGCACGACCTGCAGCGCAACGACGTGCAGGCCGCGCTCGATGCGCTGCGCACCCTCAGCCATCGCACCGAAAAGCTGCTGCAGCTGTCGCGCGCGGAATCGGGCGCCTCGCTCGCGCGCACGCGGGTCGACCTGGTGCAGCTTGCCGGCACCGTGGCGCAGGAGTTCTGGCAAGACCCGCAGAATGCCGAGCGGCTCATGCTCAAGGTACCCGACAGCGTCGTGCCACTGGCCCTCGGCGACGTCGATGCTCTCGCAATTGCCCTGCGCAACCTGGTGGAGAACGCGCTGCGCTACGGCGGCGGCCGCGTCGTCATCGAGGTGATGTCGCCTTGCACCCTGGCCGTGCGCGACACCGGCCACGGCGTTACCCCCGCGCAGCTCGAAACCCTGCGCGAGCGCCACGTGCGCCACAGCTCCGACCGCGCGGGCTATGGCCTGGGCATTTCGATCGTGGGCACCATCGTCGAGAAGCACGGCGCGAAGCTCGAACTCTCGTCACCGCCCCTGGGCGCGGCGCACGGCTTCGAGGCGCGCATCGTGCTGCGGCCGGCCTGAGCCTCTTCAGCGCCGGGCAGCTTCCTTCTTCGGCACAAAGCCATAGGAGTTGTCGAAGCCGAACTGCCCGGCGTCGTACATCGCCTTCATCTTCTTCACGAGATGCCGCTGCACCGGCTTGGGCAACGCAAAGTAGTTGTCATTGGCGGTGGTCTTGCGATCGCCGTCCAGATGACCGGTGATGGCGTGGATCGTCGCCTTGCGGCCCAGATGGAAAGCGACGATCTTGATGCGCCCCACGTAGTCGTCGTTGTCGATGTGATCGGCGTCAACGGGGTTGAAGAAGCGATACACGAGGATCGGGTCGACCAGCCCGTCGCCGTCGATGTCCGCGAGTTCGATGAGCTTCGAGCGAAAGTTGACGCCGGCCTCGTCCTTGTTGGCGAAGTCGCGGATCGACCATTCACGGGTCAAAGTGTTGTCGCCGCCCACCTTGTAGAGCGAGGCCTGGATGGCCGAGGACAGCAGTTCCCCGGCGTATGGCTCGTCCTGCTTCTCGCCGAGCAGCAAGACGTAGCTGCCCGACTTGTCGGTGTAGCAATAGCGCTTGAATGCGGGGAGTTCAAGCCCTGCCTTCTTCAGCGCCTCGGCGCTCGCGTACGGCGCATTGGCTGCGCATTCGTTCTTGCCGGGTAGGCCTATCTGGGCGCGGCTGCCGGTGACAAGCAATGCCAGGAGCGTTAACGCCAGGAGCTTCCGCTTCATCGGACCGCCGTTCACTCGCTCACCAGCGCGCGCAGCCAATCGGGCAGCGCCAGCGCCTTCTGCTTCGGGAAGTCGACCCAGATGGTGGTCGCGCCGCCGGCCGCGCAGATCACGTCGGGCTCTTCCTCGCGGGCCATGGTGCCCCAGCTCTCGAAGGTAGTGCGGCCGGGGTCGCTCACGTACATCTTGAGCAGCACGTTGCCCGGGTATTCGATCTGCCGGTAGAAATTGCAGAAGGCGTTGACGATCACCATGCCCTCGCCGCCAGGCTCGGGCTCGAAGCCGATGGAGTGCATCCAGTCGATGCGCGCGGTTTCGAGGTAGCGAAAGTAGGTGCCGTTGTTCAGATGGCCCATTGCATCCATGTCGCCCCATCGGATCGGGATCGACGTTTCATACACGAGCTTTTTCTTTTCAGGGATTTCGATTCTCATCGGTGCGCCTTGATGGATGCGAGGATGCCCAGCACGAACAGCAGCGCCGCCGCCCACTCGGCGGCCTGCGGCCAGCGGCCGTCCCAGACGAAGGAATAGAACAGCGCGAACAGCGTCTCGCTGACGATCAGCTGGCCGCACAGGCTGGCGGACAGGCGCTGGCTCGCGACGTTCCAGAGGATAGTGGCCAGCCACGACGAGCCGAAGCCGCTCGCCAGCGCGATCCACACGAACAGCATGCCGTCGGGCTGCGCCTGCAGCGTCGCCACGTCGCTGCCCGCAACGCCCCACAGCAGCAAGGCGCCCAGGCCGGTCGCCACGCCGAGCCAGTTGGCCCAGTCGGTTGCGTTGAGCTCGGTGTGGCGCTGCAGCCAGGCGGCATTGAGCAGGCCGTACACCGTCCAGCTTGCCATTGCGGCCAGCGCCAGCGCGATGCCCCAGCCGAAGCGGGCACCGCCACTGCCTGCGCCGTGCTGCGCGGACCATGCGCCATAGATCATCAGCGCGATGCCCGCGCCCGTGAGCAGCAGCCCCGGCAGCAGCGCGCGCATCCGCAGGCCGACGGGCCGGCCCAGCAGCATCATCCAGACAGGGATCGTGCCGATGATGAGGCTGGGTACCTCGGTGCCCGCCGCCTCGATGCCGAAGGCCAGCAGCAGGTAGTAGCCGGTAAAGCCCAGCACGCTGAGCCCCAGCGCCGCGAGCGCCTGCCGCCCGTTCGGCCAGCGCACGGCGGCAGGCCGCGCAAACACGGCAAGCGCCGAGACCGCTCCGAACACCGCGAAGCGCGAGGCCGTGATGTCCACCATGCCGAAATGGCCCACCATGCGCGGTGCCACGAAGGTCAAGCCCCAGAGCGCACCCGCGGCCAGCCCGGCCGCAATGCCGACCCAAGCCCGCGGACTCAGAGCGAGAACCCGTCGTCGGCCGCGATGACGGCGCCGTTCACGAAGTGGCTCTGGCCGCTGGCCAGCAGCACGATCAGGCCGTCCAGGTCTTCGGGCTTGCCCACGCGCTTGCGCGGCAGCATGTTGACCAGCTTGGCGCCGCCTTCGGTGCTCCAGTGTTCCTCGTTGAGCTCGGTCGTGATGTAGCCCGGGCACAGCGCGTTCACGTTGATGCCGAAGCGACCCCATTCGAGCGCCATGGCCTTGGTCATCTGCACCACGGCGATCTTGCTCATGCAGTACGTGCCGATCTGCGGCATGACCTTGAGCGCCGCCGCCGACGCAATGTTGATGATGCGCCCACCGATGTAGGTGCCAGGCGCCGTGCCCTGGGCGCGCGCCAGCATGCGCTTGCCGACCTCTTGCGCCACGAAGAAGGAGCCCTTCACGTTGGTGTCGAAGATGTAGTCGTAGTCGTCGGGAGTCACATCCTGCAGGCGCTGTGTGGTGCTCACGCCCGAGTTGTTGACCAGGATGTCGATGGCGCCCACCTCGGTCTCGGCACGCGCGACCGCCGCCTTGATGCTGCCGATGTCGGTCACGTCGAGCTCGACCACGTGGGCGTCGCCGCCCTCGCCTTCGATGCGTGCGCGCAGCTCCTTGAGCTTCTCGACGCGGCGGCTGGCCAGCACCACCGCGGCGCCCGCACGAGCCAGGGTTTTCGCGAACTGGGCGCCGAGCCCGCTGGAGGCGCCGGTGACGAAGGCCACGCGGCCGGAAAGATCGATGCTGTAAGCCATGAACTGAATCCTGTGGAGTCGCGCAGGTGACGCCCAAGCGCCCCGCCCACGAGTGACACGGACCGCCCGTGGACGCCGCATAAAATGCCCCGCAACCCGGGAAGCCCCGCGCCTCGAAAAATCATTATCGACCCAACCCACATGACCCACGACGAAATCCTCGCCCAGTTCGGCCCTCGCGAAGCCATGGAATACGACGTGGTCGTGGTCGGTGGCGGCCCGGCCGGCCTCTCGACCGCGATCCGGCTCAAGCAACTCGCCGCGCAACACGAAAAAGAGATCTCGGTCGTGGTGCTCGAAAAGGGCTCGGAGCCCGGCGCGCACATCCTCTCGGGCGCCATCATGGACCCGCGCGCGCTCAACGAACTGCTGCCCGACTGGAAGGAACTCGGCGCCCCGCTGAACCAGCCGGTGACAGACGATGCGATGGTGTTCCTGGGCGAGAAGTCGAGCCTGCGCACTCCCAACCTCTTCCTGCCGGCCTGCTTCCAGAACCACGGCAACTACATCATCAGCCTGGGCGCCTTCACCAAGTGGCTGGCGCAGCAGGCCGAAAATCTCGGCGTCGAGATCTTCCCGGGCTTTCCGGCCGCTGAAGTGCTCTACAACGAAGACGGTTCGGTGCGCGGCGTGGCCACCGGCAACATGGGTGTCGGCAAGGACGGCGAACCGACCGAGAACTTCCAGCTCGGCATGGAGCTGCTGGGCAAGTACACCGTGTTCGCCGAAGGCGCGCGCGGCCACCTGGGCCGCCAGCTGATTGCAAAGTACAAGCTCGACGCGGGCAAAGACCCGCAGACCTACGGCCTCGGCGTGAAGGAAGTCTGGGAAATCGACCCCAAGCGCCACCAGCCCGGCTTCGTGCTGCACACCGCCGGCTGGCCGATGGACAACAACACCTACGGCGGCGCCTTCCTCTATCACATGGAGGACAACAAGGTCACCATGGGCTTCATCACGGGACTGGACTACAGCAACCCCTACCTGAGCCCGTTCGAGGAAATGCAGCGCTGGAAGCTGCACCCCAACATCCGCTGGTACCTCGAAGGCGACGAGGCCAAGGGCATCAAGCCGGCCAAGCGCATCGGCTACGGCGCGCGCGCCATCACGGCCGGCGGCCTGATGTCGCTGCCCAAGACGGTGTTCCCGGGCGGCGCACTGGTCGGCTGCGAGGCCGGCTACCTCAACGTGAGCCGCATCAAGGGCAGCCACGCCGCCATCAAGACCGGCATGCTGTGCGCTGAGGCCGCCTTCGACGCGGTCACAGCCGGCCGCCAGCACGACGAGCTCACGGCCTACCCGGCTGCCTTCGAGAAGAGCTGGCTGCACGCCGAGCTGAACAAGGCGCGCAACTTCAAGGCCTGGTTCAAGAAGGGCCTGGGCATTGCAACTTTCATGAACGGCATCGAGCAATGGCTGCTCAAGGGCCATATTCCATGGACGCTGCACCGCAACAAGCCCGACCACCAGTACCTGAAGCCCGCGGCGGAGTGCAAGCCCATCGTCTATCCGAAGCCCGACGGCAAGCTCACCTTCGACCGTCTCTCCAGCGTGTTCATCAGCAACACGAACCATGAAGAGCAGCAGCCGGCCCACCTGACGCTGAAGGACGCGACGGTGCCCGTCAACGTCAATCTCGCCAAGTTCGCGGGCCCCGAGAGCCGCTACTGCCCAGCCGGCGTGTACGAGTTCGTCGGCACGGAAGACGGCAAGCAGCGCCTGCAGATCAACGCGCAGAACTGCGTGCACTGCAAGACCTGCGACATCAAGGATCCGACGCAGAACATCGTGTGGGTTACGCCTGAGGGCGGTGGCGGGCCGAACTACGTGGGGATGTAAGGCGCTCTGCGCTTGTGTGGCAAAGCCCTCTTCGGAGGGCTTTTTCGTTTCGGTGCTGTTTGCGTTCGGGGGTGCATGCGAAGGCCACCGGGTGCTGCTGGCCCCGACCTTTAGCGGGGACCAGTGGACTCCACACGGGGCGTGACCCGGAAGAACTTGCGGGCCTTGGCCGAGAAGCCGAAGGCGTACACCCACCACGCCATGAGGCCGAACAGCAGCACGATGCCCGCTGCCTCCGCCGAGTTGTCCACGCTTGTGCTCGAAGGAGCGAGGCGCCAATACGAGTTGCGCGTCGACATGAAAGGCAGGCCGAGCTTCAGATATGCAAGCAACACGACCGCCGCAGCGAGCAACAGCAAGCCCAGCCACCGTCCATAGGCGGTGCGCCGTTGCGTGCCGATCAGTGCGCCAACGGCGCTCGCGACGAGTCCCAAGCGCCATGCGAAGTCGAAGAACAACAGCATGCCGCCCGCTTCAATCTGCGGGTTCTGCACCAGGTAGGCCATGAGACGCCAGATACCGAGCGCCGACAGCCCACCGACAACCACCGCAAGAAGTTGCAGAAGCCAGGCCGCGATCGGCTTCCTTACTTCAGGCCGCTGTGGCGGTGCCCGATCCACTGGGGCCTCGGGCGGCGCGTAAGGATTGGCTTGGTGCGCACCGGGCCCCACATCTGGCACTTCAAATCTGCTGTTCATGGTTGGTCCTCCGCTCCAGCGGGTACTTTAAGCGCGAACTTTTACGAGGCAGGAGCACGACAGGAACCTCTCGTCCGTTTTTTCGCGGCGATGCGTCCGTTCGGAAACCCGTGGCGTAAATGGAATCAGGATGGCGATGCACGTCGCAGTCCGCCAACCCATTCAACTCATCGAAGAGGATCTTTCGCCATGAACACCCTGCTCCACCGCATCGCCATCGCCGCCGCTCTGACCGTCACCGCCGGCCACGCGCTCGCCGCCGACCCAGCCCCCGCCCCCGCACCACCCGCCAAGGCCGCGCCTGCCAACAAGTTGTCCGCCGCCCGCGCGCTGATCGCCGACAGCAAGTGGACTGCAGCCATCAGCGAACTCGAACGCGTCAACGACACCGGCAATGCCGACTGGAACAACCTCATGGGCTACACCCTACGCAAGTCCGGCGCCGGCAAGTGGGCCGCCTCGGAGAAGTACTACGACGCCGCGCTGAAGATCGATCCGAAGCACGTCGGTGCGCTCGAATATTCGGGCGAGCTGTACATCTCGATGGGCGATCTGCCCAAGGCCGAGCAGCGCCTTGCCGCGCTGGGCCAGGCCTGCAACATGGCTTGCCCGGAGTACAAGGACCTGAAGGCTTCCGTCGAGAACTTCAAGGCCGGTGGCGCCAAGAAGAGCTGAGCTTGAGGCGGGCCGGCCGGCCCGCTTCATGCGGCTACCTGGCGACCAGGAAGACGTAGTCCGCGCTGTAGTCCTGCCGGATGCGCTTGCCCGCATCGGCCTGCGCCTCGCACCCCTTTGCCGGCGCATTGCCGCCAAGGGTATTGATGCGCTGCACGCCGGTGACATCGGCCAGTTTTCCGGGACCGCCGGCCGACTTGGCGGACAGCAGCAGCCACGGAATGTCGGCCTCACGCTGGCCGTTGGCGCGGGCCTTCACCGTGCCCAGCGTCTTGCTGCCGTCCAGCGCGGTCCAGTTGGGCCCCGCGCCGTGCGTGCCGGCCTTGGCGCCGCCGGGGCCGTAAAGCTCCGCCTCGGGCGCCACGAACTGCCAGGCCAGCGCGCCCTTGTCGCCGGCCTTGCATTCGTAGATCTGCACGCCCACTGCGTGCCAGGTGAAGGCGGCGCGTTCGCCATCGGATGCCCTGATGGCGGCCGGCAGTTCGGTGGCTGGCGATGCGCAAGCAGCAAGCAAGGCGGCGCCCAGCAGGGCAGCGCACGAGGGAAGAATTCGCGTCGATTTCAATGTCATGGCATTTCCCGGTTCAGGAAGAAAAGATAAACGAACGAGTGCGGACCGGATCATCCGGCCCTTCTCCAGAAACGACACGCACGCAGGAACGGATGCAATACTCGCCCGCATGAATAGAAATATTCTGATGAGCCTGCAAGACCTGATCGCCGGCGCGGCCCGTGGCGACCACGCGTGCTTTGCCCAGATCTACGAACGCACGCACCTGCATCTGTTCGGCGTCGCGGTTCGTATGTTAGGCAATGAACAGGCGGCCGAAGACGTGCTGCAAGAGGCCTATGTGAGCATCTGGAAAAACGCGGGCGGCTATCGCTCCAGCGTCGACGGGCAAGAGATCCAGCCCATCACCTGGCTGATCGCGATCGTGCGCAACAAGGCGCTGGACGCACTGCGCGCGCGCAAGCGGCGCAAAACCCACGAACAACCGCTGGCCACGGGTCCGGACGGCGAGCCGGAAACCGGAACTGACACGACAGCCGACCCGGCCCCCGGCGCTGCGCAGCTGCTCGACCAGGCCATGCATGCGCTTCGCATCGATGGCTGCATGTCTGCGCTCGACGGCAGCTTCCGCCAGAGCCTGGCGCTGGCCTACTACCAGGGCCTGTCGCACACCGAGGTGGCTGCACAGATGAATGCGCCGCTCGGCACGGTCAAGGCATGGATACGGCGCGGGCTCGATAAGCTGCGCGCCTGCCTGAGCGCGCAGGGGGTGGCGCCATGAGATACACCGACGCCCGCCTGCTCGATGCACTGGCATCGGCCTACGCATTGGGCACGCTCGAGGGCGGCGCACGGCGGCGCTTCGAGCGGCTGATGCGCGATCGCGCGGACGTGCGCGACGTGGTGGCGCAATGGGAGCAGCGGCTCGGGCAGTTGGCCCTGTCGGTGCCGCAGCGCAAGCCTTCGGCCGATCTCTGGCGCGCGATCGCCGCACGCACCCAACCCGCCCAAGCACAGCAAGCACGACAGGCACGGCCTTCTCGCTGGACCAGCTGGCTGCGGCCCGCAGGCTTCAGCTTCGGCGGGCTCGTGGCGGGCGTCGTCGCCGCGAGTGCGTTGTTCCTTGCCGTGCCCGGCACCTTCATCACGAGCGACCAACTCGCGATGCGCACGGGCGAGCGGCTGCCGCAAAGCTATGTAGGCGTGCTCACCGACACCGAGGGCCGGGGCCGATTGCTGGTCAGCTCGCTGCGGCATGGCCGCACGGTCACACTGAAGGTGCTGGGTGCGACGGCGCTGCCCGTTTCGGGCGGTGAACGGCTCGTGCTGTGGGCCTTGCCCGCCGATGCAGCGCCCTTCGCCATCGGCGCGGTGCCCGCGAGCGGCGCTGGCACGCTGACGCTGCCCGACACCTCCGAGAAACTTCTGTCGAAGGTCTCGCGCCTCGTCGTGACGCGCGAGCGCAGCGCCTCGCCCGCGGCCCCCAGCGCCGACGTGGTGTTGAGCGGCGCCTGCGCCAAGCTCTGGTGAGCCTCGCTTATTCTTGCGGCTCACAGGAGACAAAACCCATGCAGATCGTCATCACCGGCGGCGCCGGTTTTCTGGGCGCGCGCCTCGCACGCACGCTGTTGAAGCAAGGCAAGCTTTCGCTGGCCGGCGCACCGGCCCAGCCCATCGAACGCATCACGCTGGTCGACCGCGCGGGCGCTCCCACCGACCTCGCGGCCGATGCGCGCATCACCACCGTGACGGGCGACCTGAACGCACAGCTTGCCGCTGACGCAGATGCCACTGTCTGGCGCGAAGCCGATGCCATCTTCCACCTGGCCGCCGCGGTGAGCGGTGAATGCGAAGCCGACTTCGACCTCGGCATGCGCAGCAACTTCGCGGCCACGCATGCCTTGCTCGAAAAAGTACGCACGCTCGGCACGAAACCCATGCTGGTGTTCGCCAGTTCGCTCGCAGTGTTCGGCGATTCGCCCGAGCAGCCGCTGCCGAAGGTGATCGAAGACCACACGCTGCCCACGCCGCAGACCAGCTACGGCATCCAGAAATTCATTGGTGAACAGCTGGTGGCCGATTTCACGCGCAAGGGCTTCGTGCGCGGGCGCAGCGTG
Organism: Variovorax sp. YR266; assembly: GCF_900107295.1. Taxonomy (NCBI): domain Bacteria; kingdom Pseudomonadati; phylum Pseudomonadota; class Betaproteobacteria; order Burkholderiales; family Comamonadaceae; genus Variovorax; species Variovorax sp. YR266. Next base: position 443,609 of record NZ_FNPM01000005.1, read on the forward strand.
CGGCTCATGACGGTGAGCGTGCGCCCGGGCAAGCCCAACGGCGCGGCCTCGGGCTTCTTCAGCGGCATGATCCGCGAGCCGCTGGCCGGGTTGCCCGCCGCCTGCCCCGTGCCCGACGCAACGCCTGTCGCCATTGCGTCACCGGCGCGCACCATCGAAGGCATCATCCGCGCCGCCGAGGCCAGCGATGCGCAGTGGGGCCCGCGCACCGCGCTCAACCTGCCCTCTCTCGCCACCACGGTCGGCGAAATGGCCGCGGCGCTGGAGCGCGTGGCCGGCAAGGCCGCCACCGCCCTGCTGGACCGCACACCCGACCCGACGATCCAGCGAATCGTGAAGACCTGGCCGGGCCACATCGATACCGTGCGCGCGAGGGCGCTGGGGCTCACGTCCGACGAAAACTTCGAGGCCGTCATTCGCGAGTACGTCCGTGAAAATCCCGACGCGGTAAAGCTCCCGGGTGTTGCATAGTCCGTTGCGCCTGACGCGCACCTGACCCCAACCCCCGGAGACATCATGAAACTCGGCCACATCGCCGCCGCCTGCCTTTCGCTTGCCCTGGGCACTTCCGCCTTCGCGCAGCAACCGACCGTTCTGAAGATCGGCTACGCGACCTCCAAGGAGTCGCACTATGGCGTGGGCTCCACGGTGTTCTGCGAAGAAATCGAGAAAGGCACCCAAGGCCGCTACAAGTGCCAGCACTTCGCCAACTCGGCACTCGGCGGCGAGCGCGAGCAGATCGAGGCCATCCAGCTCGGCACGCAGGACCTGGTCAACACCTCGACCGGTCCGGTGGGCAACTTCGTGCCCGAGGTCAAGATCGTCGACATTCCGTTCCTGTTTCGCGACTACGACCATGCGCGCAAAGTCATGGACGGCCCCATCGGGCAGGACATCCTGACCAAGTTCCCGAGCAAGGGCATCATCGCGCTGGCCTGGACGGAGAACGGCTTTCGCCACATGACGAACAGCAAGCGCGACATCGTCAAGCCCAGCGACGCGGCCGGCCTGAAGATGCGCACCATGGAAAACAAGGTGCACATGGACGGCTACCGCACCTTCGGCATCCTGCCCACGCCCATGGCTTTCCCTGAACTGTTCGGCGCGCTGCAGCAAGGCACGGTCGACGGGCAGGAGAACCCGATTCCGGTGATCCTGTCGTCGAAGTTCTCGCAGGTGCAAAAGCACCTCTCGCTCACGGGCCACGTGTACTCGCCGGCGCTGCTTCTGCTGTCGCCGAAGGTGTGGAACAAGCTGTCTGACGCCGACAAGAAGGTGTTCACCGAAGCCGCGAAGAAGGCCGCCATTGCCCAGCGCAAGAAGGTCAACGACGACGAGAACAACGGCATTGCCCAGCTCGAGAAAGACGGCATGAAGGTCACGCGCACCGTCGACGGCGCCGCCTTCCGCGAGGCGCTGAAGCCCGCCTACGTGAGCTACGCCAAGGAATTCGGCGCGGACAACATCAAGAAGATCACGGACGTCAAGTAAGCCCTGAGCCGCAACGGCCGACCCTCCGGCAACGCGCCCGGCACGCATGCGTGCGCCGGGCGCTTCGTTTTTCAGACAGAACAGAGAACAACACAAATTGCAAGCCTTCGAGCGCTACTTTCTCGCCGCCAACCGCTGGGCGCTGATTCTTCTGCTGGCCGCCATGTCGGTCATCATCTTCACCAACGTCGTGCTGCGCTACACCACGAGCCAGTCGCTCGAATGGGCGGAAGAGGTGTCGCGCCACATGATGATCTGGCTCACCTTCCTGGGCGCCGGGCCGGTGCTGCGCTACGGCGGGCACATCGCGGTCGAGAACCTGCAGGACGCCTTGCCCCGCAGCGCGGCCGTCGCGGTGCGCATCGTCGTCGCCGGGCTGCTCTTCGCATTCTTCGGCTTCATGGTCTGGTACGGCTGGCTGTACATGGAACGCACGATGTTCCAGCTCACTGCCGTGACTCAGATTCCGTTCGCCTACATCTACAGCGCGATGCTGTTCGGCGGCATCTTGTTGATCGTGCACTGGCTGCTGGTGGTGCGTGGCTACGTGCTGCGCAGGGAGTTCGCGTCCGACGCGCACTTCGACGCCAACGCCTCGGCGTCGCTGTAAGGAGAACGACCATGGATGCCAGCATTGTTCTGATCGTTTCCGCCTGCATTTTCCTGGCCATCGGCGTGCCGGTGGCCTTTGCGCTGGGCCTTTCCACCGTTACCACGCTGATCCTTGCGGAGAACTACCCGCTGATGGTGCTGCTGAAGGAAACCTTCACCGGCATCGACAGCTTTCCGCTGATGGCGGTGCCCTTCTTCATTCTTGCGGCCGAACTCATGAGCGGCGGCTCGCTCACCGAGGTGCTGCTGCGCTTCGCAGGCCAGTTCGTGGGCCACCGGCGCGGCGGGCTGGGCTACACCAACGTGGTGTCGCTGACCTTCTTTTCGGGCATCTCGGGCTCGGCGCTGGCCGACGCGGCGGGGCCGGGGTCGATGCTCATCAAGATGATGGACAAGGCCGGCTACGACCGCTCGTACGCGGCGGCGCTCACGGCCTCGACCGCCATCGTGGGGCCGATCATCCCGCCCTCGATCATCATGATCATCTACGCGCTGCAGGACGAAAGCGTATCGGTCGGCACGCTGTTCGCGGCCGGCATCATGCCGGGCATCCTGATCGCGGTGGCGATGTGCGTCGTGAACTTCTACGTCTCGAAAAAGCGCAACTACAAGGGCGACGGGCAAACGCCGCCGCTGCGCGAGATCCTGGTCACGACCTGGAAGGCGATTCCCGCGATCCTGCTGCCGGTGGTGATCCTGGGCGGCATGCGCGCCGGCTGGTTCACGCCGACCGAGGCCTCGGTGGTGGCGGTGTTCTATGCGCTGGTGTGCGGCAAGTTCGTCTACCGCACGCTCGAGTGGAAGATGCTGCCCGACATCCTCTCGCGCTCGGCGTTGCTGTCGGCTTCGGTGCTGATCATCATCGGGCTGTCGGCCTCGTTCGCGTGGGTGCTGACCATCGAGGGCATTCCGCAGCAGATGGCCGAATGGCTCATCAGCATGAACCTCTCGCCGTGGATGTTCCTGATCATCGTCAACGTGTTCCTGCTGCTGTTCGGCATCTTCATCGAGCCGCTGCCGGGTGTGATGGTGCTGGCGCCGATCCTTGCGCCGGTGGCCATCAAGCTGGGTGTGGACCCGGTGCACTTCGCGATGATCGTGATCTTCAACCTCACGCTGGGCATGATCACGCCGCCGGTGGGCGGGCTGCTGTTCGTGACCTGCAACGTGTCGAAGGTACCGATGTCGGCGCTGGTGAAGGAGCTGGTGCCGTTCCTTTGGGCGCATGGGGCTGTGCTGGTCATCCTGACCTTCGTGCCCGCGCTGAGTACGTGGCTGCCGCACGTGCTCGGGTTCAAGTAGCGGCCTGGGCTCCGGGGCCTGATCGGCCCGGTGAATCGGCGGATGTTCACTGCCAGAATCGGGCGACGGGCCAAGGGCCGACAACCGACAAGGAGGGGACTGCGCCATGAATCGATTCCTGAGCTGCCTGCTGGGCGGCGCCTTGCTGGCTCCGGCTGCCTTCGGCGCCCCGCCCGCAACGCCCGCCGCGGTACCAGCCCCCGTATCGGCAGCAGCGCCGGCCGATCCCGCCTCCAGCATCCGCGAAGTCGAAGCCGCCGTGCGCGCCTGGGCCGCGGCCTGGTCAGCCCGGGACGTGGTGCGCTACCTGGCCGCCTATGCACCCGACTTCACGCCGCCCCGAGGCCAGGACCGCAAGGCCTGGGAGGCGGACCGCCGCGCGCGCATTTCCGACAAGACGACCATCAGCGTGAGCATCGACAGCCTGGTCATCAGCGTCCAGGGGCAGGCGGCCAGCGCAAGCTTTCAACAGACCTACAGCGCCGACAAGCTGCGCGAGAAGAGCCGCAAGACGCTGGAATTGCAGCGCGTGGGCAACCAGTGGCTCATACGCAAGGAAAGCGCGGGCTGAAGGCCAGCCGCGATTGCCCCTGTAAGGCAAACGGTTCATGAAGATGTCACCACTTGCAACGATGCTGCAGCCCTCGATTCCCGAAAGCTGTGGCTGCCATGTTTCCCACCAAGACCGACAAGGCGCGCGACGAACTCCAGGGCGGACAGCGCACGCTCAGCCAGCGTGAGCGCGCCCTGCTGCTGATGGCCGATGGCCGGCGCTCGCTGACCGACTTCAGTCCGCTGTTCTCCAACCGGGTTGAAGCCGAACAGGCGATCCAGGCGCTGGTGCAGCGGGGCTACCTGCAGGCCCCACAAGCTGCTGCTGCTGCGGCACCGGCGCCCGCACCGGCAGCGGCCCCCGCCCGGCCCGCGCCTATCGCCGCCGCCGAGCCGATCCAGGTCGCCACCACCTCGGCCGACACCTTCGACGGCAAGCGCTCGCTGGCCACCACGCGTATGTTCCTGTTCGACATCTGCGAGCGCATGTTCGTGCGGCGCGACCCGAAGTTCGCGCTGCAGATGCGCGACGCCCTGCGCGAGGCCCGAGACCGCGAGGCGATGCTGACCATCGCCGCGCTGATGCTCACCGAGATCGAGAAAACCGCCGGGGTAGAGCGGGCCGAATCGCTGCGTGAGCGCATCGACAAGCTGCTGCCGCCGGCCGAAATCATCCACTGACGCAAAACCCCGGCCCCGCGCGATCCACTACACTCGCCAGGGTCAGGAGAGAGCCCCGCGTGCCGGGGCCGCCGAAGGCGCAGGGGTTTCCCGAACGCTCAGGCAAAAGGACTGACAAGGCGCCGGTGAACACCGGCGTTTCCTTGCTGGAGAGAGGCCGTTGCAGTGAAAACTGCCCATCGGCCCACCGAAGGAGCAAACCCCGATCGTGGGGCGAATCTCTCAGGTAAAGCGGACAGCAGGGGTGGCCCATGGCTTGCGTCATGGATTTCGTCTGCCCCTTTGGAGTGCCCCGTGGCTGCTTCTTCCGCCCCCGCTACCGAACTTCTCAAGACGCCGCTGCACGACCTCCACGTGGAGCTCGGTGCCCGCATGGTCCCCTTTGCCGGCTATTCGATGCCGGTGCAGTACCCCGCCGGCCTGATGGCCGAGCACAAGCACACGCGCGATGCGGCCGGCCTGTTCGACATTTCCCACATGGGCCAGCTGCGCCTCGTCGGCCCCGACGCCGCGGCCGCCTTCGAAACCCTGATGCCAGTCGACGTGATCGACCTGCCCGCCGGCAAGCAGCGCTACGGCCTGCTGCTGAACGACGAAGGCGGCATCCTCGACGACCTGATGTTCTTCAATGAAGGCAACGGCTCGATCTTCGTGATCGTCAACGGCGCCTGCAAGGTGGCCGACATCGCCCACATCCAGCAGAAGATCGGCAGCCGCTGCCAAGTGCAGCCCCTGCCCGACCACGCCCTGCTCGCGCTGCAGGGCCCGCAGGCCGCGGCCACGCTGGCGCGGCTGTCGCCCGGCATCGAGCGCTTCGTGTTCATGACGGGCGGTGCGGTGCAGATCGGCGGCATTGCCGCCTTCGTCACCCGCAGCGGCTACACCGGCGAAGACGGCTTCGAGATCTCGGTGGCCGCCAAGGACGCCGAGGCGCTGGCCCGCCTGCTGCTGGCCCAGCCCGAGGTCAAGCCCATCGGCCTGGGCGCGCGCAATTCGCTGCGACTCGAAGCCGGGCTTTGCCTCTACGGCAACGACATCGACACCACCACCACGCCTGTCGAGGCCTCGCTCAACTGGGCGATGCAGAAGGTGCGCCGCACGGGCGGCGCGCGCGAAGGCGGCTTTCCTGGCGCGGCAAAGATCCTCGCGCAGCTCGCCGTCGCGACCGCAGGCGCCGCCGGCCACACCGACCACGACACGCTGAAGCGCAAGCGCGTGGGCCTCGTCGCCCTCGAACGCATTCCGGTGCGCGACGGCACGGTGCTGCAATCTTTCGAAGGCCATGACATCGGCATCGTCACCAGCGGCCTGCTCGGCCCGACGGCCGACCGCTGCATCGCCATGGGCTACGTGGCCACCGCCTTCGCCGAGCCGGGCACGCGCGTGCAGGCCATCGTGCGCGGCAAGCCGGTGCCGATGGAAGTCTCGACGATGCCTTTCGTGCCCACCCGCTACTACCGCGGCTGAGCCTGGTCGACAGGCTAGGCTCTGCACCCCGATTCATTTTTTCCACGAGGAGTTTTCCATGAGCATCAAGTACACCAAGGACCACGAATGGGTGTCGGCCGAAGGCGACGCAGCCACCGTCGGCATCACCGTGCATGCGCAGGACGCGCTGGGCGACGTGGTGTTCGTCGACCTGCCCGAAGTCGGCAAGACCTTTGCGCAAGGCGAAGTTGCCGGCGTCGTCGAATCGGTCAAGGCCGCGGCCGACGTGTTCATGCCCGTGTCGGGCGAGATCACTGAAGTGAACGAGGCCCTGCGCGCCGACCCGTCGCTCGCCAACAGCGATCCGCTGGCCGCCGGCTGGTTCTTCAAGGTCAAGCTGAGCGAGCCCGCGCAGCTCGACGCCCTGCTGGACGCGGCCTCCTACGACAAGTTCGCCGCCGAATCCTGATCCGCTGAGTTCCTCAGCCACCTTCCTTCTTCTCCCCGAGCCCTCACCGCCATGCCGACGCCCGCCCTTCCCTCTTTGCAAGAACTAGAGAACGCCGAAGAATTCCTCGCCCGCCACATCGGCATCGATGCGGCGGACGAGGCGCGCATGCTGCCGGTGATCGGCTCGGAAACGCGAGCAGAGCTCATCGACGGCATCGTGCCCGCGGCCATCCGCCGCGCAAAGCCGATGCGCCTGCCCGCACCGGCAACCGAAGCCGATGCGCTGGCCGAGCTGAAGGTGATGGCGTCGAAGAACAAGGTGTTCAAGAACTTCATCGGCCAGGGCTACTACGGCACGCACACGCCGGGCGTCATCTTGCGCAACGTGCTCGAGAACCCCGCCTGGTACACCGCCTACACGCCCTACCAGGCCGAAATCTCGCAGGGCCGCATGGAAGCCCTGCTCAACTTCCAGACGATGGTGTGCGACCTCACGGGCATGGCCATCGCCAACGCCTCGATGCTCGACGAGGCCACGGCCGCAGCCGAGGCCATGACGCTGGCCAAGCGCAGCGTGAAGAGCAAGAGCAACGTGTTCCTGGTGTCGGGCGACTGCCATCCGCAGACCATCGAAGTCATCAAGACGCGCGCCGCGCCGCTGGGCATCGAAGTGAAGGTGAGCACCGTGTCGGAAACGCTGCCGCACCTGATGGTGAGCGGCGAGTTCTTCGCCGCGCTCGCACAGTACCCCGCCACCACCGGCCACGTGCACGACCTGCGACCACTCGCGGGCCACGCGCATCAGTGCGACGCCGCCCTCATCGTCGCGGCCGACCTGCTGGCGCTCACGCTGCTCGTCGCGCCCGGCGAATTCGATGCCGACATCGTCTGCGGCACCACGCAACGCTTCGGCATGCCGCTGTGCAACGGCGGCCCGCACGCCGCCTACCTGGCCTGCCGCGACGAATTCAAGCGCTCGCTGCCGGGCCGCCTGGTCGGCGTGAGCGTCGACACGCACGGCCAGCCCGCATACCGCCTCGCACTGCAGACGCGCGAGCAGCACATCCGCCGCGAGAAGGCAACGTCGAACATCTGCACCGCGCAAGTGCTGCCGGCCGTGGTGGCCAGCATGTACGCCGTTTACCACGGGCCCGACGGCCTCACGCGCATTGCGCAGCGAGTGGCAGCGCTCACGGCAATCCTCGCCAAGGGCCTCACGCAGATGGGCCGCGAGCCGGTCAACACCACCGCGTTCGATTCACTGACCATCCGCACCGGCGAAGACACGCCGGCGATCATCGAGCGCGCGCAAGCCGCCGGCGTCAACCTGCGCCAGCGCCTGCAGCAGCACCTGGGCATCTCGCTCGACGAGACCAGCACGCGCGCCGACGTCGAAACCCTGTGGAGCCTCTTCGCGCCCGCCGGCACGCAGGCGCCGCGCTTCGATGACCTGTCGGGCAGCACCACGCCGCTGATCCCCGAAGACCTGCGCCGCAGCAGCGCCTTTCTCACGCACCCGGTGTTCAACACCCACAAGAGCGAAACCGCGATGCTGCGCTACATCCGCAGCCTGTCGGACAAAGACCTGGCGCTCGACCGCAGCATGATTCCGCTGGGCAGTTGCACGATGAAGCTCAACGCGACGAGCGAGATGATCCCCATCACCTGGCCCGAGTTCGCCAACATCCACCCCTTCGCACCGGCTGACCAGCAGCAGGGCTATGCCCAGCTCGACGCCCAGCTGCGCGCCTGGCTGTGCGAAGCCACCGGCTACGCGGGCATCAGCCTGCAACCCAACGCTGGCTCGCAAGGCGAGTACGCAGGCCTGCTGGCCATCCGCTCGTTCCATGAAGCCAAGGGCCAGGGCCACCGCAACATCTGCCTGATTCCGTCTTCCGCACACGGCACCAACCCCGCGAGCGCGCAGATGGTGGGCCTGCAGGTGGTGGTGACGGCCTGCGACGCGCAGGGCAACGTCGACATGGACGACCTGAAGCGCGCCTGCGAAAAGCACAGCGACAAGCTGGCCGCAGTGATGATCACCTACCCCAGCACGCACGGAGTGTTCGAAACCCGCGTGAAGGAACTGTGCGAGCTGGTGCATGAACACGGCGGCCGCGTGTATGTCGACGGCGCCAACATGAACGCGCTGGTCGGCGTGGCCGCGCCGGGCGAGTTCGGCGGCGACGTGAGCCACCTGAACCTGCACAAGACCTTCTGCATTCCGCACGGCGGCGGCGGCCCCGGCGTGGGCCCGGTGTGCGTGGTCGAAGACCTCGTGCCGTACCTGCCTGGCCACGTGACCGCAGGCATGCCGTCGAACGGCGTGGGCGCCGTGTCGGCCGCGCCGCTGGGCAATGCGGCCGTGCTGCCGATCAGCTGGATGTACTGCCGCATGATGGGCGCCAAGGGCCTGCAGGCTGCGACCGAAACGGCCATTCTCAGCGCCAACTACATCAGCGCGCGCCTGAAGGACCACTACCCCACGCTGTACGCGAGCCCCAACGGGCACGTCGCGCACGAGTGCATCCTCGACCTGCGCCCGCTGAAGGACACCAGCGGCGTCACCGCCGAAGACGTGGCCAAGCGCCTGATCGACTACGGCTTCCACGCGCCCACGCTGAGCTTCCCCGTGCCCGGCACGCTGATGGTCGAGCCGACCGAGAGCGAGCCGCTGGCCGAGCTCGACCGCTTCATCGACGCGATGATCGCCATCCGCGGCGAGATCCGCCGCATCGAAGAAGGCGTGTGGCCTAAGGAAGACAACCCGCTCAAGCACGCGCCGCACACGGCTGCGAGCCTGCTCGGCACCGAGTGGAGCCACCCGTACTCGCGCGAACTCGGCGCGTTTCCGCTGGCCGAACTCAAGAACGCGAAGTACTGGCCGCCCATCGGCCGCGTCGACAACGTGTACGGCGATCGCAACCTGTTCTGCAGCTGCGTGCCCGTGGACGACTACAAGGAAACCGAAGAGGCCTGACGAAATCCGAGAAGGCGGGCGGCAACCCAGCGGCCCTTTTACGGCGGGGATTCGCGACGATAGGTCGCCCACTTCACGGTCAGGATGTCTGCAGCGATCTTGGCGGCATTGACGCCCGCATAGGCTTCGGACGGATCGAACTGGAATGCCTCCTGGTATCGCTTGACCTGCGCATAGTCCTGGTCGAAGGTCATCGGACCCATGAGTTCGGCAGGATCGGTGCCCGCTGGAAGCGCGAGGAATTTCTCCGAATCGGTTGCACTCTGGTAGAGGTCGACGCTCATCAGGTTCATACGGGTGTCCTCGAGGTTTTGATCTTGAGAACAAAGCCTCAGCGACATCCGTTCAGCACGCAATCGGTCCGCGCCTACACGGCGCGCCGGAGGAATGCTCACGGGCGCTCGTGTAGATCGGGCGCCGTGCGGCGTCAGGGTTGCTTCTTCTTTGCCACGTCGCCCGTGGCGATCTGCTGGCGCAGGCCGCGCAGGCTGGTCTTCACCTTGCGCTCGTTCTCCGGCCCCATGCGCACCATGATCTTCTGGCCGGAAGACAGCGACTCCAGCTTGGGGTCAGCGTATTCATAGCGCACCCACGGCCGGGTCGAGGGCACGTCACCCTTCACCTCGACCAGCCGCACCTCCACCGGCCCCTTGGGCTCGGGCGCCTGCAGCAGATGGTCGATCACGGCAATGAGCCGGTCGTTGAAGTAGCGGCCCGGATAGCCCAGCTCTTCGTACGCCTGCTGGAACAGCGGATAGAGCTTTGCGTACACGGCCGCCGCCTTGGCCGGGTCGACCGACTCGGCCAGCAGCACGATGGCGTTGTAGCGCGCGGCGTTGTTCGCGGCAATCGTCTGTACCTGCCCCTGCTGCCCGTCGGTGATGAAGCGCTGGCCCGTGGGCAGCACCGGCCATGCGCTGGGCGGAGCCTGTTCGCGCGCGAGGTTGTCGACGGTGGTGACGAAGCGGCGCACGATGCCGTCGGGGTGCATGTACGCTGCAACGTTCTTGCCGCCGAACAGTTCGATCAGCGCCTTCGTCACGCGCGCATCGGAATCAGGCAGCTTGGGCAATGCCGCATCGGGCGGAGCCAGTGCATCCATGGGGTTCTGCGGCTCGGCGGACGCTGCCGAGGGCGGCGCCGGTGGTGGCGGTGGTGCGGGCGCGTCATTGGGCGCCGCGGCCACTGGCACGGGTTCTGCCAGCATCTGCTGCTGATACCAGCGCCAGCCAAGGTAGGCAGTCCCGAGCAGCACCAGCACGAAGGCGACGATGGCGCCTATGGGCATTTCGCGGCGGGGTCTGAACTCAGGGGCGTCGCGCGTGTCGCTGTCGGGCTCGGGCATGAGGTGGGTTTCCTTGTGCGGGAATGTCGGGGAAGCGAACGGCTATGGTGCACCAATTCGGGCTGCGCACCAGCCCCGTCGTCGTAACGCCCTGTGACGCACCCGCCGCGCGGAAGTTCACACGCTCAGCCCGCGAGCCGCACCACGTGCGCCTGCCGCGGATCTACCCTGCCCGCGTGCAGGTCGGCGATCACGGCTTGCGCATGCGCGAAGCCCTCGCCTTGTGCCAGCGTCATCCATCGATTGCCGGGCCTGCTCAGCTCGGCGATGAAGCTGCCTTGCGCCTCGTTGAAGCGCCAGTTGACCTCTTGCGGGCCCCAGTCGGCATTGCGCTTGCGGATCTGCACGGGGGCGAAGTAGAGCTTGGGCGTCGGGCCGGGCAGCGAGGTTGTGTCACCGAGAAATTCCGTCTTCTGCGCAGAGCCCGCATAGCAGTCGTACACCAGCGCTTCGCCGAAGTGGTGATGAATGGTGGCGCGCAGGTCGTCGTTGCCCGAGAAGTCGACGTACAGCGTGGGCACATCAGCCGGCAGCGCCGTCACTTCTTCATAGCTCAGCGTGCGGTCGTAGCAGCCCAGGCTCTCCACGAAAGCGCGATTGGCGTTGGACGTGGCCGCAATCAGCGCCAGCCCTTCGCGCTGTCGCAGGCAAAAGGCCGTGCCGAATGCGGTCTTGCTCGACGCGCTCGACACCACAACCTGCTTCGCGCCGAAGAAAGCGTTGTCTTCCAGGAAGTCGGCCAGCATGAACGAGGTGATGAACAGCGGGCGCACCAGCATCTGGTAGTCCTCCAGCGCGGCGACGTAGCCCGCGTCGTTGCTGCAGCGCATGTACTGGTTGTAGGCCGACACCAGCTCGCTGCGGTGCGGCGCGCCGTCGTAGAAGCCGCGCGGCGTTACGCGCACTGGCTGCATGCGCAGGTGGCTCGCTATGGGAAAGTAGCCGTAGAAGCGCTCGCCCACCGCCACGCCCTCCACATTCGAGGCGGCCACATCGGCAAAGCCCCAGGCCGGCATGTGACCCCAATCAGCGTCGCCAGTCGGAAAGAACTGCCAGTACTTCATGACCGCGTCGCCGAAGGCCGCGTAGGTGATGTTGTTGGTGGTCAGCGAGAAGCGGCCGATCTTCAGCAGCACCTCGCCGGGCTGCAGCTCGCCGGTGTCCTGCGCGGTCACGACACGGGTAGTGCCGAGGGCGTTCTTGCGCGTTTCGAGGCGGGTTAAAGTGAATACGTTGTTCATTCGCAAACTGTATGGCGGCCCGTCTCCCGGCGGGTTCGGAAAACCGTCGATGCCGGACGCACCCCGCTCCAAGCCCCTGAAACGCCCCACGCAGGCACGCAGCAAGTTCACCGTGCAGGCGATCTACGACGCCTTTGTTCGGATTTGGTCCGCGCACGGCTGGGAGGGCGTGACCACGCGCGCAGTGGCGCTGGAAACCGGCATCGCGGTCGGCACGCTCTACGACTACTTCCCCGACAAGGAAGCCCTGCTCTCGGGCTATGTGCGCCACTGCATCGAGGCGCTACTCGCGCGGCTCGATGCGGAAGTGATCGCGCCTTCGGATATCGACTGGCCAACGCGCGTGCAGCGCCTCGTGCGCATCACCTGCGACACGCGGCTCGAAGGGCTGCCGGCTTTCGACCACGAGATGCTGATGCTCGAACACCGCGTGGCGGAGCCCAAGCACCACCGCCGCGTGTACGAGGAACTGGCTGACAGGTGGCTCAAGGCCTTTGCCGCTTGCACGGACCTACAGCCGCAGCCCTCGCCCGCCACCATCCATGCGCTGCTGACCGCCGCATGGGGCGGCCGACGCTATCGCCTGCTGGTGCAGCCCGAAGCGGACAACGACGAATGGGTGGCCGAGATGGAAGCGATGGTCATGGTGCGCTTGTCTACGAACTTGTCGGCGCGCTGAGCGATTGCAGCCACGCCAGGGTGGCCTGCAACTCGGCCGGACGGATCTCGTGCGCACCCGGAAAGTCCGCCCCCGACAGCGCCACCGGCAACGTACGTGCGAACTCGCGCGTGGCCTGCGCAGCGCTCGGCGGAATTACGTTGTCGGCGCTGCCATGGCTCACCCACAACGCCTTGCCCTCGAAGGCCTCCGGCGCCGCGACGTGCGGCAGCACCTGCGACAGCAGCCGGCTGTGCCACACCATCGCGGCGCGCACGCTCTCAGGCTTGGTCAGCAGCAGCGACAGCGCCATGATGCCGCCCTGGCTGAAGCCGCCAACCACCACGCGTTCTGGCGGCACGCCGAGTTGCTTGCCAGCCGAGGCGATCATCTCGCCGACCAGGAAGCGGCTCTCGCGCTCCTGCTCTTCGTCGATCCGGCGTTCACCGCCGGGCAGCACCTGGAACTCGAACCACGCGTAGGCGTCGGGCGACAGCACATAGGGCGCGCGCAGGCTCAGCACGTTGAACTGCGGCGGCATCATGCGCGCCAGGCCGAACAGGTCTTGCTCGTTGCTGCCCACGCCGTGCATCAGCACCAGCAGCCAGGGTTCGCGAACATCGGGTTGCGCGCCATGCGCGAGAAACTTCAGGGGCAGATGCAGTTGGGTCATGGTTTGAAGCTCAATGAAATCCTTGTGCCAGCTCACGCGTGACCTCGGCCGCAGGCAGCTCGCGGCAGCCGGTGGCGTTCTGCCCCGACCACAGCGGAGAGAAGTCGCCGTTGCCCTGCGCCTCGGCCTTGGCACGCAAGGGTGCGATTCCCGATGTGGCCAGCGGAAACTCCGGAGCGGCTGCGCCGATGGGCCCCAGCTCGCGCATCACGCGGTTCACGATGCCGCGCGCTGGCCGGCCGGTAAAGAGATTGGTCAGCGCCGTATGCCGCGCGGCCCTGCTCTTGAGCGCCTCGCGATGGAGCGCGCTGGTGGTCGCCTCGGGCGTCAGCAGGTAGGCCGTGCCAATCTGCACGCCCGCCGCGCCCATCGCCATGGCCGCGACCACACCGGCTGCATCGGCAATGCCACCGGCCGCGATCACCGGCACCTTCACGGCGTGCACCAGCTGCGGCAACAGCGCGAAAGTGCCGAGCTGCCGCGTCAGGTCGTGCGACAGGAAATGACCGCGATGCCCACCGGCCTCCAGCCCTTGCGCGATGACCGCATCCACGCCGCGCGCTTCGAGCCACTGCGCCTCTTCGACCGTGGTGGCCGATGCCAGCACCTTCGCACCCCAACCGTGCACCTGCGCCATCAGCGCTTCGGACGGCAGCCCGAAATGAAAGCTCACCACCGGCGGGCGGAATTCGGCCAGCAAATCGGCCACTTCCGCGCTGAAAGGGTTGCGCCCCGGGCCGGTGGGAATGTTCGCCGCGTCGATGCCGAACTCCGCGTAATACGGCGCCAGCGCGGCACGCCAGGTCGCTTCGCGCTCGGCGCTCGGCACCGGCGGGGTGTGGCAGAAGAAATTGACGTTGTAGGGCTTGCTGGTGCCCGCGCGGATGGCGGCCAGCTCGCTGCGCATGACGTCGGGGCTCAGCATGGCACCTGGCAGCGAGCCCAGGCCACCGGCATTGCTGACGGCAATGGCCAGCGCGCTGCCCTGCACGCCGGCCATGGGAGCCTGAATGAGCGGAAGGTCCGTTCCGATGAGTTGTTGCAGCGTGGTCATTTGGAGCGCTCCTTGTTCGTGTGTCGCCGGGTGCCGGCCATTCTCCCGCCAAGCCGGAGGTTGCGGCGGCGGCGGGGTCATCATCGCCAAATGGCTTCGGCACAATCGCGCGCATGCCCATCCTGAACCCGACGCGGCCCGCTCACTCCCGGCCGCTGCAGCGCAGCATTGCTGCTGCCATTGCCACCGCCAGCCTCGTCATGCTCGGCGGCTGCCCGCAGAAAGAAGAAGCCCCCGCTACCACCGCCGACGCGCAGCCGGACAAAGCCGCAGTGGCCGTGGCAACCGCCGAGGCCGTTGCCCCCGCGGCACCGCCAGCATCACCTGCACCACCAGTGCCTCGCCCCACCGCATCGGCCACGCTCAAGCGAGCCGAACTCATGGCGCTGGTGTTCCCCGACTCCCAGGACCCGGGCGCCTCGCCCCGACAGCCCGACACCGTCTCGCTGCCCGAGAGGGCCAACGAGGGCAAGACAGTGCCCGGCAGCGAGGCCGATCAACAGGCTCAGGTGTCGCCGCGCGAGGTGGTGCGGCTGGACGATACGCACGCCGTCATGCTGACCGAGACCGTGCCGCTCGACGACCGGGGCGAGCCGATGAACGGCCACGTGAACGGCGCATGGCTCGGTGCCTACTTCTTCGAGCAGAGCGCCGAGGGCTGGAAGCTCGCGAGCCGCAGCGACGCTGTCGACTACCTCGGCTTCATGGGCAACCTCGGCACCACCAAGGTCGAGCGCATCGCACCCCAGCGCTTTGCGCTGACCATTGCCCACGGCAGTTGCTGGCAGGGCTACTGTGGGCAGTGGCTGTCGGTGTATGGGCTCGAAGCGGGCAAGGTGCGCGTGCTGGCAAGGGGCATTGCGCTGTCGGCCACCAATGAAGGCGCCGACGAGTCCTGCGAGAAAGCGCCCAGGCCCGGCAAGTCGGAAGAGCCGCCACGCGGCGCGTGCTTCGACATCAGCGGCACGCCGAGCTTTACGCTGGGCACCGACGAAGCGCCGGGCGAAATGCGCATCGCGTTCAAGGGCGAACGAACGAGCGGCACCAAAAACCGCCGCGTG
Organism: Variovorax sp. YR266; assembly: GCF_900107295.1. Lineage (NCBI taxonomy): Bacteria > Pseudomonadati > Pseudomonadota > Betaproteobacteria > Burkholderiales > Comamonadaceae > Variovorax > Variovorax sp. YR266. The sequence continues at coordinate 459,137 of NZ_FNPM01000005.1, forward strand.
CTCACCATCGACAGCACGCTGGTCTATGCCTGGCGCAACGGCGCCTATGTGCTGACCGAAGGGCGCAACCCCGTTCCGTCGTTCTGACGGGCGGGCGCTGCGGCACCAACCCCGCCGGTTATTCCTCGCTCGTCCACTCAACCTGCACGCCCAGGCTGCGCAGGTTCTCCACGAAGCGCGGATGCGCCCGGCGGATCGGCGCGGCGTTGCGGATCTCCGACTTGCCTTCGATGCTCGCTGCCACCATGAACAGCGCGATCGCCACGCGAATGATGTAGGGGCTCTCGACCACCGCGGGCGTCAGTGGATTGCCGCCGAAGGTAATGAGCCGGTGCGGGTCAGACGAGAACACGTGCGCGCCGAACTTCGAGAGCTCGCCCGTCCAGCCCAGCGCCCCGTCGTACACCTTGTTCCAGAACATCGCATTGCCCTGGGCGCGCACGCCCAGCGCGATGAAGATCGGCAGCAGGTCCACCGGAAAGTACGGCCACGGCGCCGCCTCGACCTTGGTGAGCACATTGCTCGTGAAAGGCGTTTGCACCTTCAGCGGACCAGTGCGGATGGCACGCGACCAGCCGTCCGCATGCTCGATCTGCACGCCGAACTTGGCGAAGGTGCGGTCGAGCAGCGGAAAGTTTTCGGGGGCGCTGTTCCGCACGACCACGTCGCCGCCGGTGATGGCGCCCAGCGCCAGGAAGGTCGTGATCTCGTGGAAGTCTTCGTCGAAGCGAAACTCGCCGCCCTTGAGCGCGCCGTTGCCATGCACCGTGAGCCGCGAGGTGCCCATGCCCTCGATGCGCACGCCGATCATGGCCATGAAGCGGCAGAACTCCTGCACGTGCGGCTCCGACGCTGCATTGGTCAGCGTCGAGGTGCCGCCCGCGGCGGCCGCGCACAGCACGAAGTTCTCGGTGGTGGTGACCGACGCGTAGTCGAGCCAGTGGTCGGTAGGCGTGAGCCGGCCTTTGCTGCGCACCAGCAGCGAGCCCTCGGTGCGCTCGACCTCGCCGCCGAAGCGCTGGAACACCTCCACGTGCGGATCGATCTCGCGCACGCCCAGCGTGCAGCCCTTCACGTTGTCTTCAAGCCGCGCAACACCGAAGCGCGCCAGTAGCGGCGGCACCAACATGATCGACGAGCGCATCTCCTCGGGCAGCCGGTGCAGCGATGCGTCGAAGGTGGTTTCGCGGTGATGCAGCTCGAGCGTGCCGGTCTCGTGGTCCATGTGCACGTCACTGCCGAGGGTGCGGAAGATGTCGAGGATCTTGCGCACGTCGGTGATGTCGGGCACGCCGTGCAGGCGCAGCGGCTCCCAGGTGAGCAAAGTGGCACAGAGCACCGGAAGCACGGCGTTCTTGTTGGCGGAGGGGGTAATGCGGCCACGCAGCGGCGTACCGCCGTGCACGATGAGGTTGGACATGAAGAAGAAGAAACAGAAACGGGGGAGCGGGAGGCGGCGGGAAAAGGGTCGGAAACAGTCCGAAACCGGAGACGGGCACTTTACCGTCTGAAACCCGCATGTACGGGGCCGAAGTTGTAAGAACTTCAAAGCAGAAGCCACTGAGTTGGCAATTCTTTCGCATTACTGCACGCCAGCAAGTTCGGTCAGGACAGCCGGTTTGCGGTACTTCATGATCGCCGCATGGACAACCCGATGCCCCGCGAGCCCGACATATTCGTCCCCCTCATGGCCTGGATCGAGGAGCGGCTCGACGACCACCTCACGCTCGAACTGATCGCGCAACGCGCGGGCTTTTCGGCGTACCACTTCTCCCGGATGTTCACCGCCCGCATGGGCCGCAGTGTCATGGCGCATGTGCGCGGGCGTCGACTCGTGCGCAGTGCCCGCAGGCTCTGCAGCGAGCCCGACGTGAAGCTCATCGATCTGGCCCTGGATTGCGGCTTCGAATCGCAGGAGGCTTTCACGCGCGCATTCAAGCGCCTCTTCGGCGCGTCACCCGGCCGCTTTCGTTCCGGCTTCTCTCCTACCCCCATCGAAGGACAGTTTCCAATGAATTCCCCCAGCAGCACCCCCACGGCAGTGGCCCGATTGCCCGAATTGACCAGGCTCGAGGCGTTCCGCGTCGCGGGCCCATCCCGGCGCTTCGACGACGCGACGAAGTCCGACATTCCCCAACTGTGGTCTGCGCTTGTCGGTGCCTTGCCGCTGAAGGGCCAGGCCCCGAGCTGGGCGACGTACGGCGTGGTCTGGAGCGTGGACCAGGAGGCCGGGAGCTTCATGTACATGGCAGGCGTGGGCGTGGAAACCGATGGCGACCTCCCCAAGGGCTTCGAAGTGAAGGAGATTCCGGCGGCAACCTACGTCGTTTTTCGCATCGCCCTGAACGGGTCCGCGCTGCACCCGCAAGTCAAGAGCGCCATGGCGATCATCTGGGGCGAGTTGATTCCCGCCTCCGGCTTGCGGGTCGTCGACAGTCCCGACTTCGAGATGTACGACGGCCATTTCGCGCCCGACCAGCCAGGGGCCGTGATCGACTTCTACGTGCCCGTGGAAGCCTGAGCTCCCGGGCGGTGCCCACTCACGACGAACTTGTTACTCCCCCGCCGCGCCCTTGCTCGCCTAAATTGGTTGCACCCAGCCAGCCCCGCTGGAAAACAACCTCGAAAGGACAAGACAAATGAGCCACGCCTACACCGGCGGCTGCGCGTGCGGCGCAATCCGCTACGAGATCTCGGCCGAGCCCATCTTCCAGAACGAATGCCAGTGCCGCGACTGCCAACGCAAGAGCGGCACCGGCCACGGCTCGTACCTCACCTTTCCACGCGCCGGCGTGAAGCACAGCGGCAATGCCACGCTGTGGGACATGGTCGGCGACAGCGGCAACGTCAAGACCCGGGGGTTCTGCCCGAACTGCGGCTCGCCCGTGTACCTGACCTTTGCGGCGATGCCCGACGTCTTCACCGTGCACGCGGCAAGCCTCGACGACCCCGGCCGGTACAAGCCGCAGGCGGTTACGTACACCGTGCGTGGGCACGGCTGGGACTTTCTCGACCCGGCACTGCCCAAGTTCGACAAGATGCCGCCGATGTAAGCGGCCCCGCCCGCTCGCTCAGGGTTCTGCTACCGGCCCGGCAACTCGATCACCTCGCGCACCAGGTCGATGAAGGCCCTCAGCCCTGCCGGCACGTTGCGCCGGCTCGGGTAGTACAGGCAGATGCCCGGGTAGCTTGGCGACCACTCTTCCAGCAGCGGCACCAGCCGGCCGCTGGCCAGGTCTTCTGCGACGTGGAACATTCCCATGTAGGCAATGCCCACGCCTGCGCGCGCCGCCTCCAGCATCAGCAGGGGCTCGTCGAGCGTGATGGGGCCGGGCACGTCGAGCGTCATCGCCTCGCCGTGGCGCGCGAACTCCCAGCGGTAAACGATGCCGCTCGAAAAGCGCCAGCGCACGCAGCGGTGCGCCATCAGGTCGTCGGGCACCTGGGGCGCGGGGTGCTTCTGCAGATATTGCGGCGATGCGACCACCACCATGCGCTGCTCGCCGCTCATGGGCACGGCCACCATGTCGCGCGGCACGGCCTCGGCCAGGCGGATGCCGGCGTCGAAGCCCTCGGCCACGATGTCGATCATCCGGCGCTCGGTCACGATGTCTACCTTCATGTCGGGGTAGCGGCGCAGGTACTCCAGCACCACCGGTGCGAAGATCATCTGCGCCGCACCGACCGAACTGTTGAGCCGCAGGGTGCCGGTGGGCGTGTCGCGCAGCTCGTTGGTCGCCTCCATGGCGCCGCGAATGTCGGCCAGCGCCGGCGCGATACGCGCGATGAACTGCTCGCCCGCCTCGGTAGTGGACACGCTGCGCGTGGTGCGGTTGAACAGGCGCACGCCCAGCCGCGCCTCCAGCCCCGCCACCGTGGCGCTGAGGGCCGAGCGCGACATGCCCATATCGACCGCCGCCGCCCTGAAACCGCCGTGCCGGGCCACCGCCAGCACCGCCTCCAGCTCTATCAATCCGCTGCTGTGCATGGTCGATTGTCCCGATTACCTGAATGACGCATGGTGATTTGGCCGGCTTCTCAAGTCAATGCTCGCGCCCTAAATTTGATTCAAGCCGGTTTTCCGCTCCGGCGAATCCAAGGAACACACCATGCGCAACATCGACCAGATCTACATCGACGGCGCCTTCGTCACCCCCCACGGGCGCGAACAGGCCGAGCTCATCAACCCATCCACCGAGGCCGTCATCGGCCACGTCACCCTGGGTGACCGCGAAGACACGCTGCGAGCGATTGCCGCCGCCAAGCGCGCCTGGCCCGCCTACGCGCGCACCACCAAGGCCGAACGCATCGCGCTGCTTCACCGCCTGCATGCCGCGGTGCTGGCCCGCGCCGACGATATCAATGCCGCCACCACCGAGGAGTACGGCGGCCCCGTGTCCCGCGCCGGCTGGGTCGCACGGTATGCGGCAGAGGCCTTCCTGCTCGCGGCGAGGACGCTGGAGCAATACCCCCTCACCCGCCAGATCGGCAGCGCACAGGTCGTGATGGAGCCGGTCGGCGTGGCCGGCCTCATCACGCCCTGGAATTCCAACGCCGGCTTCATCTGCAACAAGCTGGCGACCGCGCTGGCCGCCGGCTGCACCGTGGTCATCAAGCCCAGCGAGATGAGCGCCATCCAGACCCAGGTGGTCACCGAGGCGCTGCACGCCGCGGGCCTGCCGCCGGGGCTCTTCAACATCGTCAACGGCCGGGGCGACGTGGTGGGCGCGGAGCTGAGCAGCCACCCCGACATCGCCAAGATTTCTTTCACCGGCAGCACCGCAGTGGGCAAGGCCATCCAGCGCGCCGGAGCCGACACCCTGAAGCGCGTGACGCTGGAGCTCGGCGGCAAGTCGCCCACCGTGGTGCTCGACGACGCCGACTTCGCCACCGCCATTCCCCTTGCAGTGACGGCCGGCTTCCAGAACAGCGGCCAGGCCTGCCTGGCCGGCACCCGCATCCTGGTGCCCGAACACCGGCTGGACGAGGCCATCGCGCTGGCCCGGACGGCAGTCGAGGCCGCGAAGGTCGGCGACCCACGCGACGCCGCGACCGAGATCGGCCCCATGGTCAGCCGCAAGCAGTGGGAGCGGGTGCAGGGCTACATCCGCAAGGGAACGGAAGAAGGCGCGCGACTCATTGCCGGTGGCGAGGGCCGCCCGGCAGGCCTCGATGCCGGCTTCTACGTGCGCCCCACCCTGTTCGCCGGGGTACGCAACGACATGGTCATCGCGCGTGAAGAAATCTTCGGGCCCGTGCTCTGCCTCATTACCTACCGCGACGAGGAAGACGCCATCGCAATCGCCAACGACACGGTCTACGGCCTGCAGGCGGTGGTGCTGTCGGGCAGCGACGAACACGCCCTCGCCGTGGGCTCCCGCCTGCAGGCGGGCCGGGTGCTGATCAACGGCCTGCACCACGAGCCCCTGGCGCCCTTCGGCGGCTTCAAGCAATCGGGCATCGGCCGCGAGTTCGGCACCTTCGGGCTGGAGGCGTATCTGGAGCCCAAGTCGGTGATACGGGCGGCCTGAACTCGAAGGCCTTCCCTACCCCGTCAGTGCCTCGCACTGGACTTCGATACGGGCGTGAAGCAGCCCCAGCGTTGCCGAGAGAAGCCGCTGCAGCGAGCCGCGCTGGCATGCGTCGAAGAGCGGCGCGGGGTCTGCGTCGGACGAAGCGGCATCGTGCCGGTCTTCGTCCCAGGTGAGTAGCTGAACCAACGTTTGCGCGCCCTGCACTACGTCGCGGGCGTCGTTCAGGAATGCGGCCTGGCTTTGCTGGGAAGAATCGTTGAGCCGGTCGCCCTGGACCCATTCGAAGGGTTTGAACTGGGCGGTGGGACGATAGAGCGCACAAGCACAACGGGCGTTGGTGCTTGCGTCGTTTGAAGAAGCGTTGGCCATGAGTGGGCCTCCCAAGGATGTCGATTTGCAGAAACCGACGCCCTCGCTTCCAAACGAGGGCGGCAGCTCGAACGGGTTGGAAGACCGGGACATCCTTGCGGAAACCGGCAGGGCGCGAGCCCTCCCGTTCGAGCCGCCTAAAAAATAGGCGCAAACGAGAAAGCCGCAGACCATGTGCGGTGACTGCGGCTTTCGTCGCAGGATGTCAGCGGGCTTCCAAACCCGACCTCGCTTATCGCGGGGCGGGGGCAATGTAAGCGGTGTTGATAGAGCCCGTCAAGCTGGGGTGGCCAAGGTCATTGCGCTGACGCCACCAAGCGAATCGATGAGCTGCGTATTGACCGAGACCAAGCACTGATCGCGACGGTGGTGTATCCGGCTGCGGTCGAGCCTATGCGGTCAGTTGTACGGGGCCATCATCGGCATTGGCAAGTCTTGGGGCCGTTCTAAGCTCCCGTCGCAGCGTGTTCTGGAGAAACCAATGCGCCGTCTCGCCAGCCTCGCGCCGTGCAGGTAGCTCGGCAAATCTCGCCGCCCATTACGCCACTGGAGTTTCCACTCCTGCCAAATCCAAACAACGGTCCTACCAAAGCAAAGGCAACGAAAACGGCGAGTGCAATCAGGCCTGAGCGCAGCTTCCGACTTGGCTTTGCTTTCGAAGATCGTTGGGAACTTGTCATGACGCAATCCTAGAGACTGAGATCTGAAGGAGGCTTGGCCTGGTCCGAATGAATGGAGCGTTGATGAAGAGCACTCTCCGAGTGAAAGCCGAAAGTCTGCTTGCGGCAAGGCCGAACGTCGGCATGGGGCCCAAAGCCGTCATCGAGTGCGCTAGAAAGCGGTCATCCGACAGATTCGCTGTGACCCTTTGGTACCCACGCAACCGACCAGTCGCGTCGCCGAACTGCTGCCGCATCGGTGGGCGTCATCGGCAGCCTGATCTGCGACTGCAGTCAAGACGGGATCACCGCGCGCTTGTCGACCTCGCAATGGCTACATACTTGCGTATGCCAATCGACATTGACATTGAAGCACCCGCCGATCGCAAACGTGCGCTGCGCGCAATCGCTCCTGAGGATGCGTCAAGCCATCACTCTTTGCTGCGCCGCATGTTCACAGCTGAGGTCGAGTTCCGCCGTCGACTCGCGCACGATGATCTTGGAGACGACGACTGGGATCCCGCGTGGGGCGAGGACGACAACTACTTCGAGAACGTGTACTGGTGCGCCTGGCTACTGTTCTTGGTTGGCGACCCCGCCGATGTCCCGGCCATGTGGCATGCAAAGTACAAGGTCGATTTCGATTTGCAGTGCTGCTTCGACATTGAAAGCATGCTCGGCGGCGGTCCTATACGAACTGTTGCTTGGCTTCGCGAACAGGGAATGCTTGACATTGCTGACGGACTCGCCCAATGGTGCAGGGACGACTGCAGGGAGCAGCTCGCACGCTGGTCTGCCGATCGCCGTCATTACTTCCTCGGCAACTGAGTGTTGGAATGCTGCCATTTTGAGTGGCTAGCCATCTGCGCGCTTCGGTCCTAAGTCTGAGACCGCCGTCAACATGAGTTGCCAGGACGCTTACTCACTTACTTCAAGAACTAGTTTCCTGGGCTCCATCAACTTCCTCAAATGACCGGCTGGCTTTGGCCGAACGCAGGCCGTCGATAGATAGTGAGCGTCGCTACGGGTTCAGGCGGTCAAGCAGGGCCTGTACCTTGGCCATGTCCCCAGCGAAACCAGCGTTTGCAAGAACGTCCATAAGAGTCCGCAGATAGATGCTCTGTGGAACTAAGACGTCATCCTGTCCGTAGCTGTAGACCCGCAAAAAGCCCTCAGGAATCTGAGTTCCCTCGACGAGACGCTCATACTCATCAAGATCTTCAGGGTACTGAATGCCTCCGCTGTCGGAGCCATATCCGTGACCACGCTCGGCAAAATCCGCAAGGTCTGATAGCCGCGACCACTCTAGGATGATTTCCCGGCATAGGTCCGTCAGGTTAGAGCCAAGAGGGGGATTGTTCATGGACGTGATCCCTGTTTTGCTGTTAGCAGAATTTAGCAGGCTCGCTTGGATGGCAGCTTCTGGCCGACTGCGGCTGACGTGCTCTACAGCGACATGAACAAGAGCAAGCTCTTGTTCTCACCCGTCGCCTGCCGCGCAAATCCCCTGACCGCTTCCACGACCGGTTCAATTGCAGGACCGCTCGCGCCCATCCGTGCAATTTCATCATGCGTGGCCCATGCCGCTGCCACATCCTTGATGCCTGCCGGCTGCAGTGCGCATAGCCTACGCACAAAGTCCTGCGGAAACTCAAAGACCCATTGCTCCGGCGTGTGAGCAAGCAAGTGCTTCTCACCTTCAAAATCCACTGCCTCGGCGGTCGCCCCTAGGGCGGCCCAAAGTCCGGCCAGTGCGACGTTGTCCAACGAATTGAACTGCAATCGGGGCCAGCTGCCTGGTGTGGTGGAGAGGATTTGAGGTGCGTCGTCGGTCGAGGCAATCAGGATGTCCGTAAGCATGCTTGATGGGTTATTCGGTTGAAGCCGCCAGGCTGACTGTAGCTTCTGCCGAAGCGCCCAAAAGGAGCCGGCGTCTCAAAACTGGAGGGCCACGACTAACGTCCGGTGTTGGCCGGATCCCGTCACTTCCGGATCTGGCCGACTGCTGCCGGTCTCTGGCTCGCCTCATAAGGACCGAATGGTCGTCCACTCTGAGCGAAGCAGTGAGAAGCAGCGTACATCGTGAAACTTCCCTTTCCAAAAGCCGGATTGGCGAAGAGTGCCTTCTTCTTGGAAGCCCAGCCGCTTTAGTGTGGCGACCGAACGCAAGCTATCCAAGTCTGTGGTGGCCTGAATGCGATTCAACCCATACTGAGCAAAGCCATAAGTCAAGATTGCGCGCAAGGCTTCGACCATGATCCCTTTTCCCCATTGCGTACGAGAAAGGTCGTAGCCTAGGACTGCGGAGGAATAGGCTTCAATCTTCCCGAAATATCCAGCAGTGCCAACCAACGTGCCGGAGTCGCGTAACGCGATGCCCCAACGAATGCCCCGCTTGCTTTCAAAGAGCTTCTGATGGCGATCGAGAATTTCTTCGGCTTGCGATCCATCCTGAAGTGCCTCGATGTCATAGAACTCGACAACGGCAGGGTCGGAAAATATGCTGAAGATGCTGGCCGCATCGGCCTGGCTCGTTTGCCGCAGGATCAATCGATCCGTCGTTAGTGTAGGGAAGGGCATGTGGTGCCTACTGAGCAGCGTAAATGGGAAAGGCCCCTTGATCGAGGAGTCTCTTCAGCGGCCATCGGCAAATGACCGTTGTTGGCCGTATGCAGCGTTCAAGGGTCACTTGCCCGACGACACTGCCCACTGAAAACCCCGCGTAAACTCGAGAAAGTCGTCAGCCACCCTGATTGCTGCTTCTGGCTCCATGCCAATCATCGGAAGCATGAAGACAGCGCCAACCGCGTCGAAGGCATAAATTTCACCACCGCCGTTCCCGGCGAAGGCCACGAAACCCGGCGCATACACGTCCATGTCCATCTCTGAATTGGCGGTGGCGACCTCATCTTCGCCCCAGAGGATCACGTAGTGTTCCTCACCCGACAAGACAGCGAAGCCCTCAAATAGACCGTTCGTGTCGATGAAAGCGCGGTGGACAGCGGGCAGCTGGATGGTCATTGGGAATGTCTGGTTATGGCCGCATTCTGTCCTACGCGTCGCAGCCCCTACGTTCAGCTAGGACGCTCTAGAAAGTACCGCTCGGAAGTGGATTGAACAACTTCAAAACCCAGCCGCTCATACAACCGGCGAGCAGGGTTCGAGGTGAGCACACGAAGTCGGACCGGAACATTTTCCAGCATTGCCATTCCGATGATGTGCGTCACGACGAACGTTCCTATGCCCTGGCCTTGGCTTCCTGGCTCGACGTAAAGGTCTTCAATCTGATAGTGCGTATCAAAACGCTCGAACGCGACTGCCCCGACACGCTCGCCTCGAACGAGGAGCATAAAAAACGCGCCTTCCTGCGCTCTTTCGGTTAGATGCGCCCGAACGGCCGCTTCGTTCCAAGCGCCCCAAACTTGCTCGACGTACCCGCGCATGGTCGCTTGGCAGAGGTCGAAAAGATAGCCGGCTTCCTCAGGCATAAGACGCCGGAGGGATGGAACGGTTGTGCTCATGTCATAGGAGTCTGGTCGTGCGATTTCTGTCGATGCTGCGAAGGTCAGCTGTTGGCCGAATGTAGCTGGACGGATCATCGATGCAAAGGGCCTGTAGCGGAAGTTCATTTCCCTCGGAACCGGTCATTCAATCCGACTGCGATGTCTCATACGCCGCTGGGGCAACCTCCCAGAGCGTTGCCCCTCCCCAGGCGCGAGTAGTGAGGAGCCCAATCAAATCCCCTTCGCCGTCAAAAACGCGAATGTTGGCTGGACTGTAGACACCCGGGCCGGGACCGTTGTATGAACCGAAATAAAGATAGACCGCTTCGACTACGCCAAAGTCGCATTCCGCATGCTTAAGCAATGGTTGTTTAACATCCAGAAGTTGGTAGCTGATACCACCGCAACATAGAGCACGAGACGGATGGGCGCGCCCTAAACGCCATCTCAGATACGCAGCGATCCGATTGATCGCTTCAGGCAAGTCATAGTTCGATGTCCCCTCTGGGTACTCCACATTTTTCCCAGCACGAACAGCTCCATACGCATCTTCGAAATTACGCAGAGGTTGAATATTTTCAACAACACAGAGCTTGTCGCACGTCTTGCACCACCCTGGCCGCACTGGAATTGGGAGTACGTCTGCGTCTAGCAATTGATGCCCGAGTGGAGCAGTGCCGCAGTAGTAGACGGAACGCTGAAACTCGAACCCAAATCGCTTCCCACACCCTGTACAGGCGTAGTGGTTTGGCAACTCATACATATTGATTTCTCCTCAGAGCGTGTCTCACCCACAGGTCAGAACGTCCGCTATCCTGCAATTTCCGAGGTGTTGTCGACCGACCGCTTCTGGCCGAATGCCGCATTTCCTACGGCGGTTTTGCCCGCCTTGCGGCACGATTTCTAGCTTCTTCCACTACTGCGGGCTTTACAAGGTCATCTGGGACAAAACCCACACCACATCGTGTGCAGTAGCAACCTTGAACGAATTGCTGAAGCGGGGCAGGCAGCAGGGCTTCAGGAAGACACTCGTCAGACGCGAGCTGGTCTGGCCTGCGGGCGCCAGCGCGTTCTTCAAGCGAGCTTTGCTTTCCGAGCATGAGCATTTTGGGCACCACGTCAGCGTCGCTTCCACATTTGGGACAGCAACGATATTTGAGCTTCTTGAAGAGTCCTT